>CALRWX020000079.1:0-19102 GCA_943371975.1 Pseudanabaena sp. UWO311 | reverse complement strand
CAAGAATATTTCTGTAGTACCTTCTTTCTACACTATCTTTAACGCTAATAATTTAAGTAGCAACCCAACTATTTTTGTGGGCAACCTACAGGCAGTCTTTAGCTTCTAACTAAGAGGTTTTAGTTTTCCAAAACAGAAGGATACGCTTTGCGTGTCCTTCTGTTTTTATATATAGCAATCCGAAATGAGTTGATACAGGCTTCGGCTTCGCTCAGCCAGCGTGAACTGATGGCTGAGCAAAGCCGAAGCCTCAAATAACTTAGGGTTGCTATATCAGTCCTAAATGATTCAGGTAGTTAGTAATACATTTGTTACAAATAGTGTTTGCTAGTTTCTAATAAGTGTAGATTTCTATTAGTAGTTTTTGTTTTATTCACAGAATATTCAATCTTTTACAGGTGTGAAGGCATGAGTCCAATTTATATTCCACGTCGCAAATTTATCCGGGGCGCGATCGCTACGGCTGCCTTTGGAGCATCTTCTCAGCTTTGGGCAGGTTGCACCGAGCAAACGCCTAAGACTACAGCTAATACAGGATCTCCAAGTGCTTCAAGCTCGCCTGCGGCAGCATTATTAACCCTTGGGTTTATCTATGTTGGACCTAAAGATGATTTTGGTTATAGCCAAGCTCACTATGAGGGTGAACAGGCGATCGCCAAGCTCCCTAATGTCAAAGCTGTAAGTGAAGCTAGTGTTGCCGAGACTGCTACAGTTCAAGAAACTATGTTGAGCATGATTAATCAAAATAATGTCTCAGCACTATTCCCAACTTCTTTCGGTTACTTCGATCCGCATATTCTCAAAGTTGCGGCGGCTAATCCCAAGGTACAGTTCTTCCATTGTGGCGGTATGTACACCGAAGGCAAGCATCCTAAAAATGTTGGCAGCTATTACGGCTATATTGATGAAGCTGAATATGTCGCAGGAGTAGTTGCAGGTTTAACCACAAAATCTGGCAAATTAGGATTTGTGGCAGCAAAACCAATCCCTCAGGTAATTCGCAACATTAATAGCTACACTCTAGGCGCTCGAAGTGTTAATCCCAAAGTAACAGTTCAAGTTATTTTCACAGGTGATTGGTCAGTTCCTGTCAAAGAAGCAGAAGCTGCTAACAGCATGGTTGACCAAGGTGTAGATGTTTTGACCTGTCATGTAGACAGCCCCAAGGTGGTCATTGAAACTGCGGAAAAACGCAAGATTTTCTCCACTGGTTATCATGCCAATCAGTCGAAGCTTGCTCCTAATGGTTATCTAACTGGCGCAGAATGGGATTGGACTAGTGTCTATACCCAATACGCTGAATGGCTTAAGGCTGGTAAGTCAGTTGCGGATGGAGGCATTCCCCACCTTGTACGTGGTGGACTAAAGGAGAAGTTCTGTAAAGTATCTCCCTTTGGTAGCGCCGTCAGTGCAGCCAACAAAAAAGAAGCGGAGAATGTTCTGGCAAAATTCATGGATGGCAACTTCGTGATCTATGCTGGGGAGATGAAGGACAACACTGGTAAGGTGGTGATTCCCAAGGGTAAGGAATATAAACAAACCGATCTCGAACTCGAAAAGATGGATTGGTTTGTCGAAGGAGTTATCGGTAGCGTTAAGGGCTAACTCCAATCATACAAAGAGGAAGTGCATTGCGCTTCTTCTTTGTCATTGGGATATCAATCATTGCAAAACAGCTATAAGCTTATGAACTTACGCGATCGCTGGCGCTCGACATCTGAAAACATTTTGATTCCCATTGGAGCAGTAATTGCTTCATTAATTGTGTTCGGGATTTTCTGTGCTGTACAAGGCAAGAACCCTATTGCAGTTTATGGAACGATTTATCAATCAGCTTTTGGCAATAGCTTCTCTTGGCAAGGTACATTAATTCGTGCTGCACCTCTAATGTTAACTTCCCTATGTACAGCATTGCCTGCCATGTTGGGCTTAACAATTATTGGTAACGAGGGTGCATTAATTGTAGGTGGTTTAGGTGCGATCTCAGTCGGCTTAGCTTTAGTCTCGTTACCACCTGTAATTGTGCAGATTGCGATGGCAATAGCAGGAATTATTGCTGGTGGTCTCTGGATTATGTTTGTGGGCGCAATTAAGTATTATCGAGGCGTAAATGAAACCATTAGTAGTTTATTAATGAACTACATTGCGATCGCAGTCCTCAATACCTTAGTTGAAGGACCAATGCGCGATCCTTCTAGCTTAAACAAGCCTTCCAGCTTCCCTCTCGCGGCGGTAAACATGCTACAAAGCATTCCCAACTCGCGAGTGCATTATGGATTGATTTATGGCTTAGTTGCCTGTGTGATCGCCTATTTCCTAATTCATCGCACCACCTTTGGCTTTGCCGTTCGCACCGTCGGCGGTAATATCCGCGCTGCCAAAATTGCTGGATTGCCAGTAGGTAAGCTCACCTTAATTGTGACTTTTTTAGGTGGTTCCTGTGCAGGTTTAGCGGGTATGGTGGAGATTGCCGCGATTCATGGCAGCGCTAACGCTTCCCTCAATGCTGATTATGGATATAGCGGTATTCTAGTTGCCTTTATCGCTAGACAAAATCCTCTAGTAGCAGTACTAGTCGCTGTGTTAATGGGTGGTATTCTGGCGAGTGGTAGCGCCTTACAGAGATCGTTTGAATTACCCGATGCCACAGTCCTACTTTTCCAAGGCATCGTATTTCTCGCAATTCTCTTTAGTGAATCTCTTTACGGTCGCTTAGATTTCTTTAAAGATCGAGAGCCTGAAGTTAAGATTGATGCTTCAGTGACGGTAGCTTAGGGACTTACAGGTAAATAAAGAACCAGATTTTTTGTGCCATGTCTACGCCGAGGCACAAAAATCTGGTTCTTTATTGGTTTAGATAATTTGTAATTGGCTGGAAATAAAAAACTATGACAGACGATACACTTGGTTGGATGAGCGTGCCTCTGGCGATCATTGCAGGCACATTTCGTGGTAGCGCTCCATTTCTATTTGTGAGCTTGGGTGAATGTCTTACAGAAAAAGCTGGCAAAATAAATTTAGGGCTAGAAGGGACATTGCTGACAGGGGCAATGTCCGCTTATTCAGTTTCCTATTTGACCAAATCGCCATGGTTAGGTGTGGTTGCCGCAGGGATGGCAGGAATAGGACTGGGATTAATTCATGCTTGGTTGTCACAGCGTCCAAGGGTCAGTGATGTTGCTGTTGGCATCGCGATGATTATTTTTGGGAGTGGGCTAGCCTTTTTCTTTGGCAAAGCATTTATTCAACCCAAGGCAATTCCTTTACCCGTTTTTGAGTTAGGTAATTGGAGTAGCTATCCACAGGTGCAAGACGCGCTCAAAATCAGTCCTTTGTTACTAATTGGTATTGCGATCGCACCTTTGATGCAATGGTTTTTTAGCTCGACCCGTTGGGGCTTGTATGTGCGGGCAGTGGGTGATAGTCCTAGTGCTGCGCGGGCAATGGGAATTTCGGTGGTCGGTGTGCGTACCTGCGCGATTGTTGGAGGTAGTTTTTTAGCAGGCGTTGGTGGCGCGAGTTTATCGCTGTATTACCCCGGCTTATGGTCAGAACGTATATCTAGTGGACAAGGCTTAATGGCGGTCGCTCTGGTTATTTTTGCAAGATGGCAACCGATTCATTGTCTATGGGCTGCGCTATTATTTGGTGGAGCACAGGCGATCGGGCCATCTTTACAGGCAGTTGGTATCAGTTCCTATCGGTACTTATTTAATGCTGCACCCTATATCATGACGCTAATTATTACCATTATCACCTGCTCACCACGTAGAACCTTAGCTGGTTCACCGGGAGCATTAGGCACGAACGAATAAAAAAGCAGAACTTCGCGCCGCTTTTTTATTCGTGTTCAAATCGCTATAGGATAGAGTATCTATTCTGATGTGTAGATGCTTTGTAGAATATGGGAAATCAACGACCGATCGCGGTGGATTTGTTTGCGGGTGTGGGTGGTATGACTCTAGGCTTTGAGCAAGCAGGTTTTGATGTACTTGCTTCAGTGGAGATTGACCCAATTCATTGCGCTACCCATGAATATAATTTTCCCATGTGGTCAGCCATTTGTGCCACCGTCATAAATATCTCTGGTAATGATATTCGTGAAAGAGCGCAAATAGGCGATCGCGAAGTTGATGTTGTATTCGGCGGCCCCCCCTGTCAAGGGTTTTCACTAATGGGCAAACGCGCCTTTGATGATCCGCGCAATCAATTGGTATCGCATTTTATGCGTTTAGTCAAAGAACTAAATGCTAAGTATTTTGTGATGGAAAATGTTAAAGGTTTAACTTTAGGCAATCATCGACAGTTTTTAGATGAAGTCATTGAGAATTTTGAGAGCAATGGTTATAACATTCTCAGTCCTTACAGAGTGCTTGATGCTTCTCATTTTGGTGTCCCTCAACATCGCGAAAGATTGTTTTTGATTGGTTGTCGTCAAGGTTTAAAACTTCCTAATTACCCATCACCAATTACCAAACCCGCTAAAGCCAATCGAATTCCTAAAGAGCTGATCAATTTACCAGATAGTCCGACGGTTCGTGAGGCGATCGCAGATTTACCTGATGTGACTAAATATAAGGAATTAAGCGCTCAAGATTGGTGTGTTGCAGACTATCAAAAACCTAAAAGCTTCTATAGTGAATACCTGCGCGGTTTAAAAGTAGACCCCAATAATTTTGCCTATCCGCGTCAATATGACGCTAAGCTGCTAACTTCAAGCATTGCTACTGTCCATAGTCCTACCTCGATCTCCCGTTTTCGCTCTACTCCCAATGGAGTAGTCGAGAAAATTAGCAGATTTTTAAAACTCGATCCTGATGGTATTTGTAACACACTCAGAGCAGGAACTCCGAGCAATCGTGGAGCATTTACTGCGCCACGCCCAATTCATCCCGAACAACCTCGTTGCATTACAGTACGCGAAGCCGCAAGATTACATTCCTATCCAGACTGGTTTCGTTTTCATAGTACAAAATGGCATGGATTTCGACAAATTGGCAATTCAGTACCGCCATTGTTAGCTAGAGCCGTCGCTGCTCAATTGCATAAAGCATTAGTCGTAGAGATAATTACACCGTCTCAAAAAATCATTCTCAAAAATTCTGATGTCTTAAACATTAAGATGATAGCCGCCGCCGAAAGATTTGGGGTTGATTCTCATGTCATCGAATCTCGCATTAAAAGAAGTCTTTTAGTTAATCCCACCACAGAGCTACAGCTTTATTGATGGCAAGCGATCGCTTTAATAGCTCAAAGCCATAGTTCTGATCGTTGAAATCAATATCTTTAATCAATGCTTGGATATTTTTAGCAACATCTTTATCAAACTCTTCCATAACTGCGATCGCATCAGCAAAGCAACCAAAATGTTGATCAATTGGATCGGGACAGATCATATATAGTAATCCGAAATCATTTATGGCTTCGACTTCGCTCAGCCATCATTCCACGTTGGCTGAGCGAAGTCGAAGCCTGTCTCAACTCATTTCAGATTGCTATATCTCCAATACAAGTTCGATTAAGTCTTCAGGAACTTCCTTAAAAGTTACTGCCACAGCATCATATTCAATATCGCTAAGTTCAATTCCATACTGATCATCGCAATACTGAAATTGCTCAATCAAATCTTCATTCAGTACTTAGATCATAATTATCGCCATTTATACCAGTATCTCTTAAGTGTTGATATTTATCCATACATTTAATTAGTTGATAAAGAGTCAGTAGTGGCTACAGGCATTAGTTAAGCTCTGAGCCAGCGCGTTGTACCATCTTTTTGATCGACGAGGGTAATGCCTAATGTTTTTAGTTCATCACGAAGGCGATCGCCTTCGTGATAATTTTTTGCCTTTTTTGCTTCAATCCGTTGTTGAATTAAAGCTTCAATCTGTGATTCATTGATGCTATCAGAAGAGACTGGGCGATCGCGAACATTTGCCACAAAACCTAATACATTGGTCATGTAACTAAGAGCTTGCCATTCTTGAAAGAGAACTTCAGAACTAGTATCTGACTTTCCCGAATAGACGAACGTATTACGCTCTGAGCGTAACTTCTTCGCTAGTTCAAACACATAGGACAAAGCAACAGAAGTATTAAAGTCATCATCCATTGCTTCTTCAAAACCAGCGATCGCTTTTACAACTTGCTGTCGAGATGGAACTTCTAGATTCTGCCAACCAAGTTTTGCGCCAAAATCAGCAGCAAATAATATACTTTCTCGAATTGTTTCCCATCCTTTCGTAGCAGCATTGATCGCATCTTCCGTAAAATCTATCGGTTGGCGATATTGTGCTTGGAGTGTGAATAAACGGATTGCCATCGGATCAAAACACCCTAACAAATTACGAATCGTTTTAAAATTATGCAGTGATTTTGACATCTTTTCGCCATCAATATTCACAAAGCCGTTATGCATCCAATATCGAGCTAAAGGCTTACTAGAAGCAGCTTCTGACTGAGCAACTTCATTCTCATGGTGAGGAAATTGTAAATCTATCCCACCTGCATGAATGTCAATGGTATCTCCTAAACACGATCGCACCATTGCTGAGCATTCAATATGCCACCCCGGACGACCATTTCCCCAAGGTGATTCCCAAAAAGGTTCATTAGGTTTAGCCGACTTCCATAGGGCAAAGTCAAAGGGATAGTGTTTGGAGGGTTCATGTTCATCTACCCGACCACTCGCCCCAGCCTGCATATCTTCAAGTTTCCGTCCCGACAACTTGCCATAGCTAGGAAACTTCTGCACTGCATAATAGACATCCCCAGCTGAAGCATAGGCATAGCCTTGATCAATTAATTTCTGAATGAGTTCAATAATTTCGGGAATTGTCTCTGTAGCACGGGGATAGTCATCGGCTTTAGCGATGTTTAACTTTGCCATATCCTCATCATAGGCAGCGATATATTGATTAGCGATCGCCTGCATCGTTGTTTTTCTTTCCAATGCACGTTTCAGAATCTTGTCATCAATATCCGGAATATTCTGAACAAACTGAACTTGATACTTTGTCGCGAGATAGCGCCGAATCATGTCCCAAACCACATAGGCTCTAGCATGACCTAAATGGCAATAATCATAAACCGTTACACCACAAACATACATTTTCACAGCCCCTGCTTCGAGGGGAATAAAGTCTTCTTTGCGACGTGTGAGCGTGTTGTAAATGCGAAGGGTCATGAATTTCTGTTTTTTTAGTTATCTAAAGATAGGTGCGAGGGCGCGGAGCAATTATACAGCAAAGCCATAAAGTGTTGATGCAAAACCAAGGTTATACATCTCAAACCAGAAATAAAGGTCGGCGAGCAAAACGCCGCCGACCTTTATTTCTGACGCACTTTCGCGGCATATTACTACATCTTTACGGCTACCATCAGTTTTTATAATGATTTATGGTTGCCCACAGTTAGTAAACTAAGAGCATCAGTCTAGAATTTGGGAGAAAGCGATCGTGACTAATACGACTAACACTAAACCCCGTGATGTTCAAGTAATTTATATTGCTGAGGAAACCTATGCCCTGCGATCGCGCAGTTGGAATCGCCTCCGTTTTGAAATTGAGTATGCTCTGGAAAAGGGAACTACTGCAAACTCATTTCTAATTCAAGGAAATTTGCAAGCATTAATCGATCCTCCAGGGGGGACATTTACAGAAATTTATCTAAAAGAATTACGCAAACGGATCAATATTCTCGATATTAGTTATGTGATTCTCGGTCATGTCAACCAAAACCGTATCGATACCCTTAAGGCTTTACTAGAGATTAATCCTCGCCTCACCTTTGTCTGTACAAATCCTGCGGCGATCGCTTTATATCAAAACTTAGAGGAAGCCTACGGCGACAAACTCAAAATTCAAGTTATGCGGGGTGAAGAAGTTCTTGATCTGGGTAAAGGTCATGTTCTCAAATTTATTCCGACTTCTACACCACGTCATCCTGATGAACTTTGCACCTACGACTCCAAAACCCAAATTTTATATACTGACAAATTCTTTGGCGCTCATATTTGCGGCGATCAAGTATTTGACGAAGGCTGGAGTCAACTGCTAGGCGATCGTCGCTATTACTTTGATAGCACAATGGCAAACCAAGTTCGTCAAGTTGAATCTGCTCTCGATAAACTAATTGATATTCCTGTTAGCTTCTATGCTACTGGGCATGGTCCTATGTTGCGTTACGGAGCGCACGAATTAATCAGTCTCTATCGTCAATGGAGTGAGAACCAAAAACAACAAAATATTTCCGTCGCTCTACTATTTGCTTCTGCCTATGGAAACACCACCACGATCGCGAATGCCTTGGCACGGGGCATCACTAAGGCAGGGGTTGCCGTTGAGTTAATTAATTGCGAAAGTGCAGAACCAGAGGAAATTAAGGGAGCGATCGAAAAATCATCGGGATTCTTGATCGGTTCGCCAACCCTAGGGGGACATCTGCCCACCCAAGTCCAAACGGCATTAGGAATTGTATTATCTACCGCAACCAAAAGCTATCAAGCAGGTGTATTTGGCTCCTACGGATGGAGTGGCGAAGCGGTTGATATTATTTCAGGGAAACTTAAAGATGCGGGTTATACTCTTGCTTTTGAGCCAATTCGGATCAAATTTACACCCACCGAAGCAACTTTACAGGTTTGCGAAGAAACAGGTACAGACTTTGCTCAAGTCCTTAAACGTGCCAAAAAAGTTCGCACCACCTTAAATCCGGGTAGTACCGTTGAGCAAGCTGTTGGTCGCATTGTTGGCTCACTCTGTGTGTTAACAGTAAAGCGTGGTGAAATCTCTACCGCCATGCTTGCCTCATGGGTGTCACAAGCCACCTTTAATCCCCCCGGCATTACTATAGCCGTTTCCAAGGATCGGGCGATCGAGTCCTATATGTATGAGGGCGATCGCTTTGTGTTAAATATCCTCGAACAAGGCAAACAACTCCGCAAACACTTCATGAAAAAATTTGCTCCAGCAGAAGATCGTTTTATTGATGTGCAGTCTGAAGAAGTAGGCGGAGGATTAGTTCTCAGCGATGGTTTAGCCTATCTAGAATGCCGAGTTACTCAGAGAATGGAATGTGGAGATCACTGGATTGTTTATGCGATCGTCGAAAATGGCAAACTCTTGCAATCCAACGGCTTGACTGCAATTCATCACCGTAAAACAGCTAGTAATTATTAACTGGCGTTAGGTGGAACAAATATCGCCCTCACACCCTCTCCCAGAGGGAGCTACCCTGTACCCACAAATCTCCCCCCCCCTTTAATTCCCCCTTGCAAAGGGGGAATTGATGAGATTAGCAAAATTTCTGTAGTTGTGTGTACAAGGCAGCCCAGAGGGGCTAGGGGTGAGGGTCTTGTAAGCTTCCACGTAACATCAGTTACTAAAAAAGCTCCCGCCGCAGGCGGGAGCTTTTTAGCCAATCGGTAATAGCACTTCAAACTCAGTGCCAATCGTGACATCACCCTGATGATTGAGATATGGCGATCGCAATACGATTTTGCCATTGTGCTGTTGCGTAATAATTTGATGGCAAATCGCTAAACCTAAACCAGTACCTTTAGCTTGACCATTAGTCGCAAAGAAATTATCAAAAATCCGATCCTGAATTTCTATGGGAATACCGATACCATTGTCAGCAATCTTGATGGATATCCAGTCGAGATTGTCGATTTCAGCGATCGCAGCTGAAATCATTATTAGAGGTTGCCATGCAATATCAGAAAGAATTTGAACATTACCTGAGTTCAAATTCTCTTCATCTCGATAAATGACCTGATCACTCTGTTTGATTAACTCAGGCTTAGAGCGCAAATCTATTAAGGCATCAAGAGAATTAGTAATCAAGTTCATAAACACTTGAATCATGCGATCGCTATATCCATTGATTTTAGGAAGATTAATGTAATTCTTTACAATCTGGATATTTCTAATTCTGCCACTGAGAATTGTCAAGCTACTATCTACACATTCGACTAAATCAAGAGGCTCAGGCATAGCATGATCTTGAATTTGCGATAGACCTTGCAATGTGTCTACTAAACGACGTAGATATTTTGATCCAGATTGAATACTTCGCACCACCTGTGGCAAATCTGAGCAGACAAAATCCCAATCAACTTGCTCTAAGGTTTCCCTAATAACTGGGGAGGATGTTCCATATTCCTTCTCATAAGCCCTCAAAATCTGCATCACTCCTTCGATGTAAGTCAAGAGACATTCAGTACTACCATAAATCGCTGATACAGGATTCCGAATATCATGGGACACCTCAGCCACAATTTGCCCCAAACTTGCCATTTTTTCAGTTTGGAACATAGTAGTTTGAGTCTGCTCTCGCAATAACTTGGTTGCTAATTCATGGATATGCGACTGCGCCTGCAAAAGATCATGAATATCCAATACAGAATAAATATCTCCATCTAAATGCACAATTAGAGGCTCATAAATTTCATCATTAACCCGTCCGAGAGCTAACTGAGATGCAATCACAATGGGTGTATTGCCATGTAATTGTAGAATTTCTGACTGAGCCTGCTCATAGAGAACTCTCAATGGTCGTTTAGTAAATAATTCAATTGAATAGGGGCGGCTGAGGCACTCAAGAAATCTGCGGCGAGATAGCATTCCAATATATTCGGCTTGATCGTAGAGAATGAGTGCTGGTAAGAGCGGATTGTCTTCAAAAAACTGACGAGCGATCGCCCCTGTTTGCTCTAAATCAATCTGAATATTGTAGAGATTAAGTCCAGAGATAGTCGAATCTAAAACTAATTGACGTTGGGAATCTTGTATTGGCGAATTATCTCTTGATTCCATTTCAGGCTCAGCCGACATCACCATCAAAGGAATCATTGCCATTTTACGGGCTAACTCTTCAGTCGCAATTTGCCTAATATTTTTACCCTGAACTGCCCCTCGATCTGGCTGAGATTGTTGTTGCTTCAGACTGTTGATCGCAGTTTTTAATTCATCTCCTTTAACTTCTAGTTTTAAAGCCTGTGCGACAACTAAAAATGAAGAATAAAAATTCTCTACAGATATTTTTGGTAGTAGATCAATTGCACCACGACGAATCGCCCAGCGCTTTTCTACCTCTTTAATTTGGGACTGACGAGGGTTTACGAGCAAAACTTTTACTTGAGGGGCATAATCAGCACACCATTTACATAATTCAGTAGCCAGTAATGAGGTTCCACCAGCATATCTCACTCCAATATCGGAAATTATAAGCTCTGGCAAATTTTGCTGAGCTTGACGCTTTTGTTCAAGAATTTTAAGTAAATCTTGAGATTCAGGAGCTGCCCATACTTCAAGCTGATGGGATGACAAGGCTTTGTGCCATATCAGCGATTGCTCCTCTGACAACTGAGTGAGTAGGACTGATGTAACCAAGTTGCCCTCACAGAAAAAAGTTTTAATCTTATACTAAGGGTTAACAAGATTTAGGTACAAGTGGAAAAAGACAATCTAAATTTAACCAAAAATTAATATATTTAAGTAGCTGGGCGCAACCAAATATAAATCCCCAAAAGCTCTGGTTTTTAATTATGCCCAGCAACTTATAGCAATCCTAAATGAGTTGAGACAGGCTCAGGCTTCGCTCAGCCAGCGTGGACTGATGCCTGAGCGAAGCCGAATCCACAAATGCTATAAAACAAAGAGCCAATTTTTATTGGCGGGGCAACGATTTTAGAGTTTTCATTTGCCGTAGGTAAAATGAAAACCACTACATTTTAGAAATGAAGCGATAAAATGGAAAAACTGAATTGGATCTTTTCATGACACGAATTTGTATTCTTGGTGGCGGTTTTGGTGGTTTGTATACTGCCCTAAATCTCTCACGACTACCATGGGCAATCACGCCTGAAATTATCCTCATTGATAAAAGCGATCGCTTCTTATTTACGCCATTTCTCTACGAGCTAGTAACCAAAGAAATGCAGGAATGGGAGATTGCGCCCCCATTTATAGAATTACTGGCTGATACAGGTATTCAGTTTATTCAAGGTGTAGTGACTAATGTTGATTTTGAGACAAAGGAAGTAGAAGTTAATATCGGTCAGAAAACTATTCTGAAATATGATCGCCTAGTTTTAGCACTCGGAGGCGAAACACCTATGAACTATGTCGCAGGAGCCGAGGAATATGCGATTCCGTTTAGGGATCTAAAGGACTTTTATCGGCTCAATAGTAAGCTGGAGTTATTAGAAGCATCCAGTCGCGACAAAATTCGTGTATGTATTGCTGGTGGGGGTAGTAGTGGTGTAGAACTTGCCTGCAAAATCGGCGATCGACTCAAAGAACGTGGTCGAGTACGCTTAGTTGATCGCAATGACAAAATTTTAGCTAATTCCACAGATGCTAATCGGACAATCGCTGAACTAGCTCTCTCTACACGCGGTATATGGACGGATCTTAATACTAGAGTTTCTCAGATAACCGAAGATGAAGTTACGCTAGATTATGCCGATGGTAGTGATACTTTACCCGTTGATATTGTCCTCTGGACAGTGGGAAGCAATTTCTCAAAAGTGATTCAAAATTTAGCAATTAGTCATAATGCTAAAGGGGCAATTGTTACTGAAGCAACTTTACAGGTTCAAGGCGATCGCGATGTCTTTGCGATCGGTGATTTAGCCAGCCTTAATTTCAATGGACAGCCATTGCCCGCCACAGCGCAGGTTGCTTTTCAACAATCACAATATTGTGCATGGAATATCTGGGCAAGCATCAATCAAAAACCACTAGTGAACTTTAACTATATTCCCCTTGGTGAATTTATTAGTTTAGGGATTGATAGAGCCACTGCTTCCATTTTTGGGAAATTTAGCATTGATGGATTATCAGCTCATACCATGAGGAGAATAGCCTATTTGCTAAGAATGCCAACCTTTCAACATCAATGGAAGATTGGGACTCATTGGTTAACAAAACCTTTAATCGAGCTGTTAAGAAAAGCTGTATAGCAATGTAGATTTTACTTGCGCCGCCAAAGAGCTATAGCAATCCGAAATGAGTTGATACAGGCTTCGGCTTCTCTCAGCCATCAGATCACGCTGGCTGAGAGAAGCCGAAACCACAAAATAACTCAGGTAGGACAAATCAAAGCCCAAATAATGTGGGGCGGCGCAAAGCGCCGCCTCCACATTATTTGGGCTTTATATCCTAACAAGACTGGCTAAGGCTATAAAAAGTAAAAATAGGTGGCGCAAAGCTCTACCTATTTTTAGGCATATAAATCTTTTCTTTTTTAGGATTACCAAATTTGAGTTTGATATGATAGAGATGGTTGATTTTGATAGCGGTCTCAATTACTAAACCCTATGGCAATATTTGACATTCGTACCCCTTGGCAACCCACCGCCGATCAACCCAAAGCGATCGCTCAATTGTTTGACGGTTTGCAAAAAGGAAAGCGTTATCAGACCCTACTAGGCGCAACAGGTACTGGTAAAACGATGACCGTAGCTAATGCGATCGCGCAATATCAAAAGCCAACGCTAGTACTAGCGCATAACAAGACCTTAGCAGCACAGCTATGTAATGAATTGCGTGAATTCTTTCCCAATAACGCAGTCGAATATTTCATTAGTTATTACGATTACTATCAGCCAGAGGCATATATTCCCGTTACCGATACTTATATTGAGAAGACTGCTTCGATTAATGATGAAATCGATATGTTGCGCCATTCGGCAACGCGATCGCTTTTCGAGCGTAAAGATGTAATTGTGGTCGCATCCGTAAGCTGCATTTATGGTTTAGGAATTCCAGAAGAATATCTCAAGGCTTCGATTCCCTTAGCGGTGGGTGTGGAATATGACCAGAGGGAATTGCTAAAAGCTTTGACGAATGTGCAGTACGAGCGCAACGACATCGAAATGGGACGAGGGAAATTTCGGGTCAAAGGTGACATTTTAGAAATTGGACCTGCCTACGAAGATCGCACTATTCGTGTGGAATTTTTTGGCGATGAAATTGAAGCGATTCGTTATGTCGATCCAGTCACAGGTGAGATTTTGCAAAGTATGGAAGGTTTGAATATCTATCCTGCAAGGCACTTTGTCACTCCCGCCGATCGCTTAGGAATTGCCTGTGCCGATATTAAAGCAGAACTAGAAGAGCGACTTGAGGAATTAACTAATGCAGGCAAATTACTAGAGGCACAACGTCTGGAACAGCGCACTAAATATGATTTGGAATTATTGCAGGAAGTGGGGTTTTGTAATGGTGTAGAAAACTATTCACGGCATTTAGCAGGACGGCAAGCGGGGGAATCTCCAGCTTGTTTGGTGGATTATTTTCCCAAGGATGATTGGCTGCTAATTGTTGATGAGTCTCACGTTTCCATTCCGCAAATCAGGGGTATGTATAACGGCGATCGCGCCCGTAAGATGACCCTAATTGATCATGGTTTCCGTTTACCGAGTGCGGCTGATAATCGACCATTAAAAGCTGATGAATTTTGGGAGATGGTCAAGCAATGTATTTTTGTTTCGGCAACTCCTGGGGATTGGGAAATGGAAGTTTCGGAGCAGGTGGTTGAGCAGATTATCAGACCGACAGGCGTAGTCGATCCTGAGATATTTGTGCGCCCAACTGACGGACAAGTTGACGATCTTTATCATGAGATTCAATTGCGAATTAAGCGCAAGGAACGGGTCTTAATTACGACCTTGACTAAGAAAATGGCGGAGGATTTGACTACTTATTTTCAAGAACGGAATTTATTAGTGCGTTATCTCCATTCCGATATTAAATCAATTGAGCGGATTGAAATCCTGCAAGATTTAAGGCGTGGTACGTTTGATGTATTGATTGGTGTAAATTTATTGAGAGAAGGTTTAGATTTGCCTGAAGTTTCTCTAGTGGCTATTCTGGATGCGGATAAGGAAGGATTTTTAAGAGCCGAGCGATCGCTGATTCAGACGATCGGCAGAGCCGCCCGAAATATTGCTGGACAGGTGATCATGTATGCCGATCGCATGACTAATAGCATGGAAAAAGCAATCTCAGAAACGGAACGCCGCCGCCTCATTCAAATTAAATATAATGAGGATAACAAGATTACGCCAACGTCAATTGTGAAGTCGATTGAGGGTAATGCGATTCTTGATTTTCTATCAGTCTCTCGCCGACTCAATGAACGTCAGCTTGAGTATGTGGTAAATAACGCTAAGGAAATTTCTCTTGATGATATTCCTTCAATCATTGAGCAGTTGGAAGCGCAAATGAAAGACGCGGCAAAGAAGCAAGAGTTTGAGCAGGCTGCGGCTTTTCGTGACAAGATTAAGGCTTTGCGCGATCGCTTAATCGGTAAAGCATAAATTTTGGGAAATAAGATTTTAGGTTTGCTATATATTGTTCTATCACCGATTAAATAGAACATGACAGCATATGATAAAGCCATCAAACGAGGCAGATAGAACAAGTCGTTGGAACCGACATAAAAACGACTTCTACTTAACCGCTCAGCGTAGCTAATGCGGTTCAACTCAAACCTTATGCATAAGCAATTGAACTAGAATTTTTACAATGACGAGTACCCAACAACGCGCCGCCCTGCAAAGCCAAATCTGGAAAATAGCCAATGATGTTCGCGGCTCAGTCGATGGCTGGGATTTCAAGCAATACGTTCTCGGCACGCTGTTTTACCGCTTTATCAGTGAAAACTTTGCCAGCTACATCGAGGCTGGTGATGACAGCATCCACTACGACAAGCTGTCCGATCGCGTCATTACCGACGATATCAAAGACGATGCCATTAAAACCAAAGGCTACTTCATCTACCCCAGCCAGTCGTTTGCCACGATCGCCGCGAGTGCCAACACGAACGAAAGCCTGAATACTGACCTAGCGGCGATTTTTGGGGCGATCGAAAGTTCTGCTAATGGCTACCCCTCTGAGAGGGATATCAAGGGGCTGTTTGCCGACTTTGACACTACCAGTAACCGCCTCGGCAATACGGTTAAAGATAAGAACCTCCGCTTGGCTGCGGTACTCAAAGGGGTGGCAGGGCTGGATTTTGGTGATTTTGAAGGCAGTCATATCGATCTGTTTGGCGATGCCTATGAGTTTTTGATTTCCAACTATGCCGCCAATGCGGGTAAATCGGGCGGTGAGTTTTTTACGCCGCAGCATGTCTCTAGGCTGATTGCCCAACTTGCGATGCACCAGCAAACTAGCGTCAATAAAATTTATGACCCTGCCTGTGGTTCAGGTTCGCTGCTATTGCAAGCCAAAAAACACTTTGACGCTCACCTCATTGAAGAAGGTTTTTACGGGCAGGAGATTAATCACACCACCTATAACTTGGCGCGGATGAATATGTTTTTGCATAACATCAATTACGACAAGTTCAATATGCAGTTGGGCAATACGCTGACTGACCCACATTTTGACGATGAAAAGCCCTTTGATGCCATCGTTTCTAATCCCCCCTATTCGGTGAAGTGGATTGGCAGTGATGACCCAACGCTGATTAATGACGATCGCTTTGCCCCTGCTGGCGTACTCGCGCCTAAATCTAAGGCTGACTTTGCGTTTGTGTTGCATTGCTTGAGCTATTTATCGAGCAAGGGTCGGGCGGCGATCGTGTGTTTCCCTGGTATTTTTTATCGTGGCGGTGCGGAAGCCAAAATCAGAAAGTATTTGGTGGATAACAACTATGTGGAAACCGTGATTGCCCTCGCGCCCAATCTGTTTTTTGGCACGACGATCGCGGTGACGATTTTGGTGCTATCGAAACACAAGCCCGACAATGCCATCCAGTTTATTGATGCCAGTGGACTGTTTAAAAAAGAAACCAACACTAACACCCTGACCGATGACCACATTGCCGAAATCATGGGGGTATTCGATCGCAAGGAAAATCTTGCTCATTTTGCGCGATCGGTGACCTTTGAAGAGATTGCTGCTAATGATTACAATCTGTCGGTCAGCAGCTATGTGGAAGCCGAGGACACCCGCGAAATTACGGATATTACTGCGCTGAATGCTGAATTAAAAACCACTGTTGCGAAGATCGATCGCTTGCGTGGTGAGATTGATGCGATCGTGGCGGAGATTGAGGGAGAAGCAGCATGACACTGGAAAATAAATTAAACATCACAAATCAGGTGGAGCTGGCTAAGGCTGAGGAAAAAATCAGCAAACAAAAGGCAAAGCAGCTTTTTGACTCTGGCGATATTGATAAGGTGGAAGTTGGCACGTTCAAGGGGCTTGCTTTGATTCATGCCTATTTGTTTGGAGATATTTATGGCTTTGCTGGAAAAGTCCGCGAGGTGAATATCTCTAAGAGCAATTTCCGTTTTGCGCCAGTGTTGTATCTAAAAGAGGCTCTGGAACAGATTGACGCAATGCCACAGGGGAATTTTGAGCAGATTATTGAAAAATATGTGGAAATGAATGTTGCTCACCCTTTCCGTGAGGGCAATGGACGCGCCACCCGTATCTGGCTAGACTTGATGCTCAAAAAAGAAATTAAACAGGTTGTAGATTGGAATCTGGTGGATAAGGATGATTATCTTTCGGCGATGCAGCGTAGTGTGGTGAAGGATGTGGAAATTAAAGTCTTGCTGAAAAATGTGCTGACTGATCAGATTGGCGATCGCGTTCTGTTTATGAAGGGTATTGATGTTAGTTATTACTATGAGGGCTATAGCGAATTTAGAACGGAGGAACTGTAGCGTTGTTTGATTGATTTTTTTGGGAGGCGATCGCCGTTACCGCCATTCAGGGCAAAGACGATAAAATATAAACCTCACTATGCAATTGATTTATATTAATTTATACGGAGAAATTAGGAGTTAACTTATGCGGACAATCACCCTACAAATAGATGATAGCGTTAGCGACAAATTTCTATGGTTACTCGATCGCTTCTCTAGAGACGAAATTAAGATTTTGGATCAATCGGATTATGTCAGCGATGATGAATATCTGAGAGGAATTGAAGGAATGGTTCAAAGTATCAATTCAGCGCGAACTGAACCCATTGAACAAGGTGTAACTCTCGATAAACTGGATTGGTAATGTACAAAATAATTTTTATGACGCAAGCTCAAAAGGATGCCAAAAAGCTTGCCTCCAGTGGATTGAAATCCAAAGTTTTGCAACTAAACAAGATCATTGAAGAAGACCCATTACAATATCCCCCAGATTATGAATTTTTAAAAGGAGATATGAAAGGGCTAATCAGTCGCCGCATCAATAAACAGCATCGGATAGTTTACGAAATATTTGAATCAGATAAATTGATTAAAATCTATCGGATGTGGAGTCATTACGAATAGCTCTGGTCAAAGCAGGGATTAATCCACTGCCCATACATGGACAGATGTTGAATTTGTCCAACAGGCTGTTGGACAATTGCCAAGTATTGAAGATATTGAACGAGAATTACAGAGATTTGATGGAGGTGATATATGAGTGGTTTGAATTTTCTGGAAAGGTTGTTGGATGGGGTGGCGGTAGAATGGAAGCCGTTGGGGGTAGTCGCAAAAATAAAACATGGGAAAGACTGGAAAGGATTAAATGCGGGGGATGTTCCTGTTTATGGCTCAGGCGGCATCATGGGATATGTTGACAGATACTTATGTGATAAGCCAACTGTTTTGATTCCTCGCAAAGGTTCTATTACAAATATTTTTTATGTCGAGACACCGCTTTGGAATGTTGACACCATTTACTATACGGAAATCGATACTTTGAGGATTGTTCCAAAATATCTTTACCATTTTATTAAAACCATTGACCTAATGTCTCTAGATACGGGATCGGGAAGACTTAGCCTGACTCAAGCTATTTTAAACAAAATTCAAATCCCCATCCCATGCCCAGACAACCCCGATCGCTCTCTTGCCATTCAAGCCGAAATCGTGCGGATTTTGGACACTTTTACAGCGCTGACTGCTGAACTGACTGCTGAACTTAGCGATCGCAAAAAACAATATATAGCGGTTTTCAAATGAGCGTGATACGAGCATCACATTCATAAAACCAGCCAAAGAAGTCAGATTCGGAGACAGAATTGAAAGCGAGAGTGATAGCCTCATGAAGCTGTTCAGTGGTTCTCGGAGCAATCGAACGCAGAATGGATT
>CALRWX020000078.1:0-19252 GCA_943371975.1 Pseudanabaena sp. UWO311 | reverse complement strand
GCTTTCATTCGTAAGCATAAACCACGTTCTCGTGAAGCTTTAGATAATGTTGTTGCTCAAGCTTTGGATTCTGTATCCCTTAATGATATTTTGGGATGGTTTTCTGAATCGGAAACTCGTACACTTATTGACTGAAAACTGCGATATTCCAAGTCTTTAGATATGTTGCGTTACTCTGCGCGGTTGCTGATTCATTATCTTCACGACCCTTCTATCCTTTCTTCCATCTGATTCATACTTTTGTCTGCAACGCCTAACAATATTCAATCTCATACACCTCAAGATAATCGGTTTGCTACTTCATTTGCCAACCAATTCCCATTAGCTAGTCAATTGATAGCTTCTCAATTTCAAGTGGATTGGCATCTTGTCGCTCTTCCATTAATTCAGGCGCAATCAGAAACTGATCCACTTTATATTTTCAAGAATTGGCTATCGCGCATGATCATTTTAGCTCCGATCCCAAGCTTGATGACAGGAGAATCTAGTGGTGAGACTTTGGAACCAGAACGGAATGGCTCAAATTTTGGTGAATGGTTTTCTGGCTTACTTAGGCGCTACCCCGCCGCCTATACGCAGATTGACAGATATCTTCGAGAAGTTATGCCCGATATTCAAGACATCCAAAATGAACCGATTGGCAAAGATGCAAAAAGTATGGTTGTTCAATTTGAAGCCAATAATCAAACGTTGAGTCTTGACTTTAAAGATTTATCGGATGGAGAAAAATGCTTTTTCCTTTGTGCCGTCGTCCTAGCTGCCAACAAATACTATAGTCCTTTTTGCTTTTGGGATGAGCCTGACAACTATCTTTCACTATCAGAGGTAGGGCATTTCATCACAACGCTACGACGCTCATTTAAGAACAGTGGACAGATTTTAGTAACAGCGATTCAGATTGAGCGTCCATCTGGTGGATGGGGAAAAGTTGTAGATAATTTCACAAGGAATCATGTTTCTGAAATGCGAAAATACCAAAAAAGGATGATCGTATTACTTATTGATTTTGATGATAACAAGCCAGATAGATTAAGTTATGAGAATCGACTGAATTATATCAAAAGTCAAATTCCAAATGATCTACAAGATAGGGTATTTATTCTTGGATCGCGAACTTCGCCAGAGAAATTAAGAAGTGATATAAAACTAAGTTTTGAAGAAATTGGCGAAGCTCTTGCTGAAGATTGCCCCAAAGATAAGAGCGAAATATGGGAGCATCATCTTCTTAAACACAATGAAGACAAGCTAAAGCTTATACGAAAGGCGGTCAAATCATTTCTGTTTAATGTCTAGGAAAAAATATGTCAACTATACCTTTAACCGAAGCTTAAGCTAAACTTCAAGACCTGATAAATGAAGTTTCAAAGTCTCATGAGCCTATAATGATTTCAGGAACTACCTCTAATGCTTTTCTAGTCTCCGAAGAAGATTGGGAAGGGATTTAAGAAACAATCTATTTACTTTCAACTTCGGAAGTGGGAGAGTTAATTGTAGAAGGTTTAGCAACTCCCATTAGTGAATGTAGCGAGGACTAAGAACAAAATGCATAAGTTATTTATTTTTTATTCCTAATCAACAATCGATCTTGATGACAAATAGCGATCGCCTGATCACCCCAGAGACAATTAACTTAGAGCTAACAGTTGAGCATGTGTTTAGCTGGCTAAAAATGGGCGGGTAAGTTTTTTACTCATTGCCAAACAGCCTAGACCGTTAGCCCAAAATCCTGTCTTGCTTGCTGCATTAACGTTAGTTGGAAACCTCTGGTTTTTGCTGTCCTATATGAGTCTTAAACTATGGGGTAATTGCTCAACCTAGAAAGAATCAGGGTTTCAGCCAATAAATCGCCTCAAAAATGTGCTAAATGACACCATTCTCATCAAATAGATAATGATTTACTAATATATAGGCAAAATATGAGTGAAATCAATTTTTCAATGGTCAATTTTTGTTGATTTTACTAGGTTGAGCAATTACACTATGGGTTAAATCAATTTAGTTTAAGTTGTGTACTGATCTAGAAGCGTTAGAGCCTAATATAGTGGTTTAAAAAGAGTTTGTATTTAAAGACGATGAAAAACTGGCTGAAGAAATCTTTTTGTGTTGGACTTTGTGTAGCGATCGCTAGTTGCATCAGCCTTAGCCTATTGTTAGGAATCGTATTAGGTAACGCTCAACCTGTTCAAGCAATGCTCGCTGATGATACCTACGATGGGAATATTTTTGCCCTCTATGGTGGTAATGGGTCAATTGTTCCGCCCCGCATCAGCCTAGCTCAATCCCTCCAGAGTGGTCGTCCAGCGATGGTCGTTTTTTATGTGGATGATAGCGCTGACTGTAAGAAATTCTCGCCAATTCTCAATCTTGCCCAAGGATTTTACGGTAAGAACCTGAGCTTGATTGCGATTTCTGTTGATAGTTTAGACCTACAGAAAAAGAATTATGTCCCAACTGAGGAAGCTTATTATTACAAAGGTACTGTTCCTCAAACGGTTTTAATTGCTGCTGATGGTAAAGTTAGCTTTGATCAAGCAGGTACTTTTGGGTTTGAAGAATTAGACTCTGCAATTCGAGGCTTACTTGATCTCCCCCCTGCCCCTCCTGAACTGAAATTCCGTAAAACCGATAAAGTTATTAACGAGTTAAATCCTTAAGACTTATAGGACTTACGCATCGGGTAGATGTAGCGCGTGCTTTGCACGCGCTACATCTACCTAAAACCCAGTAAATTCGTTAGTCTTGCGTAAGTCCTAACTTAATCAAAAATGTCTCGAAACACGCATTTTATAGTAGGGGCAAATCGTGAATAGTCCCTACTTTGTTCTTGTGCATAAGCCATAATATTTATCAAAAAACTATATGGAATCTGCTGCCGAAATTATTAATTCCGAAATAGTTTTAGATCTAGATCTAGTGCGACAACAATTGGCAGAAAGAGCTAAAAAATTATCAATTCCCGACATCGAAAAGCATTTATTTCTCTGTGCTGACCAAACGAAGCCCCTCTGCTGCCAAAAAGAAGTTGGTTTGCAAGCGTGGGACTATCTCAAACGACGTATTAAAGAACTTGATCTAGAAGTAAAAATCTTTCGTACCAAAGCTAACTGTCTACGAGTATGCGATCGCGGTCCGATTTTATTAGTCTATCCCGATGGGGTTTGGTATCACTCCGCAACTCCAGAAGTAATAGAAAGAATACTTCAAGAACATATAATTAACGGCAAAGTTGTCTCAGACTACGCCTTTATTGACAACGCTTTGCGCTCAAATGCAAGTCAAGGGAATCCCTAAAAGTGTTGCGAAGAAACGCTTTTAGGGATTCCTTTGTGGTTCTCAGCAAGTGAAGCTTGACAAAATTTGGAAGCAGTTCTGAATAGTATTTGCTGAATATCTGAGTCGAACGGGCTTAATTGAATATTCACTGGCTCTAGTCTCAAGACATTGTAGAGGCAATTCATGAATTACTACTACATCTCTTACCAAATTTTCCAATCTCCCCAATTGAGATTGAAAATAGAAGTATCGGGAAAAGCGATCGCATTATTATTTTGCATTAGAGTTTGTTGTAACTTGGTGAGTAAAGCACTAACTCTCGGTAAGTTCTCAACTAATTGATAGGGCAGAATTCCTTGTGACAAAGCAAAGGATGCAGTTGTCCCTGCGGCGGCTCCGACTGACCACTCGTAGGAATGGACGCGATAACCTGCGGCGACGATATAGCTATAGGCAATATTTTTGCCAGATACGATCAGGTTATCGATTTTTTGGGGAATTAGCGATCGCAAAGGTATTTGTCCGGGAAAAGCGGCTCCGTGACCATTGCGAACACCAGCCCGTTCCGTATTACCCGCTTTTTCGACAGGATATTCACTGAGGCAGGGATGGAAATCGAGATAATATTGGGCAATCCCGATCGCATCAGGATAGATAGTTGAACGAGTACGGCGGGAGATTTTTTGTGGCTCGGTATTATTTCTAATCACACTGGCTGACTCTAAACCTGCTAGGACTTTCCATAGATTGCGATAGGTTTCATCAGAAAGATTTTGGCGATAGGTGTCGGCACTGAAATCTACTTGCGAAACATCAATTTCCGACATACTGAAGCCTTCAGGATAGCCATAGGAAGGACGACCAATAATCCTTCGAGATTCACGAATGTAAGGATATTTAGATAGTCCATACAAGGTTCCCATTGGTGAATTGAAGCCTGTGAGTAAGCGATGATTAGGGAAAGGTTTTTTCCAGTTAGTTTTTTGTTGAGAATCCGTAGTTCCCTCTACTAGCCAATAATAGAAACCAAGCGCAATTTCTTCACCACTTTTGAGGGTTTCAGTGCGTAAGCCACCTAGCCATCCATTTGGCTCCAATTGTCCCGATCGCCTTAATTGCTCTCTGGAATAAATCAAATTATCTTTGTCAGTTCCTGCGCGATAGTCATTGCCCCACACCCAGTTCTGCATGGAGATATCGCCAGCTTTCATGGATGAAACACCAAAAGCATTCTTTTGGGGCTTCTCAGTTTCTGCGCTCCAGATGCGGCGATAGGTGAAGATATTGTCGAAATTGGCAAGATTGGGTTTCGGGTCGGAGCCGTAATAGGGAAGATAGCGATCGTAAAAGCTGGGCTTTTGCTGTGGTTGCGCCTCGGTTGTCTGCTCCATCGCAAAGGTATAGGTAAAGCCCTGAGTGCAATAGACATCATTCTCGGTAACAGGTGATGATGGATTAAGATGCGATCGCGGATCGATACCCAAACGATAGGGAACATCGGCTAAAGCAATGATTTCGCCTGTTTCCGTAGAGTCAATCACAAACCAATCACTAGGTCTCTTTTGTGGTTGGGAATTAGCTAAGGGAACAAACCGAATAATTTGTTTTTGTAATCTCGATGAATTTTCATAACGATATGCATCTTCAATAATTGCGGAAAGTGTTTCAGTATTTAGCGGTGGAGTGTTAGATGCGGGACTATGTTGAATGGCGATCGCACTATCAATTAATTTGCCATCAGCACTAGTTTCTAATTTTTTAATGACTGTATTCGGAAACCATTTTAATTTGCCATTACCTTTACGTTCTGCCTCCTGTAACATTTCTACTAATATTTGCTGTGCAGTATTAGGAATAAAACATGAAACACTTACCCAACAATCTCCCGCATTTAATTTTCCATATTGTTGCTCAATACGCTTGCGAAATTCGGTATAGCCCTTCGGGAAGTACCAAAGACTACGTTGTTTCTTCGCTTCATCTAAAGCAGAAGTACCCTGAGATGTAAGCTGTCCCCCAATCCAATCAGTAATCTCAGTCATACAGACAGTCCGCCCAGCCAATAGTCCTTCATAGGCGGAGGCTGTACTCGCTAAACCACCACCTACGATCAAGATTTCACATTCTTCATTGCGATCTGGATTTTTAGATGAATTTTTTTGAGGAGAAGTTTGCGCGATCGCATGATCAGTAATTACCACAAATAGCCTCAAAACACTTAATGCAATTAATGCAATTAATAATGAACCTTTTGAAGAAATTATTGTGGAAGTGGCTTGATTCTCAATCTGAAATTTATAAGTAAGTTTTTTCAAGGTTTTTAACTATGGAATGTATAAGAAAAGATGCATAAAAACAAAGACCAATCCGTCTAAGTTCAATTCTTTTGCAAAAGCATAAACGAAGCTTAACCGTAAGTTAAATTATAGAAGCAAATTGGAACGTATGATAACTTTTGACGTGTGAGTTAAGTATCATGTATTACATCAAAAAGTTCACAATACAGCCATCTGTAGCTGCGATTGTTCTCTTGTCATCGTTTGGCATTACTAGTATTGGGAGCGCTAATGCTATCGAACTGCAATCTAGTTCGACCTCTCAGAGTATTAGCAATGTAGAAAGTACTTTCCAAAAGATTGAGAATAACATTCTAGTTGAGCCTTCAACACTAGAAAATGAGAAGACATCTCAAAATGTAACTGCAATATCACAACTTTCAGATGTCAAGCCGACTGATTGGGCTTTTAATGCTTTGCAATCTTTAGTTGAAAGATATGGTTGTATCGCTGGCTATCCTGATCGCACCTTTCGTGGTAAGCAAGCCACATCACGTTACGAATTCGCAGCAGGGCTTAATGCTTGTCTAGACAAGGTCAATGAAGTTATTGCTGCGGGCTTAGCTGATAAGGTCAGCAAAGAAGATTTAGCTACACTTCAGAAGCTTCAACAAGAGTTTGCGGCTGAACTTGCCACCTTGAGAGGACGGGTTGATGCTCTTGATGCCAAAGTTGCAAAACTGGAAGCACAGCAATTCTCCACAACTACTAAACTCAATGCCACAATAATTTTTGCCCTTGCTGATACTTTTGGTGGTGTAGGCACAGGAACTAACACTCAAAATCCTCAAAAAACCGTCGATGGTACAAATGCAAATTTGTCTTATCGGGCAAGATTGAACTTTGACACCAGCTTTACAGGCAAGGATCTACTTCGTACCCGTTTGCAATCTGGCAACACGGCAAATTTGGGTTCTTCCACTGCAACCAACACGAACTCGGCACGCTTAGCATTTGCTCAAAATACAGAAAATCTTTTTCAGATCGATAAATTCTACTACAAATTCCCCGTTGGAAATAGCGCGACTGCTTACGTTGGTGTAAGTAAATTAGATCCAGATGATATCGCCGACACTCTCAATCCATATTTTGAGAGCAGTGACAGAGGTGCTTTATCAAGATTTGGTCGTTACGATCCATTGGTTTTTCGTGGTCCTTCAGGAGCAGGTATCGGTTTCTCCTATAAAATCGTTCCTGAGTTTACAGTCGCAGCTAGCTATCTAGCTAATAGTGACACAGCCGCTAACGCGACTGGACAGGCTGGTCTATTTAATGGTGGCTATATCGCTAACTTGCAAGCAATTTATGCTCCAGCCTCAAATTTAAAATTTGCTGTGGCATATGCTCGTAGTTTTGAGACAAGGGATACTGTCAGTCTTGCTCAAAACACAGGTAGTACCTTTGGTAACAAGCCATTTGGTGACACTGATACATCCGCCGATCGCTATGGCGCTCAATTTACTTGGCAAGCTTCCAAGAGCTTTAACTTAGCTGGCTGGGTTGGCTTTGCTAATGCCCGTCAAGAGTCAGGCGGAAGTAACACGGCTAATTTATTTAACTGGGGCGTTACCTTTGCATTCCCAGATTTGTTTGCTGAAGGAAATGCAGGAGGAATTATTTTTGGACAAGCTCCAAAGGTAACTTCTAACACGAACACCGCACGAGTTGATCCAGATACTTCGTACCTTTTAGAACTGCAATACAACTTCCGCGTCAGCAAGAATATCTCGATTACCCCCGGTATCTTCGCGGTATTCAATCCTAATCAAAACAGTTTAAACCCCACCACTTGGGTTACAACCGTTAGAACCCTGTTCAGTTTCTAACTTTGCTAGGACTTTCGCAAAAATGGATTGAGATCGTAAGGGCAATTCATGAATTGCCCTTACACCTCTTTCTCTTGCGTAAGTCCTATTTACCATTTAGCTAGAGCCTTGAAATCCGTGAAAATTCAGCGCATTCTTAATTCCTCTCTATTTCGATTTATTGTCTTTGCGATCGCCGGTTGTAGTCTTATTGTCGTATTGGCAACTCAGCCTAGTTTTTCCCAAAGCAGTGAGCTAACGTTTGCCGATAAAGATGTGGAATTTTCTTTTGTGGTGGTTGGCTGCAACCTTGTTGACAAGGGTGATATTGGGAAAACTGCTCCAAGTACAGCCAATATCGAACAGCTAAAGCGGACATTTAAAGAAGTTTCGGAATTATCACCCGCCCCTAAGTTTCTGTTCTTTTCAGGTGACTTGGTAATGGGTTATACCTCCGATGTCGATGCCCTTGAATCCCAATTAAAGGGATGGCGCGATCTTTACGAGAGTTCACCTTTAGCATCTAGTAAAACCACTTTAGTTCCCATCACTGGTAATCACGAAACCCAGAATGAGAAAAAGGTTGCTTATGAAGGAGCTGAAAAAGCTTGGCTGAAGGTAATGGCTCCTTACTTAAAGTATTCAGGAAATGGTCCTCGGGCTGGTGGCAAAGATAATCTCAAAACTGATCAGAGTAAGTTGACCTATTCCTTTGATTATAAAGGAACCCACTTTGTTGTTCTTAATACCGATCCCGTTGGTCGCGATTGGAGCGTCCCTAAAGACTGGATTGCCGATGACCTCGCTAAGGCAAAACGCTCTTTTGCAAAACATATATTCGTGATCGGTCATAAACCTGCTTATTCCTACCCCAAAAATCTATATAGCCCTGCCGAAGATAAGGAAGATGGATTAGGTAAGTTGTATCCCAGCGATCGCGATGAGTTTTGGGCAAGTCTTGTAAAGAACAAGGCGGAAGCGCTGATATCTTCTCACAACCATGTTTACTATCGTGCTAAAGGCCCCAATGGTAATACATGGCAGATCATTGCTGGTAACGGCGGTAGCAAGCTTGAAAAGGTTGTCGATCAATCTAAAAACAACGCTTTCGGCTTTACCCTAGTCAGCGTTTTGAAAAACAATCGCGTAATCGTCACTAGCTACGGACGTGATGTTCCTAAAGATGGTTATCTTGCGCCGAGTGACAAGTATCCAACGGCAGTTCGCGATCGCGCTGACATTACTTGGAATAGCTAAAACTAACAGAGAACTGCAAATGCAGTTCTCTGTTAGTTTTTAACCAAATATTTAAGCAAATCAATGTGATTCTTTCTCAACCAAGAGTTTTATCCAGTAGGTAATTAATTATGTTTATCAACAAACTTAGTAAAAAAAAGTGGCTGAAATTTGCCCTAAGCCTATTATCAGCATTTTTGCTGACAGTAGTTGTAACGGCTTGCGTCCAGACCCAAACTCCAGACAAGAAGCCTGAAGTTGCTACTTCTGGTACACCAACGGCAGCTTCTACCGAAGCGGCTAAACCTGCGACTGGTGGCATCACAATTTATACTGCTTTAGAAGATGATCAATTATCTGAATATCTCCCCTTGTTCCAAAAGGCATATCCAGATATTAAAGTGAATAAAGTGCGCGACTCTACGGGCGTTGTTACCGCCAAGTTGCTTGCTGAGAAGGACAATCCAACTGCTGACGTAGTTTGGGGACTTGCGGCTTCTAGCTTATTAGTTGCTGACAAACAAGGACTTCTTGAACCCTACGCACCAAAAGGACTTGAAGCAGTTCAAGCTCAGTTTAGAGATGAAAAGAATCCTCCTAACTGGGTGGGTATCGACGCTTGGGAATCGGCTTTTTGTGTAAACACTGTCGAATCTGGCAAGAAGAACCTCCCAATTCCTACATCTTGGGCAGATTTAATTAAGCCCGAATACAAGGGTCAGATTGTCATGTCTAATCCTTCCTCTTCAGGAACTGGTTTCCTCTCGGTATCGACGATCCTGCAAATGATGGGAGAAGCTGATGGTTGGAAGTATCTTGATGCGCTCCATGAAAACATTGCTCAGTACGTTCACTCTGGTTCTAAGCCTTGTAAGTTGGCTGGTTCTGGTGAATATGCGATCGGTATTTCCTTCGGCTATCGCGCTGTGAAGCAGAAAAATGGCGGCGAACCAATTCAACCTGTATTTCCCAAAGAAGGTTCGGGTTGGGATATTGAAGCAAATGCTTTGATCAAGAAGGCTAATATCAATCCTGCGGCAAAGACTTTCTTAGATTGGGCAATTTCTCCAGAAATTTCTAAGAAATACGCTAAGAACTTCCCCATAACTGCTGTAAAAACAGACGTACCTATCCCTGCAGGATTTCCTGAAGATCCAATCAAGCAGTTGTATCCCAAGAATGACTTTAAATGGGCTGCTGCTAATCGCGACAAGATCTTGGCAGAATGGACGAAGCGTTACGACTCTAAGTCTGAAGCGAAGAAGAAGTAACATTCCATAGCATTTTCAAACGTAAGGGCAATTTATGAATTGCCCTTACGTTTTTAGCAAACTTTTTTAACTTAATGCTATGACAAATTTCCCAGATGGCAAAGAGCCGATCGCAGCCGCATCAAATACTTCCGAATCAGTAAATTCTGTAATTGCTTCTACACATCAACCAGATTTGGGTCAACCCTATCTGCAAATCGAGAATACATATAAATCCTTCGGAAAGTTTACGGCGCTCAACGATATCAATCTCAATGTTTACGCTGGAGAATTTGTCTGCCTGTTGGGGCCTAGTGGTTGCGGTAAGACGACATTGTTGCGAATTATTGCGGGACTCGAACAGCTAACTAGCGGTCGCGTGGTTCAAGGCGGAAAAGATGTCACGCGGCTGCCACCTGCGAAAAGAGATTTTGGTATTGTTTTTCAGTCCTATGCATTATTCCCAAATCTGACAGCAGCGCAAAATATTGCCTATGGATTAGAAAATACACCAATGCCGAAGCGTCATATCGAGCAGCGGGTGAAAGAATTGTTGGAAACAGTTGGTTTAGAAGGATTCGGACAAAAATATCCTTCACAAATGTCTGGCGGACAACAGCAGAGAATTGCTCTAGCCAGAGCTTTAGCGCTATCGCCGAGTTTGTTGCTTTTAGATGAGCCGCTCTCTGCTTTAGATGCAAAGGTGAGACATCGTTTGCGCGTTGAAATTAGACAATTACAGAAACGATTAGGTGTAACGACAGTAATGGTCACGCACGATCAAGAGGAAGCCCTCACTATGTCTGATCGCGTGGTTGTCATGGACAAGGGCATAATCGCACAGGTGGGAACGCCTCGCACAGTTTACCAAAGTCCCAAAACTCCGTTTGTGGCTAACTTTATCGGCTCAACGAATCTTTTGACAGGTGAAATGGTTTCGTCAAATCTGGTGCGTTGTGGCAACATTTTGCTTGAGGCAAAGCTTGAGGATATTGAAGTCAACAGTCAAATTGCGATCGTAATTCGACCTGAAGCAATTCTGCTATTAGATAATAGCGAACAAATTGATAATTTAACAAATGTTCTATCTGCTGAAATCGAAGGTATCGAGTTTCTTGGCTCAGTATATCACCTGACCTTGCGTCCCGATGGCAATGCTAAAGCAACTGTAACAATTGAGGTGTCGATTCACAAGGCAAGACAAATCGATCTGAATTTAGGAACTGTATTAAAAATTCAAATTCCTCCTGAAGATTTGCAAATCTTTCCGAATCGCGATTGATTAAGAAAAAAACTATGACATTAGCTCCTTCCAAGAAAAATATCTTTTCGTTTCAATCTCAACCGCAAGTCGAGCAAATTACCACTAAGGAAGATTGGATATTACGAGTTGCGATCGCATTAAGTACGCTTTGGCTGTTAATCGGTGTGTTATTGCCTCTCTATCCGATGTTAATCCGCAGCTTTCAGGATACTGAAGGACAATGGATTGGAGTAGCTAATTACGTTCGCTACTTTCAGACTCCCGAGCTTTCCACTTCAATTTTCAATACTTTCTACATTGCGATCGCAAGTTCTGCAATCTCTGTGGTTTTAGGCTTTATCTATGCCTACGCCCTAACCCGCACAGCGATGTTTGGCAAACCAATTTTTCGCATTCTGGGATTATTACCACTATTCATTCCACCTCTCGCTCACAGCATCGGATTGGTTTATCTTTTTGGGAATAAAGGGTTAGTCACTACTGGATTTTTTTCACTACTACCAAGTTGGAATATCGACCTTTACGGATCTCATGGCATTATTATTGGCGAAGTTCTCTATTGCTTCCCGCAAGCTGTAATTTTGATGATGACAGCGCTGAATATCACCGATGCCCGTCTTTATGAGGCTGCCGCCGCTTTGCGAACGCCTGCCCATCGTGTATTTTTTACGGTGACTTTGCCGAGCGTAAAGTACGGATTGATGAGTGCGATTTTTGTGTGCTTTACCCTTGCCTTTACTGATTTCGGTGTGCCTAAAGTTGTCGGTGGTAGCTTTAACGTTCTAGCTACCGATATTTACAAACAGGTTATCGGTCAGCAAAACTTCTCAATGGGCGCAACGATTGGCGTATTTTTACTCTTGCCAACTGCGATCGCCTATATTCTGGATCGCATTTTCCAAAGTCGCCAAACTGCCCTAGTTAGCAGCCGTTCTGTTCCCTTTCAGCCTAGCCCCAATCCCAAACTCGATTGGCTGATGTTTGGCTTTTGCAGCTTTATCGCCAGTTTTATTCTCTTAGTATTCGGCACGATTATCCTTGCTTCCTTAGTCAAGGTATGGCCCTACAACTTTGAACTTACCATGAAGCATTACGACTTCAACGCAGTCGGCGGCGGCGGTTTTGATGCTTACTGGAATAGCATCCAAGTTTCTCTCTATACGGCTGTATTTGGCACGATCGCTGTTTTTCTAGGTGCTTATTTAGTCGAGAAAGGGAAAGGATTTAAAGCAATGCGAGCTTTCAATTATTTCCTGTCAACAATTCCCCTAGCATTGCCCGGTCTAGTATTGGGACTTTCCTATGTCTTTTTCTTTAACAAGCCATTATGGAATATTCCCTATACAAATTTAGCTCTAGTCAATCCTTTTAACGGATTGTACGGCACGATCGCTTTGCTTGTAATTTGCAATATCGTTCACTTTTATACTGTGGGATTCCTCACAGCAAGCACGGCGCTGAAGCAAATCGATCCAGAATTTGAATCGGTTTCCGCATCAATGGGCGTTCCCTTTTATAAAACCTTCTGGCGTGTGACAATTCCGTTAACGATTCCTGCAATTTTGGAACTAGGCAGTTACTTTTTTGTAAACTCAATGGTGACGATCTCGGCAATCATCTTTTTGTATCCGCCCAATGCGCCTTTAGCGGCGGTAGCGATCGTGAATATGGATGATGCTGGCGATGTTGCTCCTGCGGCGGCGATGTCTACGGCTCTAGTGTTAACGAGTATTGGCGTGAGGATTGGCTATTGGCTGCTGACACAAGGTCTATCTAAGCGCACGCAAACTTGGCTGAAGAAGTAACCTTTATCACTACAAAATAAAAATTATGTCTGAAATTAAACTAGTTACTTTTGATATGGCTGGAACCACAGTCAGAGACGATCGCGAAGTCGAAAAATGCTTCATGCAAGCAGCCGCAAATACGGGATTACAAGCTCCGAGCGATCGAGTGATTGCCATGATGGGGATTTCCAAGAAATTAGTGTTCCAAACCCTATGGGCGGATCAGATTGACAAAGAAGATCCTAGCTATACATCAAATGTAGAAACCTCCTTTATCGAATTTAAACAGATTTTGGAAAACCACTACCGTACCCAAACAGTTGAGCCAACAGAAGGATGTTTAGAATTATATGACTGGTTGCGATCGCAACAAATTAAAATCGCTTTGACCACTGGCTTTTATCGGGAAGTAACCGATATTATTCTCAATCGACTTGGTTGGGATCGCGGATTAAATAAAAATTATATCGGTACAGAAGATTCGTTAATTCAAGCTTCTATTACACCATCAGAAATTTATATTCAAGAAGGTCGTCCTGCGCCTTATATGATTCAAAAAGCCATGTATTTGCTCGAAATCACCGACCCCAAGCAAGTAGTTTGCATTGGCGACACTCCTTCCGATCTTGCCTCAGGAAAAAATGCTGGATGCCTTTATACTTTTGGTGTCACTAATGGAACCCATACTAAAGAGCAATTAGCTGCATATCCTCACGATGGACTAGTTTCATCCTTGGCAGAATTTCAGAGTAAACTAGCAAGCCTATAAATTAAACCTATAAATTAAAACAGTCATGAGCAACAAAAATCATACGGAAATTGCGATCATCGGTGCGGGAATTGTTGGGCTTGCCCATGCCCTTGCTGCGGCTAAACGCGGTTATAAAGTTACAGTCTTTGAACGAAATCATGCAGCCGTGGGAGCTTCCATTCGCAACTTTGGCATGATTTGGCCAGTCGGTCAGCCGTTAGGGAAATTACGCGATCGCGCTCTAAAGTCCAGAGAAATTTGGCTTGATGTTATCGAAAAAGCAGGACTATATCACGATCCCAGTGGTTCGCTATTACTTGCCTATCATCAGGATGAACTAGATGTACTTGAAGAGTTTATTGCTACTAATGAAGGCGTTGACACTATCGCTTTACTAAATGCTGAAGCCGTTGTTAAAAAGAGCGAAGCCGCGATTACTGAGGGCTTACTCGGCGCTCTATGGAGCAGCACTGAAGTGACAGTCGATCCAAGGGAAGCAATCCAAAAGTTACCAGCATTTTTGGCAAATAATTATCCGATTGAATTTCAATTTGGCAAAGTTGTAAATGTGATCGCTTATCCTAATCTGCAAGTGGGCAATGAGTCTTGGACTGCCGACCGCATTTTTGTCTGTAGTGGTGCGGATTTTGAAACTCTTTATCCACAAATTTATGGAGAGAGCAATATCACCAAAGTAAAGTTACAAATGATGCGAACTGTGGCTCAACCTGCAAATTGGCGATTAGGGCCCTCACTTTATGCAGGGCTGACACTAACTCACTATGGTTCTTTCAGTCATTGTGAAACCCTAGACGCTTTGAAGAAAAGGATTGAGCTAGAAACTCCGCATTTTCCAGAATGGGGAATTCATGTCATGGTTTCACAAAATGGTTTGGGTGAGTTAATTTTGGGTGATTCTCACGAATATGGATTGACTCCCGATCCCTTCGATCGCGCCGAAATTAATAATTACGTTCTCGATTATTTACAAACCTTTGCCAAATTCCCACAACTCAAGATCGCCGAAACATGGCATGGAGTCTATGCAAAGCTTGCTGGTAAAACAGAATTTATTGCCGAGCCAGAACCCAATGTCACCATTGTTAACGGGCTAAGCGGTGCGGGAATGACCTTATCCTTTGGCTTAGCCGAAGAAAATATCTCTTCGCTTTAGGGACAGATTTTTATGACCATAGACTATCTCAATCCTAATATCCCCAAAGATCTCAAGCGTATTCCTATGCCTGTAATTGAAGCAACCAACTCAAATCTTGAAGGATATGGATATTTAGTAAACGATCCCGATAATGTTCGGGTGGAAATCGTGCGCTGGCGATCGCAGGGTTGGCGAGAAGTTGATCTCGATAGCGGTGATGGTGGTGGGACTACAGAAGGAGTGTTTTTAAGCGAATGGAAGGGAGATATTCTCTTTGGGCATAACGAAGCAGTAGATGGTCATTATATTTTAGCCTATGCGAATGAGCCATGCTTAGCCGATTTGGAATGCGATCACGTTCCAGAAAAAATGCTTCTGTGGCACGCTAATTATCATCCCGATGGTGGACAGTTGTTTTTCCCTCTCGACAAAAATCCATTCTTTGTGCCCCTAGCCTTAGCAGGCGATGACGTAAAGCCTGAAGATTTTGTTTGCTTTCGGTTTGATGGAAGTTGCGGGTTGTATATTCATCCTAATGTTTGGCATGAAGGAGTATTTCCCTTGTCTGGGAAGCAACGCTTTTTTGATAAGCAGGGAGCCGTTCACGCTCGCGTTTCTATTGATTTCGCGAGAGAATTTAATTGTTTATTGGAAGCTGAATTAAAGGAATAGAGTGAAATTAACTATTGACGAAATCTTCGATATATTTGCAACAAGAGGTCACGCCCAATATGGAGGCGAACCAATTACCCAGTTAGAACATGGGTTGCAATGTGCCACTCTCGCTATGGAGCATTCGGTTAGTTCCCAATTAATTACTGCTTGTCTGCTTCACGATCTCGGACATTTGCTCCACGATCTCGGCGAAAATCCCGCCGAACAGGCGATCGACGATCGCCATGAGTACGAGGGACCAAAATGCTTAGAACGGATTTTTTTACCTGCTGTAACCGAACCAATTAGATTTCACGTTGAGGCAAAGCGCTATCTCTGTGCGGTTGATCCCAACTACCGCGCTAGTCTATCCGAAAATTCCGAAATCAGTCTGATTTTACAAGGTGGGGCTTTCTCTAGTGAGGAAGCCGCCATGTTTATTGCTAAGCCCTATGCTAAAGATGCCATAAAAGTTAGAATCTGGGACGATCACGCCAAGATTGTTGGGCTAGAGACTCCAGATTTAAATAGCTTTGTCGCGATCGTTAAAAGTTGTCTGTAATTAAATGAAACTAAACGGAATGACTTTAGAAACTAGATTGAGAGTAACGGTTAATGGCTTATTTGTGGATTCAGGTGATGTGTTGCTGATTCATCAAATGACATTGCCTGAAATAGACTGTTGGGATTTGCCAGGTGGTGGACTAGAGTCACAGGAGCCAGTTTTTGATGGATTACGACGGGAAATTCAAGAAGAAACGGGTATTACTACCTTTAAAATTATTCGACTTTTAACAGTTACTGATAGCTTTTTCCCAGATCCACTTATGGAAGGAAGAATACTTCATAATGTGAATATTATTTATCTATGCTCTGTTGATCGCCAATCTTGCGTTTTGAGTAGTTCCGATCCAGAAATTGGAGCAAAAGGAATTCAATGGATTCCAATTAATACGATTACTGCTGATATTTGTTCGGTTCGCTGTTGGCAATCGCTCAATGCCTTGACTAAAGGGAACATTTAAAAAAGTTTGCTAGACGGCTAAAGCGCGATCAGCGTTAGGGACTAAATTCAGTTTTTTTATGAAAACATAAACAAGCCTTAACTATAAGTTAAATTACCGAAGTAAATTGGAACGTATGATAAAGATCCGTTTAAACATTATTAGCTGTTTAATCAATCATTATTCAAAAATATGACTATCAAGCGTAGAGATTTTTTGACTTTCTTAGGTGGTATGGGCGGAGCGATGCTATTTGACGCAGTGCCTCGCAATCCTAATGTTCCTAGATTTTCTATGCCTTTTATTGGTTCTGAAACTAGTAATGAAGCTTTTGCAGCTACTACTTCCAAACTAAGTTTTAAACCAATTAAAGGGGTAATGCCCTTAGTAACAGATGCTATTCCTGTATCCAAACAGAGCCAAGTTTACAAAAATGTGGAAGTGGTTGATGATCTAGTCTTACCTGAAGGCTTTGTGTATGATGTAATTGCAGCTTGGGGCGATCGCGTTGGCGATTCTCGTTTTGGTTACAACAATGACTATCTATCCCTAGTGGAAACCAGTAAAAATGAAGGTTTCTTGACCGTTAATTTTGAATATATCAGTGCTGTTCCTTGGGAGCAAACTTACGAGAAAGTGATCGGTAAGTCTTTACCTTTTAGTGAAGTAGATGCGGCTCTGAAAGCCCTAGACAAAAAAGATATCGATGCTTGGTCTTTAGCAGATAGCGATCCTCTCAAATCACAAATCACTTTGATTTCTAAGGAAGCGCTGATTGATATTGGTATTGGCGTAATTTCCTTGCGGCGCAATCCTGATGGTAAATGGGTACGCACTAATTCCGCCGCCGATCGCCGCATTACTGGGATTTCTGGTTTAGAGGATGGACGCTATCTCAAGTCAACTGGCCCCGCCGTTGCCATTTTTCGCAAAGAGAAAGGCTTGGGCTATACCGATAAATTAGGCGATCGCATTATCGGCACATTCAACAATTGTGCAGGTGGTACGACTCCTTGGGGAACTGTCTTTAGTGCCGAAGAGAACTTTCAAAACTTCGTACCAGAACCAGTTATGGCTGATGGGACTTCCTTCTCCCCTAGCAATAAGAAATTTAGCAAAGATGATGGCGAACTGGTCGGCGTTGCCAATGTGTTTGGTTCTGCGGGTAATAAATATGGTTGGATGGTCGAAATCGATCCCGCTAATCCGAATGACTATGGTACTAAGCACACATGGTTAGGACGCTTCCGCCATGAAGCTGTGGGCATTCGTGCTGAAGCAGGTAAACCTTTAGTGTTTTATTCTGGTTGCGATCGCCGAGGTGGACATCTCTATAAATTTGTCAGCACAGGTATTATCAAAGATCCCAAAGACAAAGCTAACTCTAAGCTTTTGGAATCGGGAATGCTCTATGCGGCAAAATTTAATGCTGATGGTACAGGTAGTTGGATTGCACTGAAAACTTCGACAGCAATCAATCCTCATAAATTAGATGTGCTCGGCGGTAAGATGTTACCGCTTCCCCAACGTCCTGAAGGCGGAGTTTTCAAAGCGACCAAAGAAGAAGAGATTGCCGAGTTTAAGTCTAAGTTCAAGACTTTAGGTGATTTATACATTGGTAGCGATCGCGAAAAGCAAGGCGCAATCCTAATCGATGCTCACTATGCTGCAAATGCCGTAGGTGCAACCTGTACCGCCCGTCCTGAAGACACGGAAGTTGCTGCTGATGGTTCTCTATTTATTGCCTTCACTTCAGGTTCTACGAGTTCCAGTGATGGTAGCCCAGACTTACGCATCTTTAAAGGAGCCGATGGTAAAGCCTACGAATATGGCTGGCTGATGCGTCTCAATGAAGAAGGTAATAAGCCTGAAGCAAGCAATTTCAAATGGTCGTTAATTGCTACAGGTGGCGAACCTGCTGAAGGTGGACTTGGATTTGCTAATCCTGATAACATAGCGATCGATCGCGGTGGTAATCTCTGGATGGTTACAGATATTTCTACCGATAAATACAATCGCGCCATCCCCAATCGTCAAGATAAGTCTGGCAAGCCCGTTAGCCAATCCAATTTGCGCGGACTGTATGGCAATAGCTCCATTTGGTTCTTACCAACCTCTGGCGAAAATCTTGGCAAAGCTTATCTCTTTGGATTTGGTCCAGTGGAATGTGAAACCACAGGACCATTCTTCTCTAATGATCAACAAACTTTATTCCTTTCAGTACAACATCCAGGAGAAATCGCAGGTATCCGCAAAGACCTAGCCTTTGAATCTCGTAAGTTTGCAATGCGAACCACGACAGGCCAAGAGTTTCTACAAACTCGTAAAGTTCCAATCGGTTCCAACTGGCCTTCACGTAAGCCTAATGACTCACCTAAGCCTGCAGTAGTTGCGATTCGGAAGATTGACAACAGTTCTATCTAAAACTGTCTTTAAGGGTTCGTCTAGACGAACCCTTAGTATAAACTTTCTTCATAGGATGCATAGCCGCTATACATCCTATGTAGCATAGCGATCGCCTGTTCCTAACATTTTTTTGCTAGCTTGCGACCAACTAATTCAGACCTTGCTTAACTTACAAGTATAGTTATAGCAAATTCCAGACTAGTGAGGTACAGTATAAAAGAGAAGAGAGAAAGTTTTTCAGATATAAATCAGCATGAGAGCATATTCAATAGACTTGCGAGAAAAAATAATCAAGCTTTCTGAAGAAGGCAAAATATCACAGCGAAAATT
>CALRWX020000077.1:0-19275 GCA_943371975.1 Pseudanabaena sp. UWO311 | reverse complement strand
GATCTGATACATTAAGTCAAACACTTGATAAATTTCGGTGTCATGAATTTACATGAAAAAAATTATGCAAACTTGATAAAGGAACTGGAAAGCAGATTAAACCTAAATCAAATGCAACTTGCTCAAAGAGTAGGGACAACGCCTTTATCTCTCAGTCGATGGAAGCATGGACACACCAATCCGTCACCGATGGCGATCGCCTTGCTTAAAAAAGCAGTCGAGGACTTAGGCGATCGGGGTAAGGATTTGTATCAGTATTTCTAAATTTAGGCTCTGTAGAGCTTATTTTTAGGGCGATCGGATATCAAGTGATGTGTGTTCTGGTAGAGAATTTTGTTCTAGTAGAGAATTTGATTAGTGACACATTGGCTGTTTCAAGGAAATCCTAAGTATTACCGCATTGTTGATGCAATCCAAGATTTTGCATTAATGCCTTGGTTAGTGACTCGCTATGCAAAAGACATGGCGATCGGTGACGGGGTGCTGATTTGGATTGCAGGCGCAAAGTCTGGTATCTATGCGATCGCTGAAATAGTTGAAGCACCGAGAACGTGGGAAAGCCGTCCTGATATTGGCTACTGGATAGAGACGGGTAAACTTACGCCCACCTCACTGCATACCAAGATTCGGTTTACTAGCAAGTTAGTCGATAAGCCTTTGTTGCGATCGGACCTGTTAAATGATCCAGTGTTGAAAGATTTGACGGTGATCCGTGTGCCGAATAGCACCAATTTCAAGGTGTCGGCGGAACAGTGGCAACGAGTATTTGAATTAAGGGGATAGGAGAATAAATTATGAGTAGCACAAAAAAACTTTTGCTTTCTGGGATTAGGGACAATCGAGATCGTGGCAGTGTAGCTGAATTCCTTAGACAAGAGATTCAAACAGGATCTAAACTGTCGATTGTATCTGCCTATTTTACAATTTATGCCTTTGATAAGCTCAAAGATCAGCTAACTGAGATAGAAAGTTTAAACTTTTTATTTGGTGAACCACGCTTTATTAAATCGATCGACCCTGAAAAAACCGATAAAAAGGTATTTGATATTGAAGATCAGGGATTGCAGCTACAGACAAAAGGGCTTACTCAAAAACCAATAGCAAAAGCCTGTGCTAAATGGATAGCGGAGAAGGTACAAATTAAGTCAATTCGACAAGCAAATTTGCTTCATGGCAAAATGTACCACGTTGCTCATAATTCAACTGAGAAAGCAATTTTAGGAAGTTCTAACTTTACTGTGAAAGGGCTAGGTTTAGGCAGTACAGGCAATAACATTGAACTCAACCTAGAAATTGACAGTAATCGCGATCGCGAAGATTTAAAATCATGGTTTTACGAAATCTGGAATGATGATGAGCTAGTCGAAGATGTCAAGCAAGAAGTACTTCAGTACTTAGAGATGCTATATTCCGACAATGCCCCAGAATTTGTTTACTTTAAAACTTTATTTCACTTATTCAACCAGTTTTTAGCCGATCAAGATGCAAGTGACTTACTAAGTCGTCAAAATCAACTTGTAGATACAAAAATCTGGAATATGCTCTTTGACTTTCAAAAGGATGGAGTCAAAGGCGCTATTATCAAGATTCAAAAGCATAACGGATGTATTATTGCCGACAGTGTTGGACTAGGTAAGACTTTTGAAGCTCTAGCAATCATCAAATATTTTGAGCTTTTAAATTATAAAGTTTTAGTCTTATGTCCGAAAAAATTGCGGCAAAATTGGACAACTTATCAAGCTCAAAACAATAGTGAGCTTAATCCACTGGTAGAAGACCGATTCTGCTATACAGTCTTATCACACACTGATTTAAGTCGTGACTCAGGATATACCGACAGTATTAACCTAGAGACAATTAATTGGGGTAATTATGATTTGTTGGTAATTGATGAGTCTCATAATTTCCGAAATAATACCAAAGGTAAACGTGACGAAGATGGAAATATTATTAAGCAAAGTCGCTATGAGAAATTAGTAGAAAAGGTTCTCAAAGAAGGTCTTCGCACAAAGGTATTACTGTTATCAGCAACTCCCGTAAATAATGATCTTAAAGACTTGCGAAACCAAATTTACTTTCTTACTGAAGGGAAAAACGATTCATTCAAAGAATCAATGGGAATTGCAAATCTGGAATCTACGCTTGAAAATGCCCAAAAACGGTTTACTACATGGTCTAAGACTGAAGACAGGCAAGCTAAAGATCTTTTAGACAATCTTGATTCTGACTTTTTCAAGTTGCTAGATGAGCTTACAATTGCTAGATCTAGGCAACATATCAAGAAATACTACAAAAAAACACTTGAGGCAATTGGTCAATTTCCTATACGTCCAAAACCAATTTCGGTATTCCCAGAAATAGATATAGATGAGTCTTTCATGGATTATGAAAAGCTCAATGAAGAGATTTCAGGTTATAAATTGTCACTTTTTAACCCCTCTCGCTATGTGTTGCCTGAATATATCGATCAATATGAAAATAGTAAATCTGCCAAGAATTTTAAGCAGAGCGATCGCGAAAATTATTTGATTGCAATGATGAAGGTGAACTTTCTGAAAAGGTTGGAGAGTTCTGTCCATTCCTTTGCTGTCACAACTAAGCGCACAATTGATAAAATCAATGATTTAGTAGTTCGCATCAAAAAATTTCAGCAATACCAATCAGATAATCCCGATCTAGATTTTGACGACTTGGAGATTAGAGATATAGATGATGAAGAGCTTCAGAACGCATTGCAAGTGGGTAAAAAACTCAAATTTAAAATGGCTCACTTGGATTTAGAGAAATGGCTTCAAGACCTAAAACAAGATAAACAGCAGTTAAATATTCTTTATACCAGTGCTTCGGCAGTTACAGCAGACCGTGATGCAAAGCTCAGAGATCTACGCAATTTAATCTATGAAAAGGTGAAAAATCCTTTGATAAATAAGCATGGTGAGCCTAATCGAAAAGTATTAATATTCACTGCTTTTGCCGATACAGCCGCATATCTTTACCAAAACTTAGCGAGTTGGGCGAGTGATGAACTTGATATACACACAGCTTTGGTTGTTGGGTCTGGGGAAAATAAGACCACGTTTGGCAACAATAACTATGATCAGATTCTCACTAATTTTGCGCCAAGAGCAAAAAAACGGGACAAGATTGCTTCAATGCCCCAAGATGCTGAAATTGACTTATTGATTGCCACTGACTGTATTTCTGAAGGGCAAAATTTGCAGGATTGTGATTATCTAGTCAACTATGACATTCACTGGAATCCTGTACGCCTAGTACAGAGATTTGGGAGAATTGATCGCATTGGCAGTCCAAATGAAAGTGTGCAAATGGTCAATTTTTGGATTACCGATCTCGATAAGTACATCAACTTAAAGAATCGAGTTGAAGCAAGAATGGCTCTAGTAGACATAACAGCAACGGGTAATGACAACTTACTGAGTAGCGATGCCGAGGGCTTAATTACTGAAGAACTGAAATATCGCGATCGCCAACTTCTACGGCTCCAAGATGAAGTTTTAGATTTAGAAGATTTTTCAGAAAGTGTTGCCCTTAATGAATTTACTTTAGATGATTTCCGTATCGAATTAACTAACTACATTGAGAACAATAGACGGGCATTATCTGAAGCGCCATTTGGAATATATGCAGTAGTCCCAATACACCCTGACTATAAGCAGATTGGGGCAGGAACAATCTTTTGCTTGCGACAAAAGGGGGATTCCACAGGTAATGAAAAGATTAATCCGCTTCAACCTTACTTTCTGGTTTACGTCCGAGATGATCATGTAGTCCGATATGGCTTTGCTCAACCAAAGCAGATTCTCGAAATATATAGACTGCTCTGTTCTGGTAAATCCACGCCCTACGAGGAATTGTGCAGAATATTTGATGCTAAAACTCAGGATGGTCAAGATATGAGTGTTTATGATGCATTGCTTAAAGATGGGATAGCGTCAATTGTTAGCTCCTTCAAGCGGCGATCTCATCACAGTCTTCAGTCTGGTCGAGGCAGGAAGCTACCTACGCAATCAAAGCAAATTGAAGCAGCAACAGATTTTGAATTAATTACATGGTTGGTGATTGGCGATGAGTAATTTGAGAGAAGAAATAAGTAATGCCTTGAATGGTTTCCGTGCTGGAAATTTAGTAGATAATGCTCGCGTACTTTTAGAGTCGTTGGGATATCACAGCGAAAAACGTGCTGACCTTGTACCGAATACAGCCGAAAACTTTGTTGATACTTTTGGCAATGGGCTATCTCATGTCAGGTTTAACCCTGATAGTGCAATGGTTAGACAATGGAAATCAGTAGATTTACTGTTCCAACTAGCTGAAGATGATCTTAATGACCAGATGCGTCTCCAAGTATCTCAGGGTATTGACCAGTCTGAAAATGCTTGGCAGTCTTATTTGTTTTTTGCGATCGCACTAGAAGATCGTGATAAACCATATAGCAGGAGTGATCTAGCCAAAATTACCCGTGAAATAAACAAGCTGTTTTTAATGCCTGTAATGGTGATTTTTCAGCATGGACAGACTTTGACATTGGCTGTCATCGATCGCCGTCTCAGTAAAAAGTACTCTGATCGAGATGTGCTTGAAAAGGTGACTTTGATTAAGGATATTTGTTTTGCAGATACACACACTGCCCATCTGCATATCCTCGAAGACCTATCACAGCAAGAAATACAGCGCAAATATAAATTTCATAGTTTTGAAGATTTGCATAAAGCATGGCGGCAAGTACTCAATACTTCAGAACTTAACAAGCGATTCTATAAGGACGTTTCCAGTTGGTATTTTTATGCTTGCAATCAGGTGAAATTCCCAAGAGATGCTAAGAATAATCAAGACAATCTAATTCGATTGATTACACGCTTGATGTTTGTCTGGTTTCTTAAGGAGAAAAACCTAGTTCCTGATGAATTATTTAACGAACGAAATGTAAAAGCAATTCTGAAAAGCTTAGAACCCTCAGAAAGTACTTACTACAAGGCAATCTTGCAGAACTTGTTTTTCGCCACATTGAATACTGAATGGGGTACTCGGCGATTTAGTGCAGGAGACAATGTCGATCAAAATCATAATCAATTTCTTTATGAATCTGCTTTTACTGATTCCCAGAAAACATTCAAATCATATTTTGAAACTATACCTTTCTTAAATGGCGGATTATTTGAGTGTTTGGATAGGAAAGTTGAAAACGAACCAGAGGTAATAATTGACGGCTTTGGTGATGCTGCTAGTAGTGAACTGTCTGTACCCAATGAATTGTTTTTTGGTGATCCCAAAGATGTAGATCTGAATACTGAGTTTGGAACAAAAGGTAAGAAATATAAGGTACAAGGAATAATTAGGATTTTTGACGGCTACAAGTTTACAGTGACCGAAAATACACCACTTGAACAAGAAGTTGCACTTGATCCTGAATTGCTAGGGCAGGTATTTGAAAATCTTTTAGCGGCTTATAATCCTGAAACCCAGACAACAGCAAGGAAACAGACTGGTTCTTTTTATACGCCGCGTGAAATTGTTAATTACATGGTGGATGAGAGCTTGATTGCTTATCTCAAAAATCATTTACTCACTGAGAATTTAGCGTTTTTGGAGGTGGGCAGAAGACAGACGGATATATTTGGCAATGAGTACAAGGCAGGGCAGTTAACGATCCAAGAGCAGTTAAATCAAAATCCATTTAAGGGTAAAGAGGATGAACTAGAGCAGAAGTTACGACAGTTGCTTTCTTTTGATGATGTTAACCCCTTTGCGGGAGATAACGCAGTACAGGAGCGTTTAATTAGGGCTTTGGATAGTTGCAAAATTCTTGATCCTGCTTGTGGGTCAGGAGCTTTCCCTATGGGAGTATTGCAGAAGATGGTGCATATTCTGGCAAAGCTCGATCCGAGTAATGCACGTTGGCGCAATCAACAAAAGGAGAAGACGATCGCACCACTATTACAAGATATTCAATTTGCGGAAAAAATTAGTTATGAGGATGCTAGGGATAAGGCGATCGCGCAGTTAAAGGAGCGTTTAGCGCAGATTGAGGCGGATTTTGATAATAATGAGCAGGATTATCCGCGTAAGTTGTTTTTGATTGAGAATTGCATTTATGGGGTGGATATCCAACCCATTGCTTTACAAATTGCGAAGTTGCGCTGCTTTATTGCGTTGATTGTTGAGCAAAAAGTTGATAACAGCCAACCTAATCGGGGGATTTTGCCTTTGCCAAACTTAGAAACTAAGTTTGTTGCGGCGAATAGTTTGATTCGGTTTAGTGATCAGATGAATTTACGGAGTCCTGCGGTGGAGTCGTTGGAGCGTGATTTAAAGGAGGTGCGGCAAAAGCATTTTACAGCGAGGTCTAAGACTACTAAAGATAAGTATCGTTTGCAGGATCAGGATTTGCGTAATGAGATCGGGAATTTATTGAAGGCAACGGGGTTAGAGTCTGCTCTAGCTGATAGTTTGGCGCGTTGGAATCCTTATAAACAAAATGCTTCGGCGGATTTTTTTGAAGCTGAGTGGATGTTTGGGATTAATGATGGTTTTGATATTGTGATTGGCAATCCGCCTTATGGAAAGTTAGATGTAAAGAATCAGAAATATTTCACTAAGGCATATAAGCATCAGGACTACCAAAAAGATATGTATTTACTCTTTCTAGAAAGATGTTTAGACTTATTGAAGGGGGGGGACAGCATCATATCTATGATTGTTCCAAACACATGGTTATCTTCGGTAACTTACAAAAAAATCCGTAAGTATCTCTCTACTTACTACACTTGGTTGAAATTCCTCCATGTATCAACAAAAGTTTTTCAAGCAGTAGTTGATACTCATGCTTTTATATTTACAAGAAATTTATCTAAAGCAAAGAGGCAACCTCTATTAAATGTTCAGATAGACATACTTGGTGACAATGGCATTTTTTCATCTCATCAAATAACTCATGAATCAATTCCTACAAATGGAAATACTATTAATATTGTCGCTAATGAAATACTTCAAAAAATTTACAGAAAGATTCTTGATATAAGCTCGCCTTTATCTGATTACTATGATGTTTTCAACGGCGTAAAACCATTTGAAAAAGGGAAAGGTACGCCACCACAAACAGATAAGATTATGCGTGATAAACCTTATGTATTAGAAGGTGATCGTCCTAATCTAGAATGGAAGCCTTTACTCAGAGGGAGTCTAATTCAAAAGTATCAAGTTCTTTGGAATAATAACTACTGGATACTTTATGGAGAGTGGTTAGCAGCACCTCGTAATCCTGCAATATTTAAAGCAAAAGAAAAAATTTGTATAAGACAAACAGGTGATTCTATAGTTGCCACTTTAATTTCAGATCAATTTATTGTAAGAAATAACCTACATATTGTAATTGCGAAGAACAACATCGACAGCAACTTGCGCTTTATTCTTGGAATTTTAAACTCCCGAGTCATGGATTTTGTCTATACACAAATTAATCCAGAAAAAGGAGAGGCACTTGCAGAAGTAAAGAAAAATCATGTTGAACAATTACCAATCCCCACTGCCAGCAAAACCGAACAAAAGGCAATAGAAGTCTTAGTCCAAAAATGTCTTGACGCAAAAGGTCAAGGAGTAGAGCAATGGGAAGCCGAGATAGATGATCGCGTAGCTCATTTGTATGGGCTGACGGCTGATGAAATGATGATTATTAGAGGGGATTAGGGGTGATTAAGTGTTTAAAAAAGCTGTCAGAAATATATTAAAAGTGGCTAGACGTGCAATCGATAAGATTGACGAATTTATTGCAACCAGCATTAATGCAGAAGACAAGCAAGAAGCTCAGGAGTCTATAGATAATACCGACAAATCAGAAAATATACAGACTATTGATGTTGAAAAAGTCCCTAATGTCATCAATGACCAGAAAGTAAGGGAAAACTCACCAGTATCTGTTCAGGAGTTACCTAGAGTTTTAATTACTCCATATAAAAGCAGTTCAGAGAATACAAATATAGAGCCTGAATTGGATGCACAAAGTACTATCCAAGAAAAATATTTAGTTGCTTTAGACGAAACAAACTGCAAAGAATTAGATACAAATATCTCGGATATTGAGGGAGTAAACTCTTTTGAAGTCAATAATATTTCTAGTAATTTTAATGCCAACCATTCAGTTGATGCTAGTTATTATTTTGCAATTAACTTATTATCTAATGATACTTTTGAAGTCAATATAAAAAAGAACATCATTGATAATGATATAAATAAACCAGACTTAGACATGTCTTTTGATGAACATATTCTTGATGATAATCTATTTGATATCACAGATGTTCAATCATTGTATGAGCTACAAGAAGACTCTAATCCAATAGATAGAGATATCAATGAATTATTAGAACAGGATTTTGATTTAGTTGCAACTGATGAGAAATTAGATATTACAAGTCAGACAAGCGAAGAAATAGTTGAAATGGCTGAAGTAGACGTAGTTGCTAATACGTCAAAACAAATAGATACGGATGCGTCCGTCAATAAAAGCTCTAACGCTTCATTTATTCCTGATATTCACTCAGACGAGCAAGATTTAGAAGATACAAGCAATCACCTTTTATCAATACTTGACATACAAAGAATCAAGAGTCCCCATCTTCTTGTTGACCTACTTAGAAAACTAGGATATCCAACAATAGAGCCATTGCCTATATGTATCGAAGATTATGGCTTAGAGTCTTCATTACAGCAGCTATATTTATTGGCAGACTACAAGGACAAAAGCGTATCCCTACAGATATTTCTATTTGTACTCAAGTCTTCGCAGTTCTTGATGGCAGACAAGGTATCTGTTACACGAAAGCTTGGCTCTATTTCAAATCAACTTTGTTGTGGTGCTGCAAAGTATTTAACATTTGGGACTATAGATTTTAATCAGTTATATGTTGCTCATCCCAGTAGAAAGCTAGACAGTAACTCTGATCTAAAAGCTTACATTGACTCTATCTTGATAGATATTAAAAATCCTACATTTCAATCTAGAAACTTTCTTGAGAAGTTATGCTTTGTTGAGAATGTAAATAAGTTAGTCGATAAGTCGGGAAAATCGATTCAAGACTACAAAGAAATTAGCGCAAGTCAAAGAGATAGTAAAACTAGAGAATTCAGTGAAGACTCATTTCGTCTTTATTTGGAGGCAATTGGTCGAATTAGGTTACTTAGAGCCGATGAGGAAATTGAACTAGCCCGTAAAATTGCTGATTTGCTTGAACTAGAGAGTAAGCGCGAAGAACTTGCCAATGAAATTGACTGTCATCCCTATGCTGTCAGAGAAGCAGACTGGGCAATCAGAACGGGGCTGCCACTTGGTGAGTTCCGTAAACGGCTGAATTCGGGACGACGAGCGAAAGAAAAGTTGGTAATCTCTAATTTGCGACTTGTAGTATCAATAGCTAAAAATTATACATACAGAGGACTAGAACTTGATGACCTAATTCAAGAAGGCAGTCTAGGACTAATTCGTGCAGCCGAAAAATTTGATCATACAAAAGGTTATAAATTCTCTACCTATGCGAGATGGTGGATTCGTCAGGCAATTACGAGAGCGATCGCTGATCAATCTCGGACAATTCGCCTCCCTGTCCACCTTTATGAGACTATTTCGCGGATTAAGAAAACCACTAAGTTACTTTCCCAAGAAATGGGGCGCAAGCCAACCGAAGAAGAAATTGTGACCCGTATGGAGATGACGATCGAAAAGCTGCGCTTTATCGCTAAATCTGCCCAGTTGCCCATCTCTCTCGAAACTCCCATCGGCAAAGAAGAGGATTCTCGACTAGGAGACTTTATCGAGTATGAGGGTGATAGTCCAGATGAAATAGTGACAAAGAGGCTACTACTTGAAAATATCGAAACCATGCTTGCAACACTAAAAACTGATAAAGACCGAGAGGTTTTACGTTTGCGTTATGGATTAAAAAATGAACGCACAATGACCCTTGAAGAAATTGGACAAATCTATAATCTTACCCGTGAGCGTATCCGTCAGATTGAAGCTAAGGCTCTCAATAAGCTCCGCGAACCAAAATATAGCGCTATGAAAGAATACATCAACTAAAGAGAAAAAATATGCCACTACCCGACTATATCGACAACGATCGCCACAAACTCGAAGCCATTCTGAAACAACTAATTCAGGATGACAGACAGTTTGACCTAGACATTGCCACAGGCTTTTTTAGGATCGAGGCATGGATAAGGCTTGAAGAACCACTTGATAAGCTAACTAATCTACGGTTACTCATCGGGCGCGACCCCACGATATTGCCAGCCGAACGTAGCAAAATAGACCTCAAAAAATTCTTTAGGCGTGATGTGCAAGGGCAATTAGAGAATGGTGATTTTAACTTGGTATATAAGCAACAGATTGAGCGTCTGATTGCCTATCTCAAGCAAGAGCATATCCAAGTCAGGCTCTATGGTGTAAATGGCGATAAAGTCTCATTTCTCCATGCCAAGGCTTATATTTTCGATGACTACAGCATCATTGGCTCTAGTAACTTCACTCCGTCTGGACTAGATGGAAATACCGAGCTAAACGTGTTAATCAAACAAACTGCGATCGCCAAGGATCTGCGGGCTAACTGGTTTAGTAAATTCTGGAATGATGTAAGTGTTGATCTTGATTACAAAGATAAGTTAATCAACACGCTCGAAGCCTCAAAGTTTGGCAGTAAGGCTTATACACCCTATCAAGTATTTGTAAAAGCACTGTACGAGCTATTCAAAGATGAAACCCAAAGCGAAGGTAGCGATCGCACGACATTAGAACTGGCAAGTTTTCAGCAGCAAGGTTTTGAGCAAGCGGTGAGGTTAATTGATCGCCATGATGCTTGCATGGTTGCCGATGCTGTGGGACTTGGTAAAACCTATATCGGTTTGCGGTTGATCGAGCATTATTTACAAAAAGAACGCCGCCCCAGTTATGTACCCCGTGCGCTTGTAATTTGCCCCGCACAATTACGAGATTTGGTATGGACTAAAAAGCTCGATGAGTTCGGGATTAAAGCCGATATTATTTCTCAGGAGGAGTTAGGACGCAAAGACTTTGATATTAGGCGCTATACCAAGCATGACATTATCTTGGTGGATGAGTCTCACAATTTCCGCAATTCTGGTACAAACCGCTATATCAATCTTCAGAAACTAATCGGCACTGGTAAACGTAATAAAAAGATCGCGTTGTTGACGGCTACACCGATCAATAACACGGTGTATGACCTCTATCACCAGATGCTATTAATGGCGCGAAATACCCCAACATATTACCGAGAGTGGGGAATTGGCAACTTGACCAGCTATTTTGAATCATTAAACAAGGGCAATATCGAAATTACCGAGCTATTAATGCAAACAATGGTGAGGCGATCGCGTTTAGATGTGATCAAACGTCAGCAAGCAGGGGAACAGATCTATATTGCGGGTAAAGAGATTCAGTTTCCTAAACGTCAGTTAGAGAACTTCACTTATAACTTTGAAGAAACCTATGCAGGGCTTTATGCAGGGTTTGCAGACCAGATTGATAAGCTCAACCTAGCACCCTATAACATCAAAGCCTTTAAGAAACAACAAAATAAGTTAGATCAACAGGAGGTTAAGCGCAATAATGCCCTAGCTGCTCTGATGAAATCCCTGTGGCTCAAGCGGTTAGAGAGTTCGTTAGTTGCGTTTGAGTCCAGTATCTCAAGACAACAACGTTATCAGGCTGATTTTAATAGTTGTCTGCAAGAGAAGAAATTATTAACTAGTAACAAGTTCCGTAAAATCATCGCCGCCGAAGAAGAAGAGGATGAGAATATTTCGATTAAAGAAATTTTGGACTCTCTAGATGAAGTTGACCCCAAGGAGTATGACATTGACCAACTTAAAGCCAAAATATCTGATGATTTCCATAGCTTAGAACACATTCTCAAACAGCTTAGAATAATTCGTGAGGCAGCAGCAAAGGGCATCGAAAACGACCTCAAGTTAGTTGCATTTAAAACCTTGTTGCAAGAACGGCTACATGGTGAAAAAGTGCTTGTATTTAGCTATTTCAAAGACACTGCTAAATATCTGTACCAAGAGCTTATAGGCGATCGCGCATGGTTAGAGTCGATGGGTAATCCTACTATTGACCTGATTACGGGTGCGACATCTGGTAAGCAACGAGAGGAGAAAGTCAAGCGGTTTGCGCCCAAAGCCAACTTTTCAAAGGATGACTCACCTGAAGAATTGCAAGAGTATCTAGATAACAAGATCGATATTTTGATTTGTACTGATGTGCTATCTGAAGGTCAAAACCTACAGGACGCAGGGAATCTAGTTAATTACGATCTGCACTGGAACCCAGTAAGGATGATCCAACGGGCAGGACGCATCGATCGCCTTGGCACAGAATTTGAAAATCTATTTGTCTATAACTGTTTTCCTGAAGAGGGTCTAGAAAAGCTGTTGGGACTGGTAAAACGTTTACAGGAAAGGATTGCCACAATCGATCGCGAGGTTGGTTTAGATGGGAGTGTTCTGGGAGAAATTATTTCAGACAAGTCTATCGAAGAGTTACGCAAGCTCAAACAAGCGGACACCGACAAGGAAAAAGCCGCGATTCTCGAAGAGTTGGAGCAAGCCGCCGATCTGATTTCTCTGGATGAGATGCGTTTTCCTTTACTAGAATTTTTGACTCAAAAAAGTCGTGAGCTTATCGAAGAAATTCCGATGGGAATCCATAGTACCAAAGCCAAAGATGGGTTAAACGGTGTATTCCTTGCGTTCAGTGCTAAAGACCGTAGTATCTGGCATTTTTACCCGCGCATTAATGGTGCGATCGTTACAGATCGGGAGGGTGACTATAAGGAGGCAATGATCATCAATGAGAAGCGCAAAATCTTCAAAATGATTCAGTGCAAAGAAGCTGACTATCCCAAGCCCGAAGATTTACCCCCAGTCGAGTTTGATAATGCCATTTTTGCGGTGTTGCAAGGTGCTATGAGTAACTTAATTCATGATTTTCAAAAGCAGCAGTCTAGTATTCGTATCAAGCCAAGTATGTCAAAGCTTGTCCAGAGTATATATACGGCTTTAACTCAAGGCGATCTGCTAGAAACCGATGAGTCAGACATGGCAGATAAAGAGCGGGTGCTGAAAATTATTACTTCTATTAATTTGAAGACTTTTGAGAAAGAGATTAGGCAGATTTGGGATAGATATCGACAGGATCAAAATCTAACTAATTTGGTTGCAGAGCTTGATGAGTATTTCATTGAGAAAGAGATCGGTCAAGGCATTGACGATCAGGAGGAGGAGACAACCTTAGACATTATTAAAAAGGAGGATGTGCAACTGGTTTGTTATGAGTGGTTTAAATGTTAATCAAGAGGTCACAAAAATGAATTGGAAGGAAAACTTACAGGTATTAGACAAGTTGGCAACTAAAGAGGAGAGGGAGCGCTGCGAATCAGAGATAGTCCTAGACTTTATGCGAACCGAAGTGTCCAGAAGGCTAGACAAACTGCGGGAGGAGATTGAGGAAATGGGGCTAAAAGTTACTCTTACCCCTAACAGTGCTGATGATATTAGACTGCCTGATATTTCAGTTGAGATGAGTGTTTTGAATAGCCTCAGCAATTATTCGTATGCCATTAGAGTAACAAGAGAAAGAGAATCTATGGCTGAACACATCCTTCTCAAGATTGATTGGGAGGGCAAAATTGGGAGAGACAACACTACTTTGTTAGTTGTTAGAAACGTTGACAAGATAGAAGAATGCCCTACAACCACTTTGGGTAAGACTTTAAGTGAATTTAAAGATAACTTTTCATAGCCCACTATGTCCCAACCACCCATCCCCCAACCCCACCCCGATCGCATCCCAATCACCCTAGAACAATACGAAGCCTACACACCCGAAAAACTAGAGCTATGGGATGGCTTCTATAACTATGGCGAACAAGACATGACAGGCTTTCACCTTGCAGTCCTCACCAATATGGGGCTACGCGCCGCCGTTAGCAATGTCCCGATCGCACAATGGTTAGCCGCTATCCAAGAGGTAGCTTTGCAAAATCCCAAGCTTGACGATGCTTTACGCGATCGCTTAGTTCGAGGAATAGCTGAGTTAAATGCAGTGGCGGAGTGTTTGGACTCTGGGTAAACCGATCTGTTCTAGTGGAAAACCAAATCTGTTCTAGTAGAGAAATAAAAATACCAAGCAGATGTGCAAGATCGGCTTGGTATATATCAAATCAAATTAATTCATGTTGTGAGTTTTATTATGAAGAAATTTCGGTCTTTTGCAAAGAAATCATTGCCTGTCGTGGGGCGTTTTTTTGCTGCGGGTGTATTACCAGCGATCGGTACTTACTACTGGACTTTAAGCAACCATGACAATTACTGGAATCGCACTATTTTTGCAGTGCAGACCATCGACTTTAGTATTCTTGCCAACACTTTACCCACTAAGCTTTCTACGCTGCTAATTCAAAACGATGCAGAAGAAATTCAGCGAACTTTGCAAAGTAACACGGGTAGATTTGGCATTGTTGTAACTGACTGCAAAATTGCCGACAAGGAATGTCCTGATCAAACAGTTTTATACAGAACACAATCACGGAGTTCTTGGAGTCGCAATTTCTCTATGGATTTGCTCAAAGATGCGCCTTTTGACGTTTTGCGAGATCCACCACCACTGAAAACAGAGATCAGTTTTCCTGATATTCGCAGCAGAGAGTATAAATCTACTGGACAAACTAACAGTGGGCAAATTATTGGCAGAGTTTACTATGTGCGTGGTATCCAACCATCGTACGTAGAAAGTTGGACAGGATGGCTGCAAGACAAGAATGCAGGAGTTGGCTCAATTTATACAACCTCTGTGTTTACATTTTTGGCATCTTGGGGCTTATTAATTTTGATTGTAGAAATTGCGATCCTTAAAATTAATGCCAAAAAACGAGAGAACGAGAGGTTAATTCTAGAATTAGAAGAATCTAAAAAGGAAATTGAGGCAAAGGTAAACGATAACGCCAAGTTACTAGATAATTTGCGTAAAGTAGACGAACAAAAGCAAAAGCTTTTAGCTGATCTAAGGCAAAAAGTGTCAATTGCTGAGGCAGAACAAGCATCTTTTGAAGTGGCTAGAGTTGCCAATGAATATTTGGAAGGTGAATTACAAAAAGAGCTTGAGGAGTCGCGGCAAAAGCTGACGGTACATGAACAAGAATTAGGGTCTAATACCGTATACATTGAGGATCTCAAGAAAAAAATTGCATCGGAAAACCAGTCTGAAGTTGCTGAGTATCAACAACAACTTGATGAAGCCAATTCTAGCCAAGATAGGCTGATTGCCTTAATTGAGTCTCAAAAGCACGACATCGAACTCAAACAACAAAATCTTGATGATTTCTATGAGGATAAAACTGCTTTAGAGTCTAAATTAACTAATGTTGCCACGAAAATTAATAGTGACAAACTCAAGGTTGCCAATTTAGAGACTGACATTGAAGGGCTACAAGACTCCATCACCAAGATTGAAGCCCAAAAACAACTTGCGGAAACCAAAGCGCAGGAACTACAGGAAAATCTCGACAGTGCCCTAAATTCTAAGGCAAAGCTTCAAAGTGTCCTTGATCAACTGAATAAAGATGAACACGCTTTAAAGGAAAAATATGAACAACAGTTGCAGGATAAATCAACTGCCTTAATTAATGAGTATGCCAATGATGTAGATCGACTAGAAAAAGAAATCATTCAACTGAAATGGAGAATTGATGAGCTTGAGGGTGATTTAAAGAGTGCAAGGGCAGACCTGCATCCTGAAGTTGCGGAAATTCCGATAGTTGATATTTCATCGCTTTTCATTGGTTTTGTGGGCGGTCATGCCAAGACGATGAACAGAGTTATTAATCGTTTACAGAAAGAGCATGGACTCAAAAACTATGTGCTTTTAGAAGCAGGATATGACCATAACCAAAGTATATTTCGAGCAAAACTGACAAATTGCAATCTAATTGTGTTTGTCAGTGGCTATGCAGGACACCATTACTTTAATATGTTGCAGAACTTACAAAATGCAGGGACTGTTACCAAAGAAATGATCATCCTTAGTCGTGCAGCAGAAAGCGGAATAGTCAGAGAGGTGATTAAATACGCCCAAAATCTTAATAAGAGGGATGCTGCGTAACCCATGTCCACTTACCCCATAGTCCTTATTCCCGATCGCATCCTACGCGCCAAAAATGCTATGCCGATCGCCCCACTGTTTAGCGTGATCGCACCGAGCAAACCATCGTTACCACCGCAACCCTATGAAGTTAATTTATTAATCATAGAGTCAGTATTTGCCTTGATATTCGGGATAATTATCCCAGTAGTAGGCGCATTGATTGGATTTGCTTTAGTTGCCTACCACGCATGGACAATGAATCAAAGTTTTCCCAAGCGCAAGCGAGAGCATGATGACTATGTAAGGCGATACCCAAGGCTAGTGCAACAGTATCAATCGGCGAAAAATAATCACAGTGCGGAAGTGGCAAAGATTAACAGTCCTGAAAATATAGCCATATATCAGCAAGAGCAGTTATTACTAGCTCTCAGACAGACAGAACCTCATGACGGAGAAAATAGTACGGCTCCAAAGGGTTTCTCAGAAGCTAAGTTTTATCCTTATCTCAACCATTATTTCAGTGGCAGGATACACCGCAAACTGACATCTACTATTCCAAATTATGAGCATCCCTATAGTCCTGATTTTGCCTATATCGATCGCTCGCTGAGTTTGTATATCGACATTGAGATTGACGAGCCTTACTATCACAACACTGGTCAGCCCACACATTTTGTCGGTGCGACCAAGGATATTAATCGAAATAACCACTTTATTGAAAAAAACTGGCTAGTGATTAGATTTGCCGAGGAGGAAATAGCAAGGTGTCCACAAAGTTGCTGTAAGGCGATCGCCCAAATCATTGCCGAGGTTATAGGGGATGACTTAGAGCTAAGTCAGTTTAGTGGTATAGAGGACTTACCAAATCGAAAGCAATGGACAGAGGCAGAGGCGGCGCAAATGGCGGCAGATAATTATCGACAAACCTATTTGGCAGGGGATTGATGACAGAATTTAGCCTCGATGGTGTCGAACATAGAGTTAGTTCTAGCCTAGTTCCCATAGGCGGCAAGCTGCCCAACTTTATCGAAGTGCCGACCAGTAAATTGCTAGACATATTCATAGACCTGTATCAAAAGCAAGATATATCGCGTTCTAAGTTAAGGACAAAGCTTAATCAGTGGTTATACAGACGGACTAAGCCAAATTTCTATGTCGAGTTGCACGAATATTTGCACTTAGCTTATATCGGTCAACCCAATGGCGCAGGCAGTCAGCACCTATGGCGATTATTCTTTCACGATCGCATTAAGCAAAAAATTGAAACTATTACCAAGTCATCAGCGCTAGTTGTGGGGGGACAGCAGCCCGCACAAAATCAAAGTACCAATGCTAATGCCGATGTTAATCCGCCGATGGAATGGGGAGGGATGTATTTTCGTTCTGGTGTCGAAATCAAAATTGCGGAAGAATTAGACAAACGGGGAGTATTGTTTTTTGCCAATGCCAGAGGTCGGATTAGTGGCAATGGCTCACCTATATCCGATATGACGATGACGGGCAGATTAGAGGTCGATTTTTTGGTATTTCACAAAGGTAAGTGCATATCCCTAGAGGTCGATGGTAAACATCATCAACAGCAAGGCAATACCGAACGGGACTATGTACGCGATCGCGTTCTGTTGCGGGAAAGTATTGCGACTGCAAGGTTTACGGCTAGTGACTGTCACAAGGATGCTGAATCGGTGGTGACTGAGTTTTTGAATTTGTTTTAGGTTGGATCGGGTAGTGTTACAAACTGCGATCGCACCTAAACCAAATCTCATAAGCGCTATGCTATTGGCAACTTTCTACTAGAACACCATGCGATCGCCACTAGCCTTATTACTCACAGCTTTGCTATTTATCGGCTGCGGAGAAAAAGCCCCGCCACTAGTAGCGTCAGCCCCAACTCAGGCACAACCAAAGCCCACCCTCGACAATGACTATGGCAACCCTAATTTAAAAGCGGGAAATCCTAGTAAAGCTACTACCGATATTGCTAATGCCGATAACTATTTACTGCTCAAAAATCAGTATGTACTGAGCTATAACAAGAGCCGAAACCTTGCTAATTGGGCATCATGGCAACTTAATAAATCGTGGATGGGTGACGCTAAACGTCAAAATAATTTCCGCCCCGATCTTGCTTTGCCGAAAGGATGGTATCAGGTCACAACGAAAGACTACACAGGTTCAGGATTCGATCGCGGGCATCTTGTTAACTCCGAAGATCGCGGTCAGTCGGTAGCCACTAACTCATCAACTTTTTTGATGACCAATATCGTGCCACAAGCACCTGACAATAATCAGGGTGTATGGGAAAAGCTAGAGAGCTATTCCCGTGACTTAGCAAAGCAAGGCAAAGAGCTTTATATCGTTGCTGGTGGACAAGGTACTGGTGGCGAGGGTAAGAACGGTAAGGCTTCAAAGTTGATTGACAAAATTGCAGTACCAGCAACTATGTGGAAGGTAATCTTGGTGCTAGATGACCCCAAAAAAGGTTTAGCAGGAGTCAATGCTAAGACCCGCACGATCGCGGTGATTATGCCGAACAAGCAAGGTCGTGAAGGTAAGTGGCAAGATTTCTGTGCAACCGTTCAGGATGTGCAAAAGTTGACGGGCTATGACTTTTTTAGTAATGTGCCGCCCGATATTCAAAAAACAATTGAATCAAAGAAAGGTTGTTAGGTTTCAATAATCGTGGTTTTGAGTCCAACTAAGTCGGAACCGATCGCACCAACAATATAAACATCAATCTCGATAGTGCCAACTTTAAAAACTTGGACATTTTCTAATGTGGCGATCGCTGTTTTCAGATCGCGAAACCTTTGTGCGATCGCTCGATCTTCATCGTCATACCAATCTTGATCGGCGGTGACTTGTGCAAAAAAATCTTCTAGGGTAGTAGATTCAATTGCTGTGTCCGCAGGTTTTTGCGATCGCGTGAGGATGGTTTCAGGTGTGAGCGTTGCTGATTCCCAAGTAAAGGGTTCTAGTGGAAAGTCTGACTCACTGGGAAATAGCAAATCTTTGGATAGGATTGAGAGGCGATCGGTAATTTGTTTTGCAGTCATGGGTGTGGTTAGTTTCGTGTGCTATGACGATACTGCAATTAT
>CALRWX020000076.1:0-19467 GCA_943371975.1 Pseudanabaena sp. UWO311 | reverse complement strand
CCCCAACTCTCTTATGGGTTTAGCTTTTGTCCTAACTTAACGGGCTACTGCTATATATATCAATCCGAAATGAGTTGATACAGGCTTCGGCTTCGCTCAGCCATCAGTTCACGCTAGCTGAGCGAAGCCGAAGCCACAAATAACTTAGGATTGCAATAGCTCATTAACTTTAAGAGGATTGCCACAGTAATCCTCTTAAAGTTAATGAGCAAAAACATCGGCGTAACCTAGCAAATCCAAATATATAAGTGTAGGAATATGAGCAAAACATGCCTTTGCCAAATCGTAGCGATTTTCACGAATTAACATATCAATCAACTTGCGATACACAGACAACAGATACCGCACGTCATTAGCTGCGTACTTTAATTGCTCTTCAGAAAGAACATGAACACTACCCCAGTCAGAAGATTGAGATGTTTTATCTAGTTCAACCTTTTCCAGTTCTCTTACCAACTCTTTTAACCCATGCTTATCGGTATATGTCCTTGCTAGTTTACTCGCGATTTTAGTACAGAAAATCGGATGTGTTGCGATCCCCAGATGTGCTTCTAGCATAGCAACATCAAACCTTGCAAAGTGGAAGACTTTAGTGACTTCAGAGGCTTCCATCAAATATTTAAGATTTGGAGTTTCTTTGCTGCCCTGAGCAATTCGTACTAAGCTCACATTATCCTGATCATCACAAATCTGAATTAAACATAAGCGATCGCGACGAGGAATCAGACCCATTGTTTCCGTATCAACGGCGATCGCTTCAGAAGCGAGATATTCTTGGAGAGTATCAAAGTCAATATCATTATCAAAAATTTTAAAAGCTGGCATCTTAATTTTTAGTTGAATTTTTTAGGTATTAACAATAAGAGCAAGATCTTACAACCTTATGAGTCACTGTAATCTTGCGTTGCAGGCAGAACTTAAAACCGTTGTTTAACTTACTAACAAAATTTTTTACGCCAAATGCTCGTAGTAAATATCTAGGTGTTATGACTAAAGTTGTTCAACATACATAGTAGTCCTATTCGTCTTGTAAGAAGCTTATCGCAATTTTTGCTATCTAGAGGCAAGGGCAAAATTGTAAAGCCCTAAAAGTAATTGTCATAGCTTTGTGATTTTAGATTTATTTTTGACAACCAAAATATCAAAACATTAAGTTTGATTAAAGATACATTTATTAAGATCTATGTAATTATCATTTTTTACTGTCTCATCTCGAAATCCAAGAATATTTGCTCCTAATCTAGTCCTAAATAATGAAAAGAAACTTTTAGATAAATTTTTGCGTCGATTTGTAAACCATATTTTTTTGATTAGTATAATATGATCAAAAGTTTGATAAACTTTACTGCTGCTTAGGAATATATTGATATGGCACAGTTTTATAATCGCAACGAATCTGCTCAGTCCAAAGAATATATTACAGATATAACCACAAGCGGTATTGAGCAAGCTCAGGAATATATCTATAATTTCTTTTTGGGAATTGTCAAATATTATCAAGCTGACGAAATCTTAGATCAATTTAATAAGCTATTTATTAATTATGAGGAAATCAAAAACATCCAAGCGTATGACGCTTTGGGCGAAATCATATTTTATAATAGGGAAGAATATTTTAAGCATACCCTTCTTCGTTGTTGCTATATTCTTAATAACAATTGGGCATTGAATGGGAACCTTAAGTTTTGTCAGAGTTTGGTAGATCTTTTTTTGGCGAATTCAATTGTTATACCTACAAGAATACATAAGCTTAAAAGATTAAGGGAATGGCTGCAAAATTTTATTAAATCTGATGAATATAATACTTTGCAATCACTTTCTGGGAAACCAGGAATACGCAAGAATTCTCATGATTGGTGTGAAAGATTTTCCGCTTACCTATTGATAGCAGAATATACAGATTTTAATAAGCCAGTAGAACAAAGGCAATATGCAGAAATATTGTCTCGCAAGATTAAAAGAAAATTTAAGTTCGATTTAGCAATGTATACCGCGCGAATCGGCTCCAAAGTTTGTCCTAAAGATGCTAATGCTAAATTAAATCGCCATAATCCTACAAGTCTAGGAGATGGGGTTCTGACTTTAATTAAAAAGGTATTGAATAAGCAAGGGAACGAAGGCTTAAGAGTGATCTCAAAAAAATTCAGAGATCAAGCCAATGACACAACTTTTCTTGAATTCAAAGAAGATCTATTCGCATATTTAGGTGTTTCTAGGGATGATTTAGAAATACCTGAAGCCATTCGCTTAACAGTAGTCGAAAAGTTTATATATTTCCAGCAGTATAAAAATGATCAAGAAATGACAGATAGTTTATTACATATATCTTGTAACTGCATTCTCCACCATCTTTTATTAAATGAGCATCGTCATCCTTCTACTTTTTTACAACTATCGTTAGATAGTAATAATTTTCTCAGTCCTGTCATTTTATTATTAAAGATCGTTTTACTGTGTCCTAAGAGTCGTCTTTATCTAGAAAGTTATATTGCAGAATTAATCAAGTTTTATAGTTTCTATGATGAAGTGGAATGTCGTTCTTTTATTAGTTTTTTAGACATTTTAAATGTAACTTTGGCAATTTTCGATGAAGATACAGACTATAGCTTAGTTAAAATGAAAGATTATGAAAGTGATATTCCTGATGTAAATTTGGATAACTATCGCGTATTTTCACAATATAAGAAACTAGCTGAGCTTGACCATCAGTCTGTTTATCTCCAAGAAGGTATAACCCAACCACTCAGTCAAGGCATTGGTTCACAAGATATAACTAAAACTCTAATTTCATAGATAAGTAATATCTTCTGCTTTGCAGAAGATATTACTTACGCATCGGGTAGATATAGCGCGTGCTTCGCAAGCGCTACATCTACCTAAAACCTTGTAAATCCGTTAGTCTTGCGTATGTCCTCATTATTTATCTATGAAATTAGTATCTTGAAATGATTCAATCCATTCAAAAATGCGATTCCATGCCCACCACCGATCGCGATCGCCATATTGACGCTGGCACTTTTTACTACTGACATAGCTGACATGACCACCATATTTTGTGACTATTAGTTTAATGGCTGGGTTATCTTGGGCAATTTTTTCTAAATCGACAACAATTGCGGGATCAAACATCGGATCATCTTCCGCATAAAGAACTAAAGTCGGCTTGTGAAGATGGGGCATGAAATACAATGGACAACTTGCATCGTAATATTCCTCTACGCTGTTAAATCCCAATTTAGTGATCGTCAACTCATTATCAAACCCCCAAATACTATTAGCGCGTTCAACTGCGTCACGACTAATTGCCTCAGGATGATTTTTTGCCATCACTCTTGCTAGCTTTTTGAGTTCACGCGCGATCGCCTTTTCCAAAAATCGCCCTAGTTCATCTTTGACTAAATAAGTAAGCGATCGGTTTGAGTCAACACTAGGACAAATTACGGCAACTCCCGCGATGTCCGCAGAGGTAATCTCTAAATCACTACCCCAATTATCGATCGATTCTCCAGCTTTGATCCCCCATAAAGCTAATTGTCCACCGAGAGAATATCCCGTTAGCCAGAACTGCGATGGACACCCCAATTGTTTAGCAGTATTAGCAATGCGAATAAAGTCTTCACCTTCATATAGCCCATCGGACGTGAGAGTAGGTGAGAGTTCAGCAGTCTTGCCATGCGCTCGCCAATCAAATAAAACTACGGCATATCCTTTATCAAAAGCTTTGCGACCCAATATTTTAAGAAACCATTGATTATCTAAATCACCTGTAATTCCATAGGTTCCAACTATGGTTCCTTTTGGATTTGGCGGAATTGCATATTTCCCAAAAATGGGAACTCCATTAGCTCCTGTAAAAATATATTCTTGATAAATAGGTTCTGCTTCAACAGTAAAGTTTTCCCACTTTTTGCTTACCCGCAAAGCAGTATAAAGAGTCATTAACAGTCCATTTGTCAAATGCCAAGGTGGATCATAAAGCATATAAATATCAGACCTTAGTTACATTTCTTTACGATTACTATAGCAACCTCCAGTGAGTTTTGATGGGGTTGTATTTTAGAAATTCATATATAAATACACAAAACTTAAATAAGCCACCAATCCAATGGGTTGCCATATAAAGCACAAAAAAATACTTTTACAAATTAATATTTTTTTGATTTAAATGACTTATCTCGGAATTATTAATGTAGAATACCAGCCCATATAGAGATTCTGAAAAATATGATAAACGCACCAAATAAATCCAGCAGTAAAAATCTATAGCGATCCTAATTCATGAGACTAAATTGCTTGTGGAGATGTGATTCTTTTTTAGTTATACCTAATTAGATCGATATGGAATATTCTGCTTTTATAAGTTTGTGGAGGCGGATCATGTGGCTATATTTTATATAGAGTGGATAAGCAAATGTTATTGAAATTGTTTTCATTTTCTGGACAATGGCTAATATGTTTTAGCTTGGCTTTAACGAGCTTTACTACAAATACGATCGCGCAATTTAAAGTCCCCAAGAGCAATCCTCTAAGCACACCAAATCGAAAAATTACTATAGAAGTAAATTCTAAAGCTCCTTCTATAAATTTCGCTACAAACCTTTCTGGCAGTTTTTCCCAAAACACTTTTATAAAGCCTCAGGTTCACGGAAATCAAAATATTACGCCTTTAGTGAGCGAAACTTCTGATGCTTCTGCTCCAGTTACATCAGTTTCTCAGTTGAGTGATGTACGTTCAACTGATTGGGCTTTTACCTCATTGCAATCTTTAGTCGAACGCTATGGATGTATCGCTGGTTATCCCGATCGCTCTTTTCGTGGTCAGCAAGCAATTTCTCGTTACGAATTTGCGGCAGGTTTAAACGCTTGTGTAGACAAAATTAATGAGATTATTGCTACAGGTTTAGCAGATAAAGTTAATAAATCTGACATTGAGACAATTCAAAAATTGCAAGTGGAATTTGGGAATGAGTTATCAATATTGCGTGGAAAAGTAGATAAATTAGAAGCCAAAACGAATCAACTGCAATCACAACAGTTCTCAACAACAACAAAGCTATTTGGACAAGCAATTTTTGGTGTGCAAGGGCGCTTTGCTAACACTTCTGATATCAGCCCACGAAATGGTGTTCGTACAACAAATGAAGTAGATCAAGGGGTAAACCTCAATTTTGGCTATAATCTGAATCTAACATTCCTAACTCAGTTTGAAGCCCAAAACCGTAGTCTTTTATTAGTTGGATTGAGTGCCGGGAATCTATCTCTTGCTTCAGGATTGCCACTTCGAGATTCCTATACATTGCTGGGATATGAAGGGACTACTAATAACCAGTTTGCACTTTCTGATCTTTCCTATAGATTTAAAGTTGGTAACAACGCAGCTTTGATTGTTGGGGCGGCGGGAATAAGTCCCAGTGGAGTCTTTCGAGGACCTAACCGTTTTGAAGGATCGGGTGCTGGTCCCTTATCAGCTTTTGCTCAACGCAATCCTATTTTAGGACTAGGTGGCGGTAGTGCAGGGATAGGATTTGACTGGCAGATCAGCGATCGCATCAGCTTACAGGGAGTATATTCTGCGGGAAATCCTGCAAATACAACACAAGGTGGTTTGTTTGGTGGCTCCTATGTTGCTGGTTTACAAACTACACTCACGCCGACAGATGCTGTTGATGTTGCCCTCTATTATCTTCATGCCTACACAACGGGTGGCTCACTCAACACTGGAATTGGCGATAGTATAATTAGCAACTCTGTGAATACTAGTTTTTTAACTGATGCAGTTGGTGCAACTCTCAACTGGCGGATCAATCGTTATATAACTTGGGGAACATGGGGTGGCTACACTACATCTAATGCAGTTACGGGTACTTCAGGTACAGTAGAAACCACCAACTGGATTGTTTATCTCAACTTCCCCGATTTATTTAAGCAGGGCAATCTTGGCGGTATTTATATTGGACAGCCACCCAAAATTACTAGTAGTAATTTGTCACTCTTCAATCTCCCTAGTACGATTGGTTTACTTGGAGTATTAGCTGGTGCTCGTGGTGCTCAACCTGACACGACTACACAAGTCGAACTTTTCTATCGTTATCGCCTCACCGATAATATTACGATCACTCCCGGTTTAATCTTTTTATTCAATCCTCTCCAAACAGCAACAAGTGACACGATTACTATAGGCACAATCCGCACAACTTTCTCATTCTAAGAAAAGATAACCCCCTAAAAATGGAGAGATACTTATGAAAAAATATTCTTTGATTTGGAAAGCTGGATATGCAGTAGCGATCGCCACAACTTGTATTATGGCTCCCTCTGTACAGCGCAGTATTGCTCAGTCCACGCTTCCGCCGACAACACCCTCAACCCCACAAGATTTCCCGACTTCTGAGCCCTCTAGACCTCAGCCACTTCAGCCCCCACTTGGGATTACCCCACCAACAGAACCGCGACTTTGCGATCGCTTACTTGGCTCAATATGTGTTCCCACCTTTCCCACCACCTTTCCCTCTGTCGGTACAATTGACAAGAAAGAAACTAATGCTATTTGTGGTTACACTGGATTCTGCCCAACTACGCCTGAAGTAACTTTTGAATTTGTTCAAGAAGCCTTGCAAGAAGCAGAAAAGATCACAGATAGTCCAACAGCTCTAGTATATGTGAATACTTTTGATGATCGCCTAGAGATTTTGGTTATCCCATCATCAGGCAAAGAAATTCGGAAGACCGTTCTAATTCCACAATCAGGACAAGAAAAATCATCAGTAAAACAAATAGATGGCAAACAGAATCTAGTTACTGTAACAGTTCAAGATTTACTGGATTCCATTCGTGACCCTAGCAGTAATGATTACTTGCGACCATCTCAAAAGCTCTACGATTGGTTGATTCGTCCTATTGAGGAAGACTTGGAGACAGGAAAAATCAAGACCTTGATTTTTGTGATGGATGGTCCTTTAAGAGCAATTCCCATTAGCATTTTAAACGATGGTAAAAAGTTCCTTGTACAAAAATATGCCACAGCGACCGTGCCATCAATGGGATTGGTTAATCTAAAATTAAGCGATCGCCGCCGTTCAAGCATTTTAATCATGGGTTTAACAGAAGCGCAGGCAGGCTTTACTGCTCTACCAAATGTAGATGTTGAGACCAATACAATTGCTTCTAAAATCTTTCAGGGTGAAGTCTTTCTTAACCAAAATTTTACGGTTGATACGCTCAGAGACCAACAAAATAAAAACAACTATGGGATTGTGCATATTGCCACCCACGCTCAATTCCTGAGTGATACTATCAACGGCGCGTTTATCCAATTCTGGAATGATCGTTTATATCTTGACAAGTTACGGACACTCAGGCTGGGAGAAGAACCCATTGAGATGCTGACCCTAAGTGCTTGCCAGACTGCGGTTGGGCAAAACCTAGGGCTGAGCGGTACGGCTGTAGTCTCTAGAGCGAAAAGTGTACTTGGTTCACTCTGGGAGGTCAGCGATGCGGGAACCACACCATTGATGCTAGCTTTTTACAATAACTATTCGACAGCCAAGAGTAAGGCGATCGCAATTCAAAAAGCACAATTGGAACTACTACAAGGGAAAGTACAAATTAAATCAGGACAAATCCAAGGAATCGGTAATTTACCACCAATTTCTCTCAAGCAAGTTACAGGAGATATCGATCTCACACATCCCTACTTTTGGGCTTCCTTTGTTTTGGTTGGCAATTGGCTATAAAAAAGACCCACGCTAAGCGTGGGTCTTTTTTATTTATTTTTCATCTATTGTTTAAACGGAGAGAGAGGGATTCGAACCCTCGTTAAAGTTACCCCTAAACAGCATTTCCAGTGCTGCGCCTTCAACCACTCGGCCATCTCTCCTCGCTTGATGAGACAAAAACTTTAATCAAGTTAATTGCTTTATCGTGTGGATTTTAATCATACCAAAGCTTGGTACATATGCAAGACTTGGAATCAAAAAAACAATTTTTTTTATCTTTTTTAGTTTGCACAAATGGGCAAACCAAAATACTTTCTGACTAATCCAACCATAACAAAGCCTTGCTTTGCAAGGCTTTGTTATGGTTTTATCGGTTTAGATTTAAGAGCAAAGACATGTAAAAAACTATAAAGCGTTCTGACGATACCATGCGATCGTTTGATTCAAGCCTTGGCGGAAATTAATCTGGGCTGTAAATCCAAAGGCTTGCTTAGCCCTTTCCACATCTAAACAACGGCGAGGCTGACCATTAGGCTTGTCAGTCTCCCAGACAATTTCGCCATCGTAACCCATCAGCTCAGCGATTAAATGAATTAAATCCTTAATCGAAATCTCGGAGCCTGTGCCAATATTCACTGGGTCAGATTCATTATAGGCAGCAGATGCAAGGGCAATACCTCTTGCGGCATCTTCAGAATAAACAAACTCTCTAGTAGGTGTACCATCTCCCCACACTGAAATAGTGCGATCGCCTCTTTGTTGAGCCTCATGAACTTTACGAATCAGCGCAGGAATCACATGGGAGCTACGAGGATCAAAATTATCTTCAGGACCATATAAATTTACTGGCAAAAGGTAAATGCCATTAAACCCATATTGTTGGCGGTAGGACTGTAGTTGCACTAGCAAAGCTTTTTTAGCAACACCATAGGGAGCATTTGTTACCTCAGGATAGCCATTCCAAAGATCGGACTCCTTAAATGGCACAGGTGTAAAGTTAGGATAGGCGCAGATTGTGCCAACACAGACAAATTTCTTTACCCCTGCTTGGTAAGCCGCATGGATTAACTGCACACCCATGATCAGATTGTCATAAAACAATTCCGCAGGTTTTTCGCGATTGAGTCCAATTCCACCAACATGAGCTGCAAGATGAACAATCAAATCTTGCCCCTGCACAATTTTTTCAGAAACAGCTAGCGATCGCAAATCATTATCTTTGGAGCGAGGCACAGTGATCAAATCTGGATTAGCTCCACCCGCGACTAACTGTGCAATTACCTGCTTTCCTAAAAAGCCAGCACCACCAGTGACTAAGATCTTTTGATCTTTAAATTGATTCTTAAGTTGAATATTTGATTGAGGTTCTGGCATAGAAATTTCTTTAAAATTAGAGCAATTTGTAAACAATTAAAGTAATTTTAAACCCCCTGCAAAGCAGGGTCTTTAAAATTACCAAGTGGCAGCCTGTCCAATATTTCGCAATGTCGCAATATCCTGAGAAGATGTACCTTTAGGATTCGGTAAGCCCAAGGCTTCTAAATCTGCATCAACCATTAGCTCGACTAAACCTTTAAAAGTAACTTTAGGAGTCCAGCCCAATTTTTGTCTAGCCTTAGTTGAGTCACCCAACAAAAGATCGACCTCAGCAGGACGGAAGTAGCGAGGATCAATCTCTACATAATCGTCCCACTTGAGATTGACATAAGCAAAAGCTTCTTCGAGAAACTCTCGGACTGAATGGGTTTCACCAGTAGCAACTACATAATCATCAGCCGCATCCTGCTGCAACATCAACCACATAGCCTCAACATAATCTTTGGCATAGCCCCAGTCACGCTTAGAGTCGAGATTGCCTAAATACAGTTTTTTCTGCTGACCTGCAACGATACGAGCGATCGCCCTCGTGATTTTTCTGGTGACAAAGGTTTCTCCACGACGAGGAGACTCATGGTTAAATAAAATCCCGTTAGCAGCAAATAGACCATAGGATTCACGGTAGTTTACCGTTTGCCAATGGGCATATACCTTAGCGCAAGCATAGGGACTGCGGGGATAAAATGGGGTGCTTTCGCTTTGAGGTACAGCTTGGACTAAGCCATACATTTCTGATGAACCTGCTTGATAAAAACGAATTTCCTTATCATTACGTTGCTGATAGTCCCGCAGAGCCTCTAACAAACGTAATGTTCCCATGCCTACAGCATCAACAGTATATTCAGGGGAGTCAAAGCTGACACGGACATGAGACTGCGCTCCGAGGTTAAATACTTCATTAGGTTGAACAGCTTCTAAAATACGTCCCAGTGTTGTGCCGTCAGTCAAATCACCATAATGCAGAAATAGTTTAGTTTCTGGTAGATGAGGATCTTGATATAAATGATCAAGGCGATCGGTATTAATCGTTGAAGAGCGGCGAATAATGCCATGAACTTCGTATCCTTTATCTAGTAAAAGTTCGGATAAATAAGATCCATCTTGACCTGTAATCCCTGTGATTAAAGCGCGTTTAGGTGTACTCATGAAGTAGTTTTTGAAAGAACTCTACAAAATTTTACTCGTTAGCATACCTAATAAGCTCTCTGATTTATGAAAATTTCACAAAAATAATTACGAGTTAGTAAAAATTGCATTTTTATAGATTTAGATACTCCCTTCCCAGTGAATAATTAAGCCACGCATGCCTATTCTTTGAGTGGGAAGGGAGAAGGTAAACATTTACCTTCTATCAACATTTGCACAAATTCAGTATCAGGTAATGGTGGGCTAAAGAAATATCCTTGTATTTGATCACAACCATGCTCTTTTAAAAACTCCACCTGCTCAGTAGTTTCTACACCTTCAGCAATTACTTGTAATGACAAACTATGGGCAAGATCGATGATTGCTAATAAAATTGTCGAATCATGCTGATCGGTGGTGATACCTTGAATAAAACAGCGATCAATTTTGAGAATGTTTACGGGAAAATGTTTAAGATAACTAAGAGATGAATAACCATTACCAAAATCATCGATCGCTACTTTTACCCCTATTGACTGCAAACGCGATAGCGTATCAATCGTAAAGTTAGCATTTTTCATGATGATGCTTTCAGTAAGTTCTAGTTCTAAATGATGTGGCTTGACACCACTTTCTTTCAAGACTTTATCAATTATTTCTATTAGGTTATTATCTGGACGAAAATATTGACCTGACAAGTTAACTGCTATAAATCCATAATTTATAGCTAATTCACTCCATGATTTCATCTTTAAACATACTTCTTGAAGAATTAACTCACTTAAGCGCAAAATTAAGCCTGTTTCCTCAGCAATGGGCATAAACTTGCTTGGCATGATGATGCCTAGATCAGGATGTTGCCATCTTGCTAGTGCCTCTGCACCAATGATTTTTCCTGACTGGAGATCGACTAAAGGCTGATAAAAGACTCGAAATTCATGGTGATCAAGCGCACGGTGGAGGCTATTTGCCAAAGCCATATACTCTGAAGATTGGGTATTTAGATCAGAGCTATACAATTTATAGCTATTTCTGCCATGGGTTTTGGCATAGTACATTGCTAATTCAGCATTTTTGATTAAGCCCTCAGTTTCTTGATGATCATCAGGAAAAAGCGTAATGCCAATACTACTAGTGATGAAAACCTGATGACCATACAGATTATAAGGACGGCTTATTAGATCCAAAATCTTTTGAGCTTCAATCTTAATACTAGTAGGATTGACAACATCAGAAATGATCATGGCAAACTCATCTCCTTGTAGGCGAGCCACCATATCGCAGGGTGCAGAATATCGTTTGAGTCGTTCAGCGATCGCTATAAATAACTGGTCACCAATATCAGTACCAAGAGTATTGTTAATGACATTAAAGTTATCCATATCTAACAAGAGCAGGGCTAATGACTTATTGTTGATATTGGCATGAAGGACAGCTTGGCTCAGGGATTCCAGAAATAAAATGCGATTGGGTAGTTGTGTTAAGCCATCATGATGAGATAAATATTCAAATCTTGCCCCCACAGCCTTAATTTCGTCGTAATAATGCTCTCTTACGGAATCATATTTTTGTAAACGTGAAGCGATCGCACCTAACAGTTCCGCAGAGGTAAATGGCTTCGTCAAATAGTCATCTGCCCCTAATTGCATCGCTTGACGCATATCTGCCTTTTCCGTCATGGCCGTTAAAAATATAAACGGAATCATTGATGTTTTCGGTTCTTGTCGCAGAGCCATGAGCGTTCCGTAGCCATCCAACTCTGGCATGGCAATGTCACAAATAATTAAATTTGGTAGATAGGTTTTAGCAATCTGTACCCCCACCAACCCATTCTCAGCCCCCAACACACCAAATCCTTCATAGGAGAGCGTCTCCATAATCTCTTCCCGTAAAGCTTCTACATCTTCGATCACTAGAATCGTTATCATGATTTTGTGTGTTTTCTATCAAAATTATTAGATTAAGGTCTGTGATGGTTTGAATTTGTCCATTCTATAGCAACGCAAGAGATAGCTCATAAATATAGCAATCCTAAATGAGTTGATGAGAGGCTACGACTTCCTTTTCTCACAAATGCTTTAGCAATGCTATATCGAAACTCAAAAGATGAATAGGGGCGCGAAACGCCGCCATTCATCTTTTGAGTTTTATGTCCTAAGTAAAATTTTCATTGCCAATCAATATTTTCTAATCAATTATAATCAATATTTATTGGTAACTTTACCAAGACGGTAGTTCCCTTATTTTCAATGCTAGTAAGTTGAATTGCGCCACCGAGAATATCAATAGAATTTTTAATGATTGCCATACCTAACCCAGTTCCTGCAATCATACCAACATTATGAGCACGATAAAAATGATTAAAAATCTTGTCTTGATCAGCTTGAGGAATTCCAATTCCTTGATCTTGAAATTCCAATAAAAGTTTGGGTGTGTGATCGTTAACTTGAGAAATCATAAAGTTAACTTCTGTCGCGTTGGGAGAATATTTAATTGCATTTGATAATAGATTAGAAATAATTTGTTTAAAAAATTTAGTGTCAATTACCACTTTTTTTGGGGCATTAATATTTTTAAATATGATCTCATGTTTGCCACTACCCAATAGCTTTGTTTGTTCAATTATTTCTAAACAGAAATCTTCTAAATTAATACTCTCTCCTTGCAAATCAAATTTCCCAGACTCAGTTCTACCAATAACTAAGACTTCTTCTAAAAGATTAGCCATCCCTTTAACTTCGCGTTGAATTTTATCAATCCTTTCTAATTTTTTTTCGTCTGACATTTTGTATCCATAATTTCGGAGTAAATCACTCGCTGTTTGAATTGTGGCAAGCGGAGTCCGAAATTCATGGGAAGCCCTAGAAATAAATTGTGATTTTAATTCATTTAGCTCTTTTTCCTTAAGCAATGCTCTTTCCAATTGGCTCAAGCTTTGCTCTAGTTGTTGGGTGCGATCGGCTACCTGTCGTTCCAGATTTTTATTAAGGTCTTGCACGCGTTCAATTAGTTGCACCTGTTGAATCGCGATCGCCACATGGTTAGCCAATTTACTGAGTAAGTCGATCTCAAAGTTTTCCCATTGACGAGGCTCTAAGCACTGATGAGCAACTAGTAATCCCCATAACGTATCACCAAAGGAAATTGCTGCCACAATATTTGCTTTAACTTGAAATTGTTGTAAAAGCTCTTTGTAACAAGGACTTATTTGTGCAAGATCAACATCATTAATACTCGAAACTTGTCGGTTTTGGTATAAATTTATATTCTCCTGTTTAAAACAAGAATCATCAACGGTTTTTCCTAGAATTGAAAATGATAGATCATTTACTGCCTCCACAACAAATGTACCACCTTGATCTTTTTTAAATTGATAAATTTCTACCCGATCAATATTCAACAATTCTTGAGTCTCTTTCACAGTAATTTCTAAAATTTGTTCAAGATTTAGCTCGCGTTGAATCTTTAGCAAAATAGCATTTAACAGACGCTCTTTTTCATTTTGATATCGCAATTGAGCCTCAACTCTTTTCCGTTCAGTAATGTCATAGTAACTACTCAAATACATCCGTCTTCCCTTATAAGTCATTATTCTTGTAGAAACTAGTACATCTTTGAAAGCTCCATCTTTATGGCATATACGAGTTTCAAGAGTCATAGCCAATCCTGTTTCTTGAAGTTGCTGCAATCGTTGCAAAGCTTTATCATGTTCATGCGGATCGGGGTATAGAAAGTTTGTGAAATCTTGACTCGCATTCGCTTCAGAAATTGTATAACCCGTGAGATTTTCCATCCCAGCATTGAAAATTGAGAAGTATCCTGAGTCATCACTAAAAGTAATACCTTCTTTGATAGAAGTAAGTACTGTCCGAAAACGTTCTTCACTTTCTAGTAATCTTTGAGTGGATTTTACTTGCTCAGTAATATCCGTTTGAATGCCAATATAATTAGTCAGTTCCCCATGATCATTAAAAACTGGCGCAATATATAAGTCATTCCAAAATGGTGTGCCATCTTTACGATAGTTGAGTAGCACAGCATGACATTCTCGCTTTTCTTGAATAGCTTTGTGTAAATCTAAAATACCGAACTGATTGAGATCGCCGCCCTGCAAAAAACGACAATTTCGCCCAAGTACTTCCGCCGCGCTATAGCCTGTAATTCTCTCAAAGCTTGGATTAACGTAAATTATCGGATTTTTAGGATGGGTGGCATCAGTGATGACAATGCCATTAGAACTTGCAGCGATCGCCCGTTCACGCAATTTTAGAGATTCTTCGACGCGATTACGTTCAGACACATCCCGCAAGGAAGCCACTACATAAACCCTACGGTTTTCATCGATCGCTTCCGATACTCGCATTTCCGTCGAAGTTGTTGTGCCGCGATTTAAAATATCAACATTTGTACTCACGTCGGCGACAATGGGAATCCCAAAATTTTCACCGATGATATCTTCAGATTTACAACCGAAAAGCTCCTCGGCGGGTTGGTTAAGATAGCAGACAATACCTTCACGATCAACGACCACAAAAGCATCGGAAACCGCATTTACTAAGCAACCAAACTTATGCTCACTGGCATATTTTATCTGGGCTTTTGATGGCGATAAATTAGTAATATCTTGACAAGTCCCAACAATTTGTCGTGAATTATCTTGGGCATCAATATTCAGAGATAACGAAATTAACAAAACTTGATTAGTGATCAAATCAAGTTTGGCTGAATACTCAATATTTTGTTGCGATCGCAAACATTGACTAATGTGTTTATTTAGGGATTGAATAAATTCTGAAGGCAGACATTCATGAGGTTGTAAACCAATTAGATCAACAACTTGATCGGTACTATGTTGCCCGAAAATCAGGCGTACAAAGGTATCATTAACAAGGTGAAACCGCAGTATAAATTGGAGATCATCACTGATTGATCCATCAGTATTTGACTCAATCCCCAAAACAAAAATTCCGCATTGAATATGATTGAGGACATTCTGCATAGTAGCCATATGCCTTACCAAATATCTCGGCTATTCTAATTCTACAGCGCTTTGAGACGAAAAGACATGTCTGTAACGTAAGCATTGCATTTGTATTAGTGGCAAAATGCCACACTACAATAGTTAAGTCCCTCCAAGCAGTCCCCCAAATATCCTTTACCCTATATTTTCTATGTCTTTAAATCTTTCAGTTCCTTCCATTGGTTGTAATAGCTGCATCGAAACTATTACCAAAGCTATCCAAGCCGTAGACACATCGGCAATAATTGAGGGCAACACTGCCGCTAAGACCATCAATATCACGAGTCAATTGTCTGAAGAGAAAATTCGCCAACTAATCGAGCTTGCAGGGCATCAAGTTGTTTAAAATTCGGTTTCAACATTGCAAGTTTAATTAACGTGAGTTCGGGATAAGGACAAAAAAGGGAGAAACCGATAAGCTGAAAATAAGAAAAATAAGTTCAGCGAGGCAACTCCCATGACTAATAGTTTAGAAGCCCTTTTCTGCAATGACCGTAAGCCTGTTCCTGAATTGCTCAAGTCATTATTTGGTAATGTGTTTGGTGATCGGGGCTATGTTTCTCAACCTTTGGCATTGAGTTTTTGGCGTTGCCCAAACGCAATATTAACAACCGTTTGATGCGCTTAACTGACAAGTTATTAAGTCGCAAGCGTTCAATTATTGAGACTGTCATCGACCAACTCAATAATATTTCGCAAATTGAGCACTCCCGTCACCGTATTCCGATTAATGCCATGATCAATGTCATTTGTGGACTAATGGCTTATTGTCATCAGCCGAAAAAGCCTTCACTCCATATGGATTAGGCTTTACCAGCTTTTCCTTAACCCGAACTCACGTTAAATAAGAATTTATGTCACTTTATCAAAATCAAGCTCAATCATTGCCAGAACAAGGGCAGTTAGTAAAAGTGCGCGGACGGGCTTTTGCGGTGATGAATGTCCAAGCTTCGGGCATGAGTGCTAATCCTGTACATCTTGCTAAGTTACCAATGCATCATTTGCTAACGCTTGCCTCGATTGAGGATGAGGGATTGGGGGAAGAGTTAGAGGTGGTGTGGGAACTGGAAAAGGGCGCGAAGCTGTTTGAAGAAAGGGAGTTACCCTATCCTGATGCTTTAGATCGTCCTGAAGTATTTTCGGCATTTTTGGATGCGGTGAAGTGGGGGGCGGTATCTAAGAGCGATCGCCAAAGTGTACAGTCCCCTTTTCGTAGTGGCATTGAGATTGAAGATTATCAACTCGATCCTGTGGTGCGGGCGGTACAGATGCCAAGGGTGAATTTGCTGATTGCCGATGATGTGGGCTTAGGTAAAACCATTGAGGCGGGGCTGGTGGCACAAGAGCTAACGCTACGACAAAGGGCGCATCGGATGTTAATTATTTGTCCGTCATCTTTGCAGGTGCAGTGGCAAGAACAGATGCGCGATAAGTTTGGCTTAGATTTTCGGATTGTAAATAGTGAGTTGATGCGAGATTTGCGGCGGCGGCGTGGGCTGCATACCAATCCTTGGGGACATTATCCACGTTTGATTACTTCTATTGATTTTATTAAGCGCGATCGCCCTTTACGGTTATTGCGTGAGTCATTGCCATCGGAAGGCGAATCAATTTATCCGAGACGTATTGATCTGCTGATAGTCGATGAAGCTCATAATATTGCACCGTCGGCAGGAGGCAAATATGCTGTGGATTCGCAACGAACAGGAGCAGTCAGATTTTTAGTTCCCCATTGTGAGCATAAGTTATTTCTCTCAGCAACGCCTCACAATGGTTATAGCGAAAGCTTTACGGCGCTGTTGGAGCTATTAGATTCTCAACGCTTTGCTAGAGAAATTCCGCCCGATCCGAAGCAGTTGAATTTGATCATGATCCGTCGTCTCAAGCGGGAATTGCCGCCCAATTGGGATGGTACGCCGCGATTTCCCGATCGCATTTTGGAGGCGATCGCTGTCCCTTATACCGATGCAGAGCGTGCAGCAAATCGCAAGCTCAATGAAATACAAAATTGCGAAGAGATGGGGCGACTAATAAACTAGAGCAAACTGCGACAGAGTTTGTGTTGAAATTGCTGAAAAAACGTTTATTCTCTAGTCCCCAAGCCTTTTTGACTACCTTAATCAAACATGAAGAATCACTCAAAAAGGGTAAGAATTTGTCCAAGCGTTTAGCTCAGCCCACAGTGGGACTATTGCGGCGACAGATTGGAGATATTGAAGAAGAATTTGCCGATGATGATCTTTATGAAGAATCAACATCGGCGGCGATCGCGACAAGTACAACGCTATGGCGATCGCTTTCGGTTCAAGAACAAAATATGCTCTCGGAGCTAAAGGCTTGGGCTGAGCAAACAGCAAGGCAAATTGATAGCAAAGCTGAACAGTTACTCGCATGGATTGACCAACATATTCGCCCCAATGGGCAGTGGTCAGAGGAGCGCGTGATTATTTTTACGGAATATCGGACTACGCAAAAATGGTTGGCGGATTTGTTGCTGAGTCGTGGTTTAGGACAGGGCGATCGCTTGATGACGCTCTATGGTGGCATGAATAGCGACGATCGCGAAAAAGTGAAAGCTGCCTTCCAAACTAATCCTAAAGTCTCACCTGTGCGAATCTTGCTTGCCACCGATGCCGCTTCCGAAGGTTTGGATTTGCAAAATTACTGCTCGAAATTAATTCATTACGAAATCCCTTGGAATCCTAATCGGATGGAGCAGCGTAACGGACGGATCGATCGCCACGGACAGAGGGCGGACAAGGTGCTGATCTATCACTTTGTCGGACAGGGCTATCAAAATCAGGTGATGCGTGATGTGAAGGCGGGCGATCTCGAAGGTGATTTAGAATTTTTGATGCGGGCGGCGTTGAAAATTAATAACATTCGAGAGGACTTGGGTAAGGTGGGGCCAGTGATCGCCGCGCAGGTGGAGGAGGCGATGCTCGGTAAGCGAGTGCGACTCGATACGGCTCAAGCGGAAAAGGACTCAGAACCGATGCGCCGCTTGCTCAAATTTGAGCGACAGGTACAAAAGGATATTGAGAAACTCAGGGAGAAACTCGACCAAACCCGTCAGGATTTGCGCCTCGAACCAAGCAATATTCAATCGGTGGTACAGGTGGGCTTGCGCCTCGCAGGGCAACCCGAACTGATTCCCATTGAACACGATCACAAGGCTTTCTATTTGCCAGCTTTTCGCGGCAGTTGGGCGGTGTGCAATCAGGGATTAGCCCATCCCCATACAGGCGAAATTCGTCCGATAACCTTCGATCCCGATCGCGCTAGACATAAAGATGATGTGGTTCTCGCTCACCTCAACCATCGGTTAGTGCAGATGTGTTTGCGGTTGCTCAGAGCCGAGGTATGGTTGCGGGGAGAAACGAAAAAGCTAAATCGTGTTACGGCGCTGCAAATTCCCAATAGTCTGAGTGCTGAGCCTGTGGTGGTTGCCTATGGACGGCTCGTGATTTTGGGTAGCGATCAACAGCGCCTGAATGAAGAGGTGATTACGGTGGGTGGTGCGATTCGTGGTGGTAAGTTTGTGCGCTTGAATGTCTTGGAGCTAAATCAGTTATTGCAAGTTGCCACGCCTGACCCAGTGCCAGAGTCGGTTTCCCAAAAGCTGATCGGGCTTTGGGATGTTTATGCCGAGCCATTAAAAAAGAGTCTCGAAAGTCGGATGGGCGATCGCCAAAATTCTTTGCAAAAGCAATTAGCCGATCGCGCTCAACAGGAATTAGGAGATATCCAGACAATTCTCGAAGAGCTGCAAAGGAGTATCGAAAAGGAGATGGCGGATACTACGAAACCGCTTCAGCTTGATTTGTTTAGCAATGATGAAAGGGAACAGTTTGAACGCAATCGCCAAAGTTTGGAATTGCGACTCAAGCAAATTCCTGATGAAATCAGCAAAGAGCAGGAAATCATCCGTCAGCGCTATGCTGACCCGCAGCCAAGGTTATTTCCTTTGGCGATCGCTTTTCTAGTGCCACCAAAATTGTTTTAACTAATGTGTAATGTCAATTAAGCCGCGCTTTGCGCGGCTTAATTGACATTACACGATCATGATTTTACGGTTTAGCTTTAACAATACTACGGACAAATTGGGGCAGAGATGGAGCCGTAGTTACAAAGTTTGTGGAAATTAGGGTGTAATTTAATTGAAGTAAGGTCTAAATCTAACAGGGAAATAAAGCGTTCAAGGAGATGGCGATTGAAAGCTGAGCGTTT
>CALRWX020000075.1:0-19562 GCA_943371975.1 Pseudanabaena sp. UWO311 | reverse complement strand
TACATCTACCCGATGCGTAAGTCCTAAAATAGCTTTGCTTATATCAAAAAGGGAAAGCCTCTAAATATGTCCCTAGACAACATCTCCTGCCCGATCGCACTCCAACAATATCCGCAAATCCTTTTGGCGCATGGTGGTGGCGGTAGATTAACCCATCAGCTAATTTCAGAAATATTTGCTCCCTCTTTTACGATGGGCGATCGGGCTCAACAGGATGCCGCAACTTTTTCATTAGCCCAGCAAAAGATGGCCTTCACAACGGATTCCTATGTGGTGAAGCCTCTCTTCTTTGCGGGTGGAGATATTGGTGCTTTGGCAGTCAATGGAACCGTTAACGATCTGGTAATGATGGGCGCGAAACCACTTTATCTAAGTGCAGGCTTTATTTTGGAAGAAGGATTGCCTATGGATACACTGTGGAAAATTGTCCAGTCGATGCGCCAAGCCGCGGAAATCGCGGGGGTACAGATCGTTACAGGTGACACGAAAGTTGTTGATCGCGGTAAGGGTGATGGCATTTTTATTAATACCTCAGGAATTGGTGTAATTACAACGGATTTAGATATTGCACCGCGATCGATTCGGGAAGGAGATGTAATCCTATTAAATGGTGATATTGGTCGTCACGGTATCGCAATTATGGCGGCGCGGGAGGGTTTGGAGTTTGAAACTGAGATTCAAAGCGATTGTATGGCTTTAGGAGAATTAGTGATGGCATTACTAGATGGTGGTGTGGAAATTCATACCATGCGTGATCTCACTCGCGGAGGTTTAGCAACAGTATTGAATGAATTAGCAACTACCACAAACTTACAGATGATGTTAGAAGAATCTGCGATCGCCGTACAGGAAGATGTGAAAGCAGTATGTGAAATTTTGGGACTCGATCCTCTCTATGTAGCAAATGAAGGAAGATTTATTATTTTTCTACCCGAATCGGAAGTTGAGAAGGCGATCGCCATTGCTCGTAATTTCCCTGAGGCAGGGGGACAGATGCAGGTAATTGGTAAAGTTAGCGATCGCGGCAAGTCCCTAGTATCTATACGTGGTCAGATAGGAGTGATTCGGGTTTTGAGTATGCTCAGTGGTGAGCAGTTACCGCGCATTTGCTAAATTTAATGAAAATAGGATAATGCTTCTGAGGTAGTAACTTCAGGAAAATGCTTGTAGAAGCAGCTAACACTGATAAAGATTTCAGGTTGTTTTAGCAGAATTATTTTGTCGATACGAGAGGCGAGCACTTTAGGTATTGTTAGAGGTGCTATAGGGACAGCTAGCCAAATTTCCTTGTAGGGCTTATTTTTCATGGCAGCAGCGATCACTGAAATCGTTGCACCTGTAGCGATACCATCATCGACAAGGATGGCGGTAGTCCCGGCAAGTTCCAACTGTGGTCGGAAAGGCTGAAACTTGCGAAGTAGTTCTCCGACTTTAGTACTTGCATTATGAATTGCATGAGACCACTCGCTAGGCGTGCAATATTCCCTTCCTATATCCACTATAAAGCCGTCAGATGAGATCGCGCCTAATGCTAATTCGAGGTTATTAGGAAGCACAATTTTTTTGGCGATCGCCACATCTAGAGGGCAACCAAGTTGTTTAGCGATGGGAGCAGCAACTAATATACCTCCACGAGGAATACCATAAACGATCGGATTCGTAGGTTTGGCTTTGACAATTAATTCGGCTAATTGACCGCCAGCAGTATACCGATCTTCAAACAAACTAAGTACTTGCATGGAGAGCAAAACCTCCTCAAGAATAGTCTTGGGTAAACCAATCGACAAATTCCTAATTATTTATCCACTTCCATTATATAGCCCCCAAATAAAGGTCGGCGGCACATCGCGCCGCCGACCTTTATTTGGTTATTTCTTTGAAAACATTGCCATTAGACCCAATTAATTGTATTTGCATCGGCATTTGTCCATAGGCATGGGTAGAGCAGCTTAAACAGGGATCGAAATTGCGGATACCCGCTTCCACTCGATTGAGAAAACCTTCTGAAACATCGCCATTGTGAATGTAATGCTTAGCAATCTGAGCAACGGTTTTATTCATTGCCAGATTATTATGTCCTGTGGCAATGATTAAATTTACCTTTTTAATCACACCATTCTCATCGACATTGTAATGATGGAACAATGTACCGCGAGGAGCTTCGCTTACGCCAATACCTTCGAGGGCATTAATTCCTGCTTGGGCGCGAGTATGCGGCGACATCACATCAGGATCTTCCACGAGTTCGGCGATCTTCTCTAAGGATGCCAAAATCTCAATCAACCGCGCATAGTGATAGAAAAATGAAGATGTTGCAATCCTACCGTCTGCGCGATCGCGAAATTCCTGTAATTCTTGATTGGCTTTAGGTGTGTCGATATATTCACAAACATTCAGCCGCGCAAGGGGACCCACGCGATAAATACCATCGGGATAGCCAAGGGGTTTGTAGTAGGGGAATTTTAGATATGACCAAGGCTCAACGGCTTCACCAATATATTGTTGATAATCATCTTCACTGAGATTATCAGCAACAATTTGTCCCTGACTATCAACAAAGCGAATATGTCCACCGTAATGTTCCCAATCCCCTTGTTTGCCGACTAAGCTCATAAACAAAGAAGGGAAATTACCAAAGACATCAACTTCGGTTTTCAGTTCATTTAAGAGATTTTTAAATAATGCAAGAGCATTCTCGATCGTGGCTAGGGATTCGGGTAGGCGATCGCGGATCCATGCTCGACCATCTTCACTCAGAGGCGATCGCACACCTCCCGCCACCGCCCAAGCCGTATGAATTTTTTTTGCTCCTAAAATCTCGATGATTTGCTGTCCGAATTGACGTAAACGAATGCCACCTCTGGCAAGTTCGGGACTGGCTGCCATTAATCCAAATACATTTCTCGTAGCAGGATTACTATCCCAACCGAGCAGAAAATCGGGTGAACTGAGATGGAAGAATGACAGAGCATGAGATTGGGTGATTTGGGCAAGATTCATCAAGCGGCGTAGTTTCTCGCCCGCAGGGGGGATTTTAACGGCTAATAACTTATCGCCTGTTTTCGCGGATGCTAATAAATGACTGACAGGACAAATTCCACAAATACGGGAGGTGATTCCCGCCATTTCCCACATGGGACGACCTTCGCAAAACTTCTCAAAACCACGATATTCCACGACATGAAAATGCGCGTCTAAAACTTCGCCAAGATCGTCCAGAAAGATCGAGATTTTGGCATGACCTTCAATGCGCGTGACGGGATCGATTACTACTGTTTTTGCCATGACTAGCCACTCTCTTTTCGTAAAACTTATCCAAACTTAATCATTTCGCGCCCTTCCATCAGTGGCATCTTACCCTCTAGTAAAGGGGCGATCGCGGCTTTGATGCGATCCGCTGATGGAGGACAACCGGGGATATAAATATCCACTTTCACAACTTCGTGAACGGGCATCACTTTTTCTAATAGCTCAGGAACGATGCCGGGGGCTTTCGGGAGTTGTGGCGTAACATCGCCCAGTTCCAAGTAGCTACGTCGCAACACAGTATCCGCATTATTACTCCCCATCATATTTCGCATTGCGGGGACATTCGCGGTAACTGCACAGTCACCAAAGGAAATCAGGAACTTGGTTTGCTTACGGATTTTGTGAATTAGTTCCAGATTTTCCTCATTGGCGATCGCCCCTTCGACAAGGCAAACATCGACATTTTCGGGATATTCCTTAATATCAGCGATCGGGCTATGGACGATATCGGCATATTTCACCAGTTCAAATAGCCATTCATCAAGATCCAAAAATGACATATGACAGCCCGAACAACCCGCCAGCCAAACAGTTGCTAATCTTACCTTGTCCATTTTTTCTGCTCCCGTGCAGTGACGATAAATTCAAGTTTGGTGCGATCGCGTTGCATTTCGCCAACTGCGGAGCCTTTATCAAAAATGGCTCCCGTCGGACAGGCATCAACGCATTTACCGCAAGAGGTACAAGCATCAACTTCACCCCAAGGCTGATCGAGTCCCGTAATTAGTTTTGACTGTGAGCCACGATTTGCCACATCCCACACATGCGCTCCTTCGATTTCATCGCAAACTCGCACGCAGCGAGTACAAAAAATACACCGATTGCGATCTATCCCAAATAGATCATGGGATAAATCCACATCTCGTTGCGGGAATTGATAGGGAAATCGTGAATGCTCCATACCTGTGGTAATTGCCATATTTTGCAGTTCACAGTTACCATTTGCCACACAGACTGCACAAATGTGATTACCCTCAGCAAACAGCATTTCTACTGCCATTTTGCGATAGTTATTTAACTGGTCAGTATGGGTTTGGATTTCCATACCTTCCGAAACTTGGGTAATACAAGCAGCAAGTAATTTATTACTACCTTTGACTTCCACCATGCAGAGGCGACAGGCTCCCACATCGGTTACGCCTTCAAGATGACAGAGCGTAGGAATCTGAATTCCTGCTTCTTTTGCCGTAGCGAGAATGCTTTTGCCCTGCTCGGCAGCAACTTCAATATTATTAATTTTTAGGGTTACTACAGCCATTTTTGTTTACCTAAGAGACGGAAGATGTGGGCGTATTCGCAAATTCAAAATCATTTGCTGCGGCATAGCGTTCCATAAAGCGCATAAAGCTATCCAAATGGTCAGATTGCCCCACGTCAGATCTCACTCTTGGCTAATTCTTCGTCATCTCCTTTATCTTTCCAAAACAGTTTGGAACTTTTGGGCTCAATGGAAATTGTGCCTTCGCTATCGACGAGACGAATATCATTAAATGATGCCTTAGCAAAACTATTTGTGCCTTGTACTGCCTTGATATTCACGAATGTCATCTTGACCGAGTTTTCACCAGTATGGCGATCGCGTCGCAGTCGCACATCACTCAACTCTTCGGGAATACCTATAAAAAACTCAATGGATGGGGTGACGGAGTTCATAATTTTATCTCCTTATGATTGACTAAAAGCTAAGCGCTATCTTGCAACAGGGCAAGATACTCATGGCGAAAATGGCGCAGTGTACTCTGGATTGGATTTGGTGAAGATTGCCCCAAACCACAGAGGCTCATTGCTTTCACCATGCCACAGAGTTCCTCTAAGGCGATCAGGTCTGCTTCTGTGGCTTGGCGATCGATGAACTTAGTTAATAACTGATGCAGTTGCACCGTACCTGCTCGGCAGGGAATACATTTACCGCAAGATTCATCCATACAGAACTGGATGAAAAACCTCGCCATATCGACCATGCTCGTATTTTCATCCATGACCACCATCCCACCCGAACCGATAATCGAACCGAGGGCTTGCATCGATTCATAATCAACGGGAGTGTCAAAGGCGGAAGTAGGAATACAACCACCAGAGGGGCCACCTGTCTGTACAGCCTTGACTTTGCCACCATTTGCCGCACCGCCGCCGATCTCTTCCACGATTTGTCTGAGAGGTATGCCCATTGGCACTTCTACTAAGCCTGTGTTGGCGATATTTCCTGCGAGGGAAAATACCTTTGTGCCTTTACTCTTTTCTGTACCGATGCTGGCATACCATGCGCCACCATTACGAATGATCGGGGCGATATTGGCGAAAGTTTCCACATTATTGATTAGGGTGGGACTACCCCTAAGCCCAGACTCAGCAGGATAGGGCGGACGGGGCTGTGGGATACCGCGTCCTCCTTCAATCGAGGCAATTAACGCTGTTTCTTCACCACAAACATAGGCTCCTGCCCCAACACGCACATCAATCTTAAAGTCAAAGGTGGACTCGAAGATTTGACTGCCAAGAATGCCATGTTGTTTAGCTTGTTGGATCGCCAGACGAATATGCTCGATCGCAGGGGGATATTCGGCGCGGACATAGACATAACCGTGAGTTGCGCCGACAGCATAGGCAGCGATCGTCATACCTTCTATTACCCGATGGGGATCGCTTTCAAGAATGCTGCGATCCATAAATGCGCCTGGGTCGCCTTCGTCAGCATTACAAACCACATACTTTTGTTGGTTCTGTGGTTGTCCTTGTTCATGATCGAGCCTTCGTCTATCTTGCATTTTGGCAACCGTTGCCCATTTCAGCCCTGTAGGATAACCCGCTCCACCTCTGCCTCGCAAACCACTGCGCGTCACTTCATCAATTACTTGCTGCGGTGACATTTCATGGAGGGCATGGTAAAGCTGAAGATAACCACCAACGGCGATATAGGACTCAATCCGCGTGGGGTCGATTTTGCCGATATATTCTAATACAATCCGTAGTTGCTGAGAGAAGAATGGGTGCTCAAGATCGCCAACACTAGCCATGACATCACCACTTTTGAGTCCACTAATAATCGAAGCTGCTTGATCGGGTTTGACCCTTTCATAAAGAATACTAGAGGGATCTACAGCAACTAAGGGACCGCGACCGCAAAAGCCCATGCAACCAACACTGACTACTTCCGCAGTCTCTTCAAGTCCATCGGCATGAATGGCAGCTTCTAGGCGATCGCGTACTTCTAGAGAACCCGAAGCTTGACACCCGCCTGATATACAGCAACGAATCCGAATGCTTTTTTGGCGATCATACTCTTCCTCAGCAATTTCCAGTAATCTTTCAATATCCATAGTTACTGTTCCTCTAACCAGCCTTTGACCGTTGCTAATACCTGTTCAGATGTTTGTTGTTTGGATACCTTACCGTCATAGATTGCCGCAGGCGCGACCCCACAGTTACCAATACAGCGCTCGACTCGCAGGAATACTTTGCCATTAGGCGTTCGCCCTCCAGCTTTGAGCCGCAATTCCTTGGTTAAGATATCTAATAAAGCCTGACCACCTTTGGTATAGCAAGCTGTTCCCAAGCAAATTGAGCAGGTATGTTTGCACTTAGGTTGGACAGAAAACAGATGATAGAAAGTAGCAACACCATAAACTCGACTAAGGGGCAATTTTAGTTCTCGCGCAATGTAAGTAAGTACATCCTTTCCGAGATATCCAAACTGCTCTTGTGCCCTGTGCAGTACTTCGATCAAAGCATCTTGGCGATGGCGATTTTGGCGAATTGTCAAATCTAAAGGATGGAAATATGGATTGAGTGAAGCTTCTTCCTTCCCTGATCCCTGAAGTGGTAGCGATAGCATAAACAATACCTTTGTTGTTAAAATAGAGGTATTTCGCACTATACAAATTCTATTCTCTAATCTATCGCTGAAATTAGCTCAAAAAACATAAAACTTAAATATAGCTATAGCCACTTGCATTAGGGTAAATCAAAACGCAGAAGAGAGATGCGCTTTGTGCCGCCTCTCTCTTCTGCGTTTTAAGATTGACTACAGCTATACTTAAGTCCATACCGAGGACTAGTTATGAAGTTGTGTTGCAAAATTTGAGAGATTTTCTTAAGTTTTGTCGAAGTAGAGAATTTGACAATGTTAAATGAGCGAATATTCTCTTTATTCCTTTTTTTGAATGAATTAGGACTTACGCATCGGCTAGAATGTAGCGCGTGCAAAGCACGCGCTACATTCTACCTAAAACCTAGTAAATTTGTTAATCTTGCGTAAGTCCTATGAATAATAAAACTAAAAAATTTGGCTACTTCTAATTTTGGCTCAATTTTGGTGATTGGGTATGGCAATTCCCTCAGAAGTGATGACGGGGCAGGGTGCCGAGTATCTGATATTGTCGCTACTTGGGATTTACCCCATGTGCGATCGCTAACTGTACATCAGCTTACTCCCGAACTCGCAGAACCGATTTCTCAATCGGAGTTAGCAATTTTTATTGATGCTTTTGTTGGCGACAATGAGCTGTCGAGCAAACGCAAAAAATCAACACCTGTACTCCAAGTTCAAAGGATCGCTGTATCTAAACAACTAAACTCTCCTGCATTAGCAGATCTTGGGCATATCTCCGATCCGCGATCGCTACTTTTATTAGCGCAACAGGTTTATGGTGAAGTTCCTGTAGCCTATTCGCTATTATTACCTGCGGTGAATTGGGGATTTGGCGAACAATTGTCTGCCGTAACCCTCAAAAGTATTGACCAAGCTGTTGATTTCCTCCGAAAACTATGCACGAAGTTAGTATCATCCAATCAATGCTAGATCTCGCCTTCGAGCAAGCCGAATCTCAAGGTGCAAATCATATTCATCAGTTAAGTTTGCGGGTAGGTGCGATTTCAGGGGTTGTGCCTGAAGCATTGCAATTTGCGTTCGACTCCTGCACAGTTGGAACGATCGCCTCAGATGCTAAATTGGAAATAGAATGGGTAAAGGCAGTCTGTTACTGTTCACAATGCCATACGGAATTTACTCCCGATGATTGGGTTTATGTTTGTCCTCGTTGCGAACATCTCACCCATGAAATTCGCCAAGGTCGAGAATTGCAATTAGTCTCTTTAGAGGTTTCCTGATATGTGTCAAGATTGCGGCTGTACTGATTTTCCTGAAGAAATGGTCAAGATTCACGCCCACGATCATGAACATCCACATTCCCATGATCATACCCATACTCATGATCATCAGTACGAACTTATCACTTTAGATAATGATCGCCGCACTATTTCCATTGGTCAATCAATTCTGTCGCAAAATGATCGCCTTGCTGAGCGTAATCGTGGCTACTTCATGGCAAAAGGCATGAGTGTTTTGAATGTGCTATCTTCTCCGGGGGCGGGCAAAACGGAGCTATTAGAACGCACCATGACGGAATTACGCGATCGCCTCAAATCAGCCATAATCGTTGGCGATCTTGCCACGGATAATGATGCTCAAAGATTAAGGCGATCGGGTGCAGAGGTAATTCAAATTACCACAGGTTCGGTTTGTCATCTAGAAGCAGAAATGATCGCTAAAGCCTTGCAGCAAATGCACCTTGATGGTGTGAAATTGTTAGCGATCGAGAATGTTGGTAATCTTGTCTGTCCTGCGGCTTATGACCTTGGTGAGAATTTGCGTGTGGTTCTATTTTCTGTGACCGAAGGTGAAGATAAACCTCTAAAATATCCTGTCATGTTTAAGACTGCGGATATTGTTTTAATTAGCAAAATCGATCTTGCGGAAGTTGTGGAATTTAATCGTGAGCTGGCTTTGCATAATATCCACCAAATTGCTCCACAGGCTAATATTTTAGAGGTTTCTGCAAAAACGGGAGTAGGTATGGAAGATTGGTGCGAACTTCTACAAATAAAACTATGCCTCAACAACACCTCTCTTTAAAAATTCAAGGAGCAGTCCAAGGAGTTGGCTTTCGTCCTTTTGTCTATCGCCTAGCAATAGAGTTAAAGCTTACAGGCTGGGTGAATAATAATCCTCAGGGTGTAGCGATCGCAGTCGAAGGTAATCAACAAAAATTAGATTTGTTTTTAGAACTGTTGCAATCAGAAAAGCCTGCGCGATCGCAAATTCATCAAATCATTCAAGAATGGTGTGAACCCCTTCATTATCAGGCTTTTGAGATTCATGAATCTACGGATGATTCATCGGTAAAAACAGCGATAATTTTGCCTGACCTCGCCACCTGTGATGATTGTTTACGAGATATTTTTGATGCGAAAAATCGGCGATATCGATATCCATTTACCAACTGCACTAACTGCGGCACTCGCTACAGCATTATCAGAGCCGTGCCATACGATCGCCACAATACGACGATGCACAAGTTCCAAATGTGCGACGTTTGCCAAGCTGAATACGATTATCCTCTAGATCGTCGTTTTCATGCTCAGCCAAATGCTTGTGCGAATTGTGGTCCTCATTTAGAACTTTGGGATCGTGATGGTCAAGCCATCAGTGAGCAAGCTCTCTTAACAACTGTCCAAGCAATTAGAGAAGGCAAAATTTTAGCAATTAAAGGTTTAGGTGGATTTCAGTTGGTGGTAGATGCGAATAATGCAGAGGCGATCGCGAAACTACGAGAGCGCAAACATCGTCCACATAAACCTTTGGCTCTGATGTATCCCAATTTGGAAAGTATTTACCAAGATTGCCAATCGTCAGAACTAGAAGCACAGTTATTAAACTCAACCGAAGCACCTATCGTTCTTTTACAGAAATTAAACAAGGGGATTAAATCCATTATCTCCGACAATGATTATATCGGGGTTATGCTGCCCTATACACCACTTCATCATCTGTTAATGGCAGAATTGCAATCTCCTATTGTGGCGACAAGTGGCAACCTTTCCGATGAGCCAATTTGTATTGACAATCAAGAGGCGATCGCCTGTTTAGGAAATATTGCAGATTTATTTTTAGTTCACAATCGCGATATTGTTCAACCTGTCGATGATTCGGTGGTTAGGGTGATTGGCGATCACCCTGTGATTTTGCGGAGAGCGCGAGGCTATGCGCCCTCACCCCTAGCCCCTCTCCCACTGGGAGAAGAGAATAAGAGGATTTTGGCTTTAGGTGGACAACTCAAAAATGCGATCGCCTTATCTATCAATAACTCAATTATTCTCAGCCAACATATTGGCGATTTGGAGACGACGAAGGCATTTGAGCATTTTCAGCGAATTATTCAACGATTGAGTGATGCCTATGAATTTCAACCTGATGCGATCGCCTGTGATGCTCATCCCGATTATCTCTCTAGCCAATATGCGCGACAGTTATCCCAATCTTTGCAGATTCCCTTAATTTCTGTGCAGCATCATTACGCCCATGTACTGGCTTGTATGGTGGATAATCAGATAGTTGCGCCAGTCTTGGGTATTGCTTGGGATGGGACGGGATATGGAAATGATGGTACAATCTGGGGTGGAGAATTTCTGAAGATTACGGAATCAGGCTTTCAAAGGGTTGCTCATTTACGTCAATTCACCTTGCTAGGTGGAGACAAAGCAGCTAAAGAACCTCGTCGGGTAGCGTTGGGAATACTCTGGGAAATATTGGGTGATCGCCTTTGGGATTTGCAATTACCAACCTTACAATCATTCACAAATTCTGAATTAGGAATCTTAAAAAATTTATTATCAAAACCGCATCATGCCCCCAAAACTTCAAGTATCGGTAGATTGTTTGATGCAGTAGCCTCTTTGCTTAATATTTATCAAATCACCAGTTTTGAAGGGCAAGCTGCGATCGCCTTAGAGCAAATCTGTGATGTTACCATTGATGACTTTTACGGGATGGATGTTAAGAATGACGGTGAAATTGACTGGTTTAACCTGATGCAATCTATCTTAGAAGATAGGCAAAAACAGACAGAGATCGCTACCATTGCAACGAAATTCCATAATTCTTTAGTGGAAATAATGGTAACTATCGCTAATCGCGTTGGTACAGAGCAAATCGTGTTAACAGGCGGCTGCTTCCAAAATCGATATTTAACCGAAAGGGCTATCCAAAAGTTGACACAAGATAAATTTCGAGTTTATTGTCATCAAAACATTCCGCCTAATGATGGAGGAATTGCCGCAGGACAAATCATCGCAGCTTTACGCGAGTTGTCACCATAAATCTCAACATAAATCAAGGAGATAAAATTATGTGTTTAGCCATACCAGGAAAGGTTCTTTCGATTCAAGGTGAAGACTTAATGAGATCGGGAAAAGTTAGTTTTAGTGGTGTTATTAAAGAAGTCAACCTTGCCTTTCTTCCTGAGGCAACAATCGGTGATTACGCAATTATTCATGCAGGAGTAGCGATCGCAATTGTCGATCCAGAAGAAGCTGAACAAACTTTGCAAGACTTACAAAATATATAATTGGTGACGCGAAGCGTGCCTTAAAAGCCCATGAAATATATTGACGAATATCGCGATCACCAACTTGCCCATGAATATGCATCGGCAATCGCTGCCATCACTACTCGCTCTTGGACGTTGATGGAAATCTGTGGCGGACAAACCCACTCCATTGTCAAACATGGCATCGATCGTCTCATTCCCTCTGAAATCTCCCTCATTCATGGCCCCGGTTGTCCTGTTTGTGTTACTCCCATTTATTTAATCGATCAAGCGATCGCGATCGCTAATAATCCTGATGTTGTATTTTGTTCCTTTGGTGATATGTTGCGCGTTCCCAGTAGCACCACTGATCTATTAAGCGCTAAAGCATCTGGAGCAGATATTCGTATTGTCTATTCACCTCTTGATGCCGTAAAGCTCGCCCAACAAAATCGCGATCGCCAAGTGGTCTTTTTTGCAGTTGGGTTTGAGACCACTGCCCCGACGACAGCTTTAGCGATCGCCCAAGGTAACCAATTAGGTTTAGATAACTTCTCAATTCTCTGCGCCCATGTACTTGTCCCACCCGCAATGGAGGCGATTTTGAGCAATCCCGATCACACCATGCAGGGATTTTTAGCGGCAGGACATGTATGTACGGTTATGGGCTATGGTGAATATGAGGTGATCGCACGGCAATATCAAGTCCCAATCATCGTTACAGGGTTTGAACCGATTGACATCTTGCAAGGGATTTATCTATGTGTAAAGCAATTGGAAGGAGGTAAAGCCGAGGTCGAAAATCAATATGCGCGTTCTGTGCGGAAAGATGGGAATCAACAAGCGATCGCCATGATTCAAGAGATTTTTGAGGTAACTTCGCGACAATGGCGAGGACTAGAAGAAATTTCCAAAAGTGGACTCAAAGTAAAAGAGAAGTATGCCGCTTTCGATGCTCAAAAGCGCTTTCACTGTGAGGATAATTCGATTAAACTTCACGAATCATCTCTCTGTATCAGTGGGTTGATTTTGCAAGGAACTCGCAAACCCCATGAATGTCCTAGTTTCGGCAGAACCTGCACACCTGAGAGACCTCTCGGCGCACCTATGGTTTCTTCTGAAGGTGCTTGTGCCGCCTACTATAGCTGCCGCTAGTAATAATCCCTCGATACGACGACCTGAATAGTGCGATATCGTCTCGTATTAGTCATAATCTCTTGCCTCCTAGCAATTCGCATTAAAGGCAGAAAGTTATCAAAATCAAATTCCGATCGCCCCTAGGGCATTGATCCCGCGATCGCGAAATATATCAACGGTTTGCTGAACAAGTTCTGGGGATGCTGGGGGAATATCCTTGAGTTCGTAGGGTAGTCCCAGTTGCTCCCATTTATATTCGCCCATTTTATGAAAAGGTAAAACTTCTAATCTCTCCACATTTTTAAGGGTGCCGACAAAATCGGCGAGTTGATTAATATTCGTCAAATTATCGGTGAGATGCGGAACGAGAACAAAACGAATCCATGTGGGTTTATGAATATCGCTGAGATATTTGGCTATAGCCAAAGTTGGCTCCACGGAAACATGGGTGACTTTGTAATAGAGCTCGGGAATATAGGATTTGATATCGAGCAGTGCCAAGTCGGTTTCCTCAAGAACTGGTCTTGCTACCTCGATCTCACAGTAACCAGAAGTATCAAGGGCGGTATGCAATCCCATTTGATGGCAGCGTTTGAAGATTTCTCTAGTAAATTCAGGCTGCATTAAGGGTTCACCACCGCTTACGGTTACGCCGCCCTTACGCAGATAGGATTTATATTTAGCGATTTCCGCGATGACCTCATCAACTGTAATTTCTTTGCCATCATGGGAACTACGACAATCAGGATTGTGGCAATAGAGGCATCGTAGGGGACAGCCCTGAGTAAAGATAATAAATCTGATTCCAGGTCCATCGACAGTGCCGAAGGTTTCGATTGAATGAATACGTCCAGTTTGAGAAATCATCAGAATTCTCAGGTATCTTATTCTCTCTATTTTACTACGGAATTCTGTTTGCCTTTCAGTACGTTACGTTAATGAGTATCTAGACTAGTTAGAAAGACCTTATCGTTTTCTAAGAAGTTGGAAAATTACATTGGAGCCATTTGGGATTTTATTCATCATTACCACGATTCTTTACCTCCGTGTTCTTCCTTTCCTTTTTAGGACTACCTATAAACCCTGTTTAATTTACTAAAAAAACAGCTAATGTACCAAACTTGTCTCAAGAAGCGATCGCTGAAAACTTAATCTCAACCTTCTGATTGAGAGCGCTAGCAATTTTCTGTAATATTGACAGCGAATGACCATCATAATCAGCATCCTCAAGCAAGAGTGATCGCTGATTGTTTAGTCCCAACGCGATTTGTTTAGGTTTGATGAGAGGCGATCGCCTTGTAGATTTAGCGATCGGCGATATAAAATATAACAATGATAGGAGGATGATCATAATGGCGATCGCAACACCAAACACACTAACAGATAACCGTATCCGCTACGTCACCAACGCCGAAGGCAAAACAATCAATGTCATTATCCCTATTGAACTAGGTAGTATGTAAGTAGCGAATCATAGTTGCAAACCAAAATTCAGATATTGTGCCGCCCATTACGCTGACAGTACAACACCTGAATTTTGGGCTTAAGTTTACTTATACTATTTCCTTAAATTTTGTTTTGATTTTTAGGCTTTGCAATATTTTCTAGTAATCACCATAAAATATTGCTGAATTAAGATGGTTTATTTTCTTGGATTTTCTGAACTTTTATGACAATCAAACGGCGACAGTTATTGATACTAGGTGTATTGGGGCTTGGTGGTGCGCTTGGTGGTGCGGCTGTGCCAGGAATCCTGAGCCGTAAGCCTGATGCGATCAAACCTACAGGTACTCAAACATCATCAAATAATTTTCAACCAGTCAAAACTGTAGTTACCAAGCGATCGCTAAATCCTGCGCCAAAAGGTTTATATGCCCCTGCGCGAGGTGATGTACGAATTGTCTTGATTAGCGATCTTAATAGTGCTTACGGCTCAACTGATTATATTGATCAGGTCAAACAGGCGATTGCCTTTGTGCCAGATTGGGAACCAGACTTAGTGCTGTGTAGTGGTGACATGGTAGCAGCACAAAGTAATTCGCTCTCACCTTCAGAAATTGCTGCCATGTGGCAAGGATTTGATAAATATATTGCTGCGCCGATCAGGAAAGCAAAACTTCCCTTTGGTTTTACTATTGGCAATCATGATGCGTCAGGTTCTTTATCAGGCGGACAATATAACTTTGAGAGTGATCGCAATGCTGCCACGAAATATTGGAATGATCCTAAACATGATACGAATTTAAATTTCATCGATCGCACAGGTTTTCCTTTTTATTACAGCTTCCAACAAAACGATATTTTCTTCTTGATTTGGGATGCTTCTACGGCAACAATTCCATTAGAACAGTTGAAATGGGCGGAGAAAAGTCTAGCAAGTGAAGCTGCTCAAAATGCCAAATTACGCATTGCGATTGGGCATTTACCTCTTTATGCTGTCGCTAAGGGACGCGAGACATCTGGCAATTATTTGGAAGAAGCTGATCGCCTCAGAGCCTTGTTAGAAAAATATAATGTTCACACCTATATAAGTGGACATCATCACGCCTACTATCCCGCCCATAAAGGCAAACTGGAACTGCTCCATGCAGGAGTATTAGGAGATGGGCCTCGTCGTTTGCTGAGTGGAGATCTTACTCCTAATCGGACTGTTTCTATAATTGATATTAAGTTTGCGAATTCTGAAACAATTTATACAACCTACGATATCGATACGCTCAAAGTTATTGATCAGAGTACTTTGCCCCGCTATATTGACGCTCCTAATGGTCGGATTACTCGCCGCGATATCAAATTAACTTAAATTTTGGTTGACGTGGCTTCGCCACGTCAACTAAATATCGATTAAATGGTGACATAGAACTATTGTCGTTGCTAAAACTGTAACTACAATAAGCTCTATTGATTGAAGTGCTATCTTAAGTAATAGAAATAAAAATATCGAGAATAAAAAGAGTTGATTTTATGCGCCACTTAACTACATTCTTGCTTAGTCTTGCCTTTTGCGTTCCCTCCATCGCCGCGATCGCTCCTGCCGCAAATGCTCAAGAAAGTTCGACTAGTATTCAATCAGTTAAAAACGAGCGTATCCTGACAGTCTCAGGTCGTGGTCTTAGATCTGTCAAAACAACTAAAGCTCGAATTCAGCTAGGTGTAACGGTTGAAGGTAAGACAGCGATCGAGGTTCAAAAGGAAGTAGCCCGACAAGCTAATAGTATTGTGTCTCTATTACAGAGATTAAGTGTTGAGAAGTTGCAAACCACCAGTATTCAACTTAATCCTAAGTATGTTTATGAAAATAATCGACAGCGCCAAGATGGTTTTACTGGACAAACCAGTGTCAGCTTTTTGGTAGCGATCGAACAAGCAGGCGAAACCCTCGATGCAGCAGTTAATGCAGGTGCTAATCAAGTGGAGCAAATTACTTTTATCGCCACTGACACTGAGTTAAATGTTGTCAGACAACTGGCACTTCAAGATGCGATTAAAGATGCTCAGTCTCAATCTAATACTGTTTTGAGCGCTTTAGGGCTATCTCCTAAATTCATTAAAGCTATCCAAATTAGTGATTCTGCGATCTCCTATCCCGTTCCTCAACCACGCATGGATACATTCGTAAAATCCGCAAGCTCTCTACCAATTTTAGGGGGCGAGCAAAAGGTTGAAGCTTCAGTAACTTTGCAAATCACTTACTAACTGATGCTATATTGACCGCCATTTCTACCATTTGTTGTTTTACTTCTGGTCGATACTCTTGATAGGTCTAATCAAGAATAAACGTCTTTCGCATACATTCCGTATTTTAGCAAATTTATCTTTTTTACCTGTGGCATCCATGTCGGTGGATGTCTATTCCTCCGCAGGTTGGACACTCGACTGCTTCAAATACCATCTTTTTGTCCTTACTTATTCCTCTGCCTATCAATGTTATTCGTTCCAACAAATGTAATACATTACCATTACTTAAATATCTACCTGTCGGCTCCCACATGTGCAACGCCTGATCTATCCCCCGATATGCTAAAACCCTAACTTGCAAAACTTTTGTTTGCAACAAACCGTTGTGTTCTCTTTTGGCTAAGTGCTTGTGCAAAATAAATTACCAAAACCCTTAAAGTTGAGCCCCGAAGGAGCTCAACTTTAAGGGTTTTGGTTTGTAATTAATTAAACCTAGATACTTATTTTCAGCTTGCTATATATCATTCTTTCTCTCTAACATTCTCACGCAAAATAATAGTCCAAAGGCGATCGCAGTCATGATCAGTACCATTACATTGGCAAGTCCATAGTCTTGTAACTGCACGGCATCATAAATAGCAAGAGGTAAGGTTTGCGTGCGATTGGGAATGCTGCCACATACCATTAAAGTTGCACCAAATTCACCCAGCCCACGAGCTACACCTAATCCGAAACCTGCAAGAATCCCGCGAGAAGCAAGGGGGAGTGTGATGTGCCATAGTAGTTCTAAATTGTCGCAGCCACAGACCAGCGCTGCATCTTCGATATCTGAGTCAACATCAGCGATCGCGGCTCTTGTTGATTCCACCATTATGGGTAAGGCGACTACTGCCGAAGCGATCGCCCCTGCTTGCCATGTAAAAAGTAAATCAATTCCTAGCCATTCCTTGATTGGACTGCCACGCCCCAGCATCATCAACAGGAAATAACCAACGACACTAGGCGGCAAAACTAAGGGCAGATTTAGGAAAGTGGAGACTAAGACTTGTCCAGTAAATTTGGTCTTAGACAACCAAATTCCCAAACTCAAGCCGATAACTAATAAGGCGATACTAGAGGCGATCGCAATTTGTAGAGATAGAAATAGCGGCGACCAAATTCCTTGCATCACCTTGATGCTTTCTCCGATGGCAATACATAGCCATATTTTTTTATTAAAGCACGTCCCTTTTCGCCATTGATAAACTCTGCAAATAGTTTTGCTTCAGCCACGTGTGGCGCATTTTTGGGAACAGCAAGCATTTGTTCAAGGGGCTTATGGAGCTTACTGTCAATAGCAGTGAACTTTCCAGATTTATTAATCGTATTAGCCAGAGCCACGATCGCCACATCGACATTGCCCGTTTCTACATACTGCTGCGTTTGGGTAATGTTTTCACCCAAAATTAGTTGCGGTTGCAGTTGTCCCCAAATTCCTGCGGACTGTAAAGCTTCTCTTGCCGCCACTCCATAGGGAGCAGTGGCAGGATTGGCGATTGCAATGCGTTTGATTTCGGGATTGAGCAGGTCTTTTAGATCCTTAATCGCGATCGGGCTATCCTGTCTCTGCCAAAGTCCGATCGCCCCTATGGCGTAGACTTTTTTGGTTTCAGAGATAATTAATCCCTTTTGATCGAGATCTTCTATTGCTTTTTTATTGGCGGCAGCAAATAGATCCACGGCAGCGCCTTGTTCAATCTGCTGCGCTAATTTCGTGGTTGCACTAAAATTAAAAGTTACTTTATTCCCCGTTTTCTGTTCCCATTGTTTGCCAATTTCTGGGGTTACTAAATTGAGGTTAGACGCGGCGGATACAGTCAGAGTAACTCTTGTTTTGGGAATTGCTTGAGATGTTGCTGTAGGTGATGCGATCGGAACCTGTTGACTATCAACTCCGCAAGCTGATAAAAGTCCTAGCAAAAAGAGAACTAACCATAATTGTTGATATTTTCTTATAATTAACATAATAGATATAATTCTAAAAATTATAAGCAAGAATTAAGGTTGTTGTCGATGTCCAACCATTAGCAATATATAGCCAATTATCATGATAAATAGGACATTAAAATTAAATGTAGGATGATCGATCGTATAACCCAGCAACTTTACCCAATTGATGCGTTACGTTGCACTAACGAATAACAGAATCCCTCACCGAATTAAAGCGATCGGTGATTGGGCGTTAAATCATCAAATTTCACAGTCTGATTTTTACATACAAAAAAAAGTAGCTCTCTAAGCGAGCTACTTTTTTATATGGAGATGCGTTTAACACATCGCCTTATAAATGATTAGAATGAGAATGTAGTACGAACTACGCCGACAGTTGCCGTGCCGTTAACACTGTCACTACCTTGATTGAATACAAAGAATACACCGGGTGTAATACTGATATTCTTAGAAACACGGAAGCGATAAAGAGCTTCGAGTTGGTAGGGAATGTTAGGACTTGCAGTTCCTGAACCAATTACAGAGCTTGTAAATAGTGGCTGTCCGAAAGAAAGAGCTGCAAGGTCGCCTTCAGAGAACAAGTCCTTGCCAGACAAAGTTGCATTCCAGCTAGTAAATGTTGCAGGAAACACAGAAGTTGGACTAAAAGCATCTGCAAAGATAAACGAACCCCATGTGGTGAAGGTAAACTTATTGGTGATGTCCCAAATCAAGTTACCAACAACAGTATTGCTCTTGATCCCAATAAAACCACCAGTAGTAGCAAATCCACTACTCACATTTAGCCCTGAGCCCAAGGTGTTACCAACAGTATAAGCATTGGCGTAACCAACACCAAGGGTTAGATTTTCAGCAGGCTTGATTACAAACTGAGCAGCAATCTTGGTGTCACCACCTGTCACACCACCAGTACCAGTTGCACTGGCAGCGTTAGTGACACTGTAGGCGGCTTGGAAGTTGACCTTATCAGAAAGTTTCCAATCAAAACCAGCCACCGCTAAACCAGAAGTACCAGCACCAGTACCAGTAGCGATCCTATTTAAAGGACTATAGCGACCGAAGCGAGAGATTGTACCTTGACCATCG
>CALRWX020000074.1:0-19613 GCA_943371975.1 Pseudanabaena sp. UWO311 | reverse complement strand
TTTCTTGGCATGATGCTGTGAAGTTTTGTGAGGAACTATCGAAAAGAATTGGTCAAAAAGTGAAGCTACCATCTGAAGCGCAATGGGAATATGCTTGTCGGGCGGGAAGTACTGGTAAATATTGTTTTGGTGACGATGTTAATCAATTAGAGAAGTATGCATGGTATAATAAGAACTCAGGAAGTAAAACTCATCCAGTGAGAGAGAAGCTCGCAAATTCTTGGGGATTACATGATATGCATGGCAATGTCTGGGAATGGTGCGAAGATGTCTGGCATGAAAATTACAATGGTGCGCCTACTGATGGCTCTTCTTGGCTAACTGGCGGTGATCCAAACATACGCGCCCTGCGTGGTGGCTCGTGGTGCAACAGCGATAACAATTGTCGTTCAGCGAATCGCAACAGGAACAATGCAGGCAATAGCATCATCGACGGTTTTCGCGTTGTCGTGTGAGTTTGCCTTTTCGCGTGAGGACTGCTTCTTTACTCTTTTGCCCTTTGCGCCCTATATTTTACCCGCCCTCCTCGCCGTCAGGCGATCAAAAAGTTGTGATATTTCATTGCCAACGAAATATATTATCGCAAACATTTTTTGCGTACCAAAGTTTAATAGGATCGATAATAGATTAAGTATTTGTAAAGAATTAAAAATAACAACGTATGTTATCAGCCTACCGCGATCATGTTGCCGAACGTGCAGCACAAGGAATTCCCCCCCTGCCCTTAAATACCCAACAAGCCGCCGATCTCGTTGAATTATTGCAAAATCCCCCCGCAGGTGAAGAGGCTTTTTTACTATCGTTATTGCGCGATCGCATTCCCCCAGGTGTCGATCAGGCGGCTTATGTGAAAGCGGGATGGCTGACAGCGATCGCAAAGGGAGAAACCACATCGTCCCTCGTTAGTCCCGCCTACGCAGTGGAATTACTGGGTACGATGGTTGGTGGATATAACGTACAGACCCTGATCGATTTGTTAAGTAATGATGACTTAGGGGACTTAGCGGCGACGGCGCTCAAAAAGACGCTTTTGGTATTTGATGCTTTTAACCAAGTTTTAGAATTATCGAAAACAAATCCTAGGGCGAGAGCCGTAATTGAATCTTGGGCTGCTGCTGAATGGTTTACCAGCCGTCCGCCCTTGCCTGAAACTTTGACGGTGACAGTGTTTAAGGTGACGGGTGAAATTAATACCGATGACTTTTCTCCCGCCGCCCAAGCTTTCTCGCGTCCTGATATTCCCCTTCATGCTCTGAGTATGTTGGATTCCCGCGATCCCGAAGGTTTGCAAAAGATTGAGGAGTTGAAGCAAAAAGGATATCCCGTCGCCTTTGTTGGGGATGTAGTGGGAACTGGATCTTCACGCAAATCAGCGATTAATTCGGTGCTATGGCATACGGGTAACGATATTCCGTTTATTCCCAATAAGCGATCGGGTGGAGTCGTCATTGGTGGCACGATCGCGCCAATTTTCTTTAACACTGCCGAAGATGCAGGGGCATTACCGATTCAATGCGATGTTTCTAAATTGGAAACTGGCGATATGATTACAATTCATACTCGCGAAGGCAAAATCACTAACCAAGCTGGTGAAGTCCTTGCCACATTCACGCTTACCCCTGACACGATCGCCGATGAAGTGCGTGCTGGTGGACGGATTCCTCTCTTAATCGGACGCAGTTTGACCGCAAAAACTCGCCAAGCGATCGGGCTTTCCGCCAGTGATGTCTTTATCCTGCCCACTACACCACCTGACACAGGGAAAGGCTATACCCTCGCCCAAAAGATTATCGGCAAAGCCTGTGGTGTCACTGGCGTGCGCCCCTATACTTCCTGTGAGCCTTTGATGACCACCGTTGGCTCTCAAGATACAACGGGACCAATGACCCGTGATGAATTGCAGGAACTCGCTTGCTTAGGCTTTAGCGCTGACCTCGTAATTCAGAGCTTCTGCCACACAGTCGCCTATCCCAAACCGACCGATATCAAAACCCATAAGGAACTGCCAGATTTCTTTGCCAATCGCGCAGGTGTGGCGCTCCGCCCCAATGATGGCATTATCCATTCTTGGTTAAATAGAATGCTCCTTCCTGATACCGTTGGCACTGGTGGCGATTCCCATACTCGTTTTCCGTTGGGTATCTCATTCCCCGCAGGCTCGGGACTAGTCGCCTTCGCCGCCGCCTTAGGAATTATGCCCCTTGACGTACCTGAATCGGTGCTAGTGCGCTTTACAGGCGAATTGCAAGCAGGGGTAACATTGCGCGATGTCGTGAATGCGATTCCCTATATTGCAATTCAAAAAGGTTTGCTGACCGTTGAGAAGAAGAACAAAAAGAACATCTTCGCAGGTAAAATTTTGGAAATTGAAGGTTTGCCCGATCTGAAAGTGGAACAAGCCTTTGAACTAACCGATGCCACCGCCGAGCGCTCCTGCTCTGGAAGCACGATTAAACTGAGCATTGAGACGGTTTCCGAATATCTGCGATCGAATGTATCCCTATTAAAGAATCTGATCGCTCGCGGCTATAGCGATGCCAACACCCTCACCCGCCGTATTGCCAAAATGGAAGAGTGGTTAGCGAATCCTGTATTACTGGAAGCCGATCCTGATGCGGAATATGCGGAAATCATCGAAATCAATCTCAATGATATTAAGGAACCAATTGTCGCGGCTCCCAACGATCCTGATAATGTGAAGTTGCTCTCGGAAGTAGCAGGCGATCGCGTGGATGAGGTGTTTATCGGTTCCTGCATGACCAATATCGGACATTATCGCGCTGCCGCCAAGGTTCTCGAAAAAGAAGCCGCCGTGAAGGCACGTCTCTGGATTGCACCACCCACCCGCATGGATGAGTCGCAGTTGAAAGAAGAGGGAATTTACAGCACTTTTGGTGTGGTCGGCGCAAGAACGGAAGTTCCAGGTTGCTCGCTCTGCATGGGTAATCAGGCTCGTGTTGCCGATGGTGCAACGGTCTTCTCCACTTCTACTCGCAACTTCAATAATCGCATGGGTAAAGATGCTCAAGTCTATCTCGGTTCCGCAGAACTCGCGGCGGTCTGTGCCTTACTAGGTAAGATTCCGACAGTAGAAGAGTATCAAGCGATCGTCACTAGGAAAATCGATCCTTTTGCCAGTGAGCTTTATCGCTATCTCAACTTCGATCAAATCGCCAATTTTGAAGATCAAGGTCGGGTGATTGCATTAGAGGATATGCCTCGCATTGAGGACATTTTGGGTATACCTGCGATCGCGAAGTAGTTAGTTGATTTGCGTATAATGTTAAGGTGAGTAGTTTATAGACTCACCTTAATTTTTAGTAACTAGAATTATTACTATGATTACATTTGAAAGTGCGCTTGATGCCGTAAGTCAATTATCGATAGAGCAGCAAGAAATCTTGATTGATATTCTCAGAAAACGGAATGCTGAGGCAAGAAGAAAAGAAATCTTTGAAGAATGTCATGAAGGTCTAGCTGAGTATCGATCTGGAGTTCTTAAATCTCAGACGGCTGAGGAGGCAATTCTAGGTTTGCGTAGTTATCTGAATGATTCTGAGGCAGTATGAGAAAGCTGGTTCTAACTTCTAAGTTCAAAAGGGCTTTGAAGAAGTTTGTGGATCGTAATGCTATTTTACAGCAACAAGTTGAGAAAACATTACTGCAAATGATGGAAGATATTTTTGCACCTAACTTAATGTCCCATCGCCTCAAGGGAGAATACGAGGGATTAAGAGCTTGCTCCTGTGGTTACGATTGTCGGATTATTTTTTCGATTGAGAAAAATAAGGAAACTAATGAAGATGAGATCGTACTTCTTAATGTTGGTTCTCATGATGAAGTTTATTAGTATGTGCGATCGTTATAATAATCGGTAAGAGTAGGTAATAATTTATGACTGCAATACTTGTCAAACAGTCATTGCTAATTCATGAGATTTGCGTGGAGAAAATTGGGAATCTCAGTCTGTTTAGGTATAGTGATCGCCTACAGGATCGGATGGAGTTACTTCTAGAGAAAAGAAAAGTAGAAACGCTTTCTGTTCAAGAAATTCCTGAGTTAGAAACTATTGGGGAGCTAGATCGAATTTTTACACACATGAATGCCATGCTTGCTGCTCAAAATGGCGATCGCATCTTCATCAATAGCTATAATAAAAACTAAGTTAATCGGTTGTTGTGCATGATTAGTCATTACAAAATTGAGGCGTTTTGGGATCAAGAGGCTCAGGTCTGGGTTGCTGAGAGTCCAGATATTTTGGGCTTGGTGACGGAAGCTGATAACCTAGATCGCCTGACCAACAAACTTAAGCAGATGATTCCCGAATTGCTTGCGGCTAATGATCAGATGTCTATTGAGAACAACAAAAATATCGCGTTTGAATTAATAACTCATCGGCAAGAGTTAATTCAGGTGGCTTAAAAAATGGCAAGTTCTTTTACCACCGAATTAAAGAAACTGCTTTTAGAGGCAAATTGCTACTTTGAGCGTCACGGGAAGGTGGCGATCGCCTATTCAATTCATAGCTAAAATCGCTTGTTTGCTGATAGATTTATGGGTGCGGCGATCGCTGTAGTAATACTATTGTTAAATAAGTGAAAGTTACAGAGTATTTCAAATCTATGCAGCTTAGACCTGATCGCGTTGGTATAAAGTTGGAATGGATTGCCAAAGCGATCACTAATCCCTTAAAAGTTGAGACTCAGGCAGATGGACGTATGCGCTGTTGGGCGAAAACAGAGGAAAATGAGGGTAGATATTTACGGGTTATTCTCTTGGAAGATGGTGAAACAGTTCACAATGCGTTTTTTGATAGAAACTTCAAGGAGCTAGAAACATGAAAATCAGATATTTTGCGGATACGGACACTCTGTACATCGTCTTTTCTCAGAAAACACCTGCGGAAACACGGGATTTAGATGAGAATACTTTGTTGGATTTAGATGAGGATGGTCAGCTTTGCAGTATGACGATTGAACACGCTAAGGAAAGGGTAGGTATTGCAGAAATTGATTATCAACAAATTGCTGCATGACGATTAAGGCTAATCAACATCAGTTGCCAAATTTTTGTTAAATTCCGTTCAGCTAAGGCTAACATTAAATTATCTCAAGTTTTCAAGAAAAATATTGATATGTCTACATTTGACTCAACAAAGACAAGACTCGCCACGTTGCTAGAAGATATCGTAAACGGCAAAATTCAACTGCCTGATTTTCAAAGGGGATGGGTTTGGGATGATGAACATATTAGATCTCTTTTAGTAAGCATTGCTCGTGCTTTCCCTGTTGGTGCAATTATACTTTTAGAGTCTGGAGGGGATGCCAAATTTAAAACCCGACCAGTTGAGGGTGTAGATCTAACAAAAATAACCCCCAATAAGTTAGAAAAGCTTATTCTTGACGGACAACAGAGACTCACATCCTTAACTCAAGTTCTCATGTTTAAGGAACCTGTTAAAACTCGTGACTCAAAGAAAAAACTAATTGAACGTTACTACTACATTGATATTGAGTTGGCACTTTTAGGTAAAGAAAATTATGAAAGTGCAATTATTAGTATTGATGCTGATCGTATACAGCGAGAAAACTTTGGTCGAGATATCAAACTGGATCTAAGCACCCCCGAAAAAGAATATGAGAATTTCTTTTTTCCCTGTAATCAAATTCTTGATCATGATGCTTGGGAACGTGGGCTTATTAACCAAAATAAAGACAAATTTTTCCGTTATATGGAATTTCGCACACAAATTCTTGAAGCATTTAAACATTATGATCTTCCAGTTATAGAACTGAGTAAAAATAATACGAAGGAAGCTGTTTGTCTTGTATTTGAGAAAGTTAATACGCGTGGGGAGCCTCTGACCGTTTTTGAACTTATGACAGCCACCTACGCTGCTGATAACGTCAATTTGAGGGATGAATGGTTTGGGAATAGGCAAGAAAATATTGAAGGAATCCAACCACATTTAAGAAAACAAAATTTGCTGCGAGAAATTCAACCTACCGAATTTTTGCAAGGTCTGACCCTCTTAAACTCTTGGGAAAAACGCAAAGAAGATATTTATTCTGGAAAAGCTGGAAAACAAGTAACGGGTGTAACAGCAAAGCGTGAAGCAGTTTTGTCATTGCCTTTAGAGGCTTATCAAAGATGGAAACAACCGCTCATAGATGGTTATTGGAAAGCAGCTAAGTTTTTGCGGCAAGAATCGTTTTTTTCCACCAATGATCTACCCTATCGCACTCAACTTGTTCCATTAGCATCGGTAATGGCATTACTGGATGATCGCTGGCTTCAACATAAAGTCTACGAAAAAATTGCGCGTTGGTTTTGGTGCGGTATTCTCGGTGAGTTATACGGTGGTGCTGTAGAAACGCGAATGGCTCTTGACATCCAAGAACTTATAGATTGGATTGACGATGGCGATAGAGAACCATCAACTATTCGAGATGCCAACTTTCAACCTATGCGTTCAGAAACTTTACGCTCTCGGAATAGTGCTGCTTATAAAGGAATCAATGTTTTACTTCAACGAGAAGGAGCTAAAGACTTTTTTTGGAAAATTGCTATTAAAGATCTGGATGAAAGTGATTGGGAAGAGCGCAAGCTTGATATTCATCACATATTTCCAAAAAGCTGGTGTGAGAGACAAGGTATTCCCGCATCTCGTTACAACTCAATAATCAACAAAACTCCAATATCTTTTAAAGCCAATCGTACAATTGGCGGGAAAGCACCAAGCGATTATTTAAACCATCTTCAGAATCATTCAAGCGTTCAACTTAATGAAGAGGGCATGAATGCTATTCTTATGTCGCATTACATAGATCCAATCACATTGCGGCAAGATAATTTTGAAGGTTTCATGTCATCTCGCCAACGCATGATACTTAATAAAATAGAATTAGCAATGGGTAAACCCGTTTTAATTTCAGATGATTCAGGCTCAAATAAATTTGAAGAAGATGAAGAGTGATCGCCTTACTTTAATTTTCGATGGATATGTGATCGCTGTTTATGGGGAATGGATAGGCGATCGCTTTTACTACTTTTGAAGAGTAAAATGATAAGATACAAAAATATAAAACTGTATAAGCTAAATTATGAGACAGGTAATTATTTATCCTGGTGAAGATGGTTATTGGGTTGCTCAGTGTCCTAGCCTGCCTCCCTGCATTAGTCAAGGAGAAACCAAAGAAGTTGCGATTGCTAATATTCAAGAAGCAATTGAACTATATATTGAGGTTCTGCAAGAGGAAGGTCGTATTATTCCCGAAGACCGAGTTGAAACTGTAATGCTCGCTGTATGAGTAAATTACCACAAATCTCAGGAAAAGAATGTATTAAAGCCTTGAGTAAAGCTGGGTTTTCTGTGAAACGGCAAAAAGGCAGTCATATTATCCTCTGTCGAGACGAACCCTTTGCAGAAGTAGTAATTCCCAATCATAAAACGCTTGACAAAGGAACTTTACGAGCAATTATTCGGCAAGTGGAATTAGAAGTAGATGAATTTCTTGAACTGTTAAACAATTAAGAAGCGATCGCCGTTTGTGGGGATTGGATAGGCGATCGCTGGTTGATTTTTTAGAGGGGGTACTTATGGCTAAAACAGCTAAAATGGCTATAATAGCTAAAAGTAGTGTTAGGAAACATAAATATGAAAACATTAGGTGCATCAGAAGCTAAAAACCGTTTTGGCGAACTATTAGACCTAGCACGTAGAGAGCCAGTACAAATAGCTAAAAAAGGGCGTAGCGTCGCAATTATGATGTCAATCGAAGAATTTGAAAGGTTTTTAGATTTAGAAAATCAATTTTTAGCTCTAAAAGCAGATCTAGCCAAACAAGAAGGTTTTATTGGCATTACAGAAAGCGAGGCTTTATTATCAGAGATTCTAAATGCTTAAGATTAACCTGTCTCGACAAGCCGCCAAACGCTTAAAAAGACTGCCAGACAAGCACGCCAAACAAGTTGCAACCAAAATCACCGAATTACTCTCAAATCCTTATCCTCAAGATTCTTTAAGGTTGAAAGGGTATCCTTATCACAGAGCCGATATTGGTGAATATCGGATAGTCTACTATGTGGAAGAACAAACATTAGAAATCTTATTAATTGATAAACGAAACGATGATGAAGTCTATAAACAGCTAAAAAGAATGATGTAGAATCTATTGATTCTTTTGAGGGGAGATCGTTGGTTGTGGGGATGAATAGGCGAGTAAATGGTTTATAGAATTCGACCAAGCCATGCTACACAAATAGAAGAAGGATATCTCTGGATTTGGATAAGTACTCATGCTGAAATCGAAAGCGAACCTAAAATTTAGAATTATTATCAATTATGAGACTGTTAGAGCGCACCCAACAAAATCAAGCATCTCCTGAAAGCCATTATAAAATCGGAGAATGGTACATTCTGATCTCCTAAATTATGCGAATTATCTTGCTACCCTTTAGTTATAGAGATCGCCATCAGCGCCCCAAGTCCTGATATGATTGACAAGCAGAATCGTTATTCACAGATTAACGAAATTCTAGCGAATACTTCTAGCGAACACCTCGGAAATATGCGTCTATCTCAAATGCTCTGGGTCACTCTGCGCGAAGATCCCGCCGAAGCAGAACTCACAAGTCACAAACTACTACTCCGTGCTGGTTATATCAGGCGCGTAGGCTCTGGCTTGTATGTGTATTTGCCGCTTATGTGGCGTGTCCTGCAAAAAATCTCGGCGATCGTCCGACAAGAGATGAACGACACAGGAGCGCAAGAATGTCTGTTGACGCAACTGCAACCTGCGGAATTATGGCAGGAGTCAGGGAGATGGGATACCTACACCAAGGCAGAAGGGATCATGTTTGCCCTTACCGATCGCGCTAGTCGTGAAGTCGGTCTGGGACCTACCCATGAGGAAATTATTACAGCGATCGCTAGAGATACAATTCGCTCCTATCGCCAATTGCCACAGCACTTATATCAAATCCAAACCAAATTTCGCGATGAGATTCGCCCTCGTTTTGGTCTGATGCGCGGTCGTGAGTTCATCATGAAAGATGGCTATTCCTTCCATGATAGTGAAGAAAGCCTCAAAGAAACCTATTATGAAATGGATCGCGCCTATCGAAAAATGTTCGATCGCTGCGGTCTGAAATTTCGGGCTGTAGAAGCTGACTCAGGAGCGATTGGCGGTTCCGGTTCGCAGGAGTTTATGGTGCTAGCGGAAGCTGGTGAAGATGACATTCTTTTTACCGAAGATAGTAGCTACGCCGCCAATGTCGAGAAAGCGATATCCATCCCACCGGATCCAGTTCCTTCGCATTTTGAGAAATTCGAGAAAGTGCATACTCCAAAGAAGGGAACTATCGAAACTGTCTCCAAATTTTTGAAGAGCGATCCTACTCAAATTGTGAAACAGGTACTTTATCAAGTTGTGTACGACAATGGCATAACGGTTTTAGTGCTAGTAAGCATTCGAGGTGATCGCGATGTTAATGAAGTGAAGTTGCAAAATGAACTAACTAAACTAGCCGCTAATTACGGTGGGAAAGCAATCATTAACCTCCAAGTTGCTGATCCTGAATCACAACAGAAATGGGCGCATTCTAAACTTCCTGTTGGATTTATCGCACCCGATCTTGAGGACTCCTATATTAATAAAACTGCAAATGTTGCACCAAAGTTTCTCCGTCTAGCCGATCGCACCGTTGCCGATTTGCAGAACTTCGTCACTGGTGCAAATGAAGCTGATTATCATGTTGTTGGCACAAATTGGGGTAAAGACTTCACGCTGCCTACAGTTGTAAATCTCGATAAGGCAAAGACAGGCGATCGCGCAGTTCATGATCCTTCGCAGATCTTGCAAACTGCTAGAGGTATCGAAGTTGGGCATATTTTCCAATTGGGAACTAAGTATTCCAAGGCGATGAAAGCGACTTTTACTAACGAACAAGGTGAAGAACTTCCTCTAGTGATGGGTTGCTATGGTTTAGGTGTATCTCGCCTCGCCCAAGCCGCCGTTGAACAATCCTACGACAAAGATGGCATCATCTGGAATAAAGCGATCGCTCCCTATCATGTGATTGTCACCGTGCCAAATGTTGGCGATGCGATGCAAATCGATGTTGGCGAAAGGCTGTATACGGCACTCAATGCAGCAGGTGTGGAAGTACTGCTAGACGATCGCGATGAGAGGGCTGGCGTGAAGTTCAAGGATGCCGATCTGGTTGGTATACCCTATCGTGTCGTTACTGGCAAAGCGATCGCTGATGGCAAGGTGGAAATCGTGAATCGGGCTACAAAAGTAGCTACATTGGTGGCGATCGACTCAGTAGTTGAATACTTACAAACCGAACTCAAGTAAAAAAGAAAGCGGCGCACTGCGGCGCTTTCTTTTTTGTCGAAACTATAAACTATTTAATCGTCTGTAACCGATTCTGTAGTATCTTGATGGAAACTTGGCGATTACCATCTTGTAAATTTTAGGTTTAGTCCATAACCATGTCGAAGGCATCTAGAACTAACAAATCTGCCCAACCAAAACAGGCAAAACTTCTTACCTATATTGGTATTGGGGCGGCAGTGATCGCCGCAGGATCGGGAGGAGCTTATTTCTATTTTTCGCAGCGATCGCAAGCAACTCAAGGTGTTTTAGGAGCTGCCGCAGCGATCCCCCAAGAAGCACAGGTAGTAATGGCATTTAATACCAAATCTGAGCCTTGGAATAAATTGGCTCAATTTGGTACGCCTGCTTCGCAAAAGCTAATCGGCGACGGGATTACAAAATCACCACTTAATTCTTTGCTGGTGCAGAGCAAGACAGAATATGGTCGCGATGTTCAGCCTTGGCTAGAGGGTGGTCACATTATTACGGCACTTATTCCAAATGCCGCCCAGCCTCAAGCACCCGCAGCAACCTTAATCATCGCCCCAACCCGCGATCGCGGTAAGTCCGATGCTTTTTTGACTAAATATCGCGAGGCTTTGACCCAACAAGGGGCAAAGTTTACATCTAAGAAATATAAAGATGTCACCTACTATGAGTCTCCTACTCGTGACCCTAACAATAGTGTTGTAACTACTGATCTCGGTGGGCAGTATGTGGCGATCGCGACAAGTGCAAATTTGATTCAACAGACGATTGACACCTATAAAGGTAATAGTCCTTCACTAGCGAAAAAGCCTAGCTTTGCCAAGATCTATGGCTCGACAAACAAAACCAAGATTACCGAGCCATTGCTACAGGTTTATCTTGATGGCGAAGTTGCCTTAGAGTTTATTGGCTCTCAGGCAAGGCTAAATTTAAATGAATCGGCGATCGCCCAGTCTCGGCGTGAACTGGACGCGATGACCTTGACAGGGGGCACACAAAAAGAAGGCTTACGCTTTGAGATTAGTACTTATCTTAAAAATGACAATTCTAGTCCACTCGCCAATAATGAAGCAAAAGTACTTAATTTACTGCCGCAGGAAACATTTCTACTAGTTTCGGGAGTAAATCTCTATCAGTCTTGGCAGTCGCTGGTGTCTCAGGCAAAGGGAAATGCGAGTTCTGCACAACTGATTGAGCAAATTCGCAAAGGCGTTAAAGATGCGACTAAACTCGATCTTGATCAGGACATTCTCAAATGGATGAATGGTGAATTTGCGATTGCGGCAATTCCTAATAATCAAGGTATTTTGGCAAGTTCGGGATTTGGCTTTGTGGCGATCGCCCAAGCCAGCGAAGAAACCTTAGCGCGAACAGCTTTAGAAAAAATCGATAAAGCTGCTCAGTCCTCTAGCGGCTTATTACCTAAAGCGGTTGAGCTAAAGCAAAAGCAAATTGGTGATAAGTCTGTGGTGACTTGGGCGATCGCCAATACCACAGTTGCGACTCGTGGCAATTTGGATAACAACTTTGTCTTCTGGTCAATGGGAGATCTAGCCGACAGCTTTGTGCCTAAACCTAGCCGTAATTTACCCGAAAGCAGTCCCTTCCAAATTTTAACTACGGGATTGCCCAAAGCAAATAGTGGTTATTTCTATCTGAATATGACTACCGCACTAACTCTCGCCGATCGCCTTTTACCCCCTGAAGTAAAAACCAATCCTAGCTTTACAGAAATTCGTGCAGTTCTGGATGCGATCAACGGGATAGCCGTTACTTCCACTAATGTTGATGCTAAGACAACTCGTTTAGATTTCTTGTTTACACTCAAACCTACTCCCGGAAATTAGTTATAGCCATAGTCACTTGTATTTGAACAAATCAAAACCCAAATAATGTGGGGCGGCGCTTTGCACCGCCCCACATTATTTGGGTTTTATGTCATATATTAAGACAAGGCTGCTTAGCACCTTTCTCTCTTATAGCCTTAGTATTTTCGAGATAAAATATAAAAGCATAAAACCCCAAAGAACTTTAAACAAAAATGGTTACATTAGCCCCCGAAAGTAAGTCTGATACTAACGCTCGCGCTTTATTTCAAGCAGCTTACGAAAATCGTTATACATGGGATAGTAACTTCTCTGGTCTAAGCGCCAATGTATCTGTGGCGATCAATGGCGTGGCTCGCACAGGCAAAGCTCGTATTAATGCTGATTTGTCAGTGGAAGTGAGCATGGATGAGCCTCAATTAGTTGAGCGTACCAGTCGTACTCCTAGCGGGGAAGAAAAGACAATCTCCGTTGATGAAGGTCAAGAATGGCTCTACAACCAGTTGCGAGATGTAGTAACTCACCGCAAACGCAAAACCTTTGAAGAAGCTCATGGTAAATCCAGCTTTAATCTCGGCGAAACTGATGAGTCGGGAGCCGTAGAAATTTTGGTAACGGGCGATTCTATGGGATCAAACTATAAAGTACGTGGCGCTGAGATCTCGATGGTCAGCCGTGTAATGGGAAGAATTGGCTTTGTGATCAATCACCTCGGACATTTGGATACTGGGGAAGGTTATGTTTCTTCTCTCTATACGGCGGTATTCCGCAATCCTCAGACCGACGAGATTGTCCGTCAAGCTCGCTTTGAAGATACCTACAAAAAGATTGGCAATTACTATGTAATGACGAAGCAGAGCGTGCAATCTAATGAACAAGGTCACACCAAAAACTATGAGATTATTTTTAGTGATATTCAGCTAAGTAGTTAAGATTAAGTAACCTAAGCCCCATATTGCTGTCAGCACAGCAATATGGATTTGGATAAAAAACAAGGGGCTGAAGCCCCTTGTTCATGACTACCTCAATGACGGCATCTAAATGTATGAGAGCCGATCTAGAACGGTTATTAATTTCCGAAGCAGAACTTTTGGAATTGACTAGTTGCGATCGCCAGAAGCTCTTGCAAGCCTATCAATAGACCCCGCGCTAAATTATGATGCCGCGTGCGATCTCCCTAGGAAATGTAGCGATCCCCTTTACCATATTTGCTAGTATTTTCTTACCTATGAAATTAAGTCTAAATGAAACACAATGCCATATTTTTGTCTATGGCACACTTAAGCCTAACGAAGAAAATTTTTCTCAATACTGTGAGGGTAAAGTAATTGCTCAGCAACAGGCGATCGCCTATGGTGAATTATTTGCTTTACCAATGGGCTACCCTGCGATGATTATTGGTAATGCTCCAGTTTATGGATATTTGCTCTCATTTAAAGATGTAAGCATTTTAGAATCTCTGGACGAATTAGAAGGTTATCACAGCGATCGCCCTAAATCTGAAAATTTATATAATCGTCAACAGATAGAAGTTTTTAATCTAACTCAATCTTTTCTCGGTTTAGCATGGGTTTATTTAATGACATCAGAGCAGATAAGTCTATTGGCTGGTATTGCTCAACCTGAGGGGATTTGGAGCAGTACAACCCCACAATAAATGGAAGCGACGCTTCACCGCATCTTCATTGATTGATATGGAATGCGCTGGATGCGTGAAGTGGGATTTGAAGATGTGAATGTAGATTTAAGTAGCTAGGCATAAGAAAACTTAAAAAGCAAAGATTAAGATCCCCGACTTTTTTTGTGAATTTGCAAATTGTCTTTGCTTGCCTAGAAAAAGTCGGGGATCTAGGCATTTACAGGTTTCTTTTGCTGACCTACTTAATCTATGGACAGCCCTAACAAACCCTAGAAACTTTCCGCGAAACCCTTGCTAAAACCATCAAGCTTGATCCCGATCGCATTGCTGTATTTAACTTTGCTTATGTGCCTTGGCTGAAGCCATTACAAAAGAAGAAAATTGATAAAGCGACTTTGCCTTCCCCTGAAGAGAAGTTGCAAATTATGGAAATGACGATTGAAATCTTAACCAAGCATGGCCATGTGCTTATCAGCATGGATCATTTTGCAAAACCTAATGATGAATTAGCGATCGCTCAAAGTGAAGGTAAGTTACATCGCAATTTTCAGGGCTATACCACCAAGCCTGAATCTGACCTTTTGGGCTTTGGCATGACTTCCATCAGCATGCTGCAAAATGTCTATACCCAAAATCATAAGGGTTTGCAGGATTTTTATAAGGCGATCGATGCTGGTAAATTGGCGATTGAGCGAGGTGTTACGCTTAATGCTGATGACATTTTGCGCCGTTCGATCATTATGGAACTGATGTGTCAGTTTGAACTTTCTCAGAAAGAGATTGAAGCGAAATATCATTTAACTTGCGATCGCAATTTTGGCAAATACTTTGCCCCAGAACGCTTGAAATTGCGTCAATTAGATGCTACTGGCGCTATATTTTAGTGCATTACCATTTACAGGCTCATCCCGAAAATAAATTCTATCCTCTCTTTCAGTATTTTGAAAGCTGGTGTCAAGATGAGAACCGTCATGGCGATTTCTTTAAGGTGCTATTACGATCGCAGCCAAAGCTATGGGGAACATGGCAAGCGAAATTATGGGCGCATTTCTTTTTGTTGACATTATTTGCGACCCATACGCTGACTGTATTTGAACGGGCTGATTTCTATAAATCTATTGGTTTAGATGCCCGTGAATACAAATTGAGGGGGATCTAGACAATTCGTATTCTTAAATGGTTTTTAAGAATACGAATTGCTCCAATTTTTTGACAACTTCCTGATGTTCGGGAGTTGATAAGCCCTGTTGTAATTTTTTGAATAATTGAATCGGATCAAAAATATTCAGGCTATAGTAGTAACTCTGCAAAATCTATCCATTAAACTTGTTAACTACATTTAATGTCTGAAGTTATTTCCGATGCGGCGATCGCTACAATGATCGCTGAGCGTGTTCATCAAATTCATAGTCAGATACCACCACAGGTTAAACTTGTTGCTATCAGCAAATATACGACGACAGCAGCAATTCGTGCAGCATACGCTGCTGGTGTACGCGACTTTGGCGAATCGCGGGTGCAGGATGCCAAGCTGAAGCAATTGGAATTAGCCGATTTAACAGATATTACTTGGCACATGATCGGTTCTTTGCAAAGTAATAAGGCAAAACAAGCGATCGCGCAATTTGATTGGATTCATTCACTAGATCGCTTAAGTCTCGCGGAACAATGCGATCGCCTCATTGCTGAGTCGGGAAAATCCCCCAAATTTTTATTGCAAGTAAAACTGGCGGAAGATCCTCATAAATCGGGTTGGACAGAACCAGAACTATTAGCGGATTTACCAAGGTTAGAGCAATTAACCCATCTAAATATCGTTGGATTAATGACTATTCTGCCCCTTGGCTTAGATGAATCACAAGCCTATCAAGTCTTTAGTCTTGTGGGGGAATTAGTGGAGAAATTGAGATCGCTTCCCCATTGGGCAAACATTACGGAACTCTCAATGGGTATGTCGGCGGACTATGCGATCGCTGTTAAAGCTAGGGCAACCATGATTCGCGTTGGCAGCCAAATTTTTGCAGGTATCAGTCGGAATTCATGAACTTTTTTCATTTTCGCTCAGCCAGCTTGGACTGATGGCTGAGCAAAGCTCTGCACTGAGCATTTCGAAGCCTGTTTTAACTCATTTCGGATTGCTATTTTTAGTTTGAGCCCAATTCCCAACTCAAGCATTTTTTGAATCAGTCAATTACCGATTAGTTTGAATAGGCTTGGCGACAGTTCTACCAGATTGGGTTTTCTGTAATTGATGCGATGATTTGCTTGGAACTTGTGATAATGACTTGGATACAGGATTATTATCCCTATGCCCACCTCGACGAGGTTGATGCTTTTGTTGTCTACCCATGATGATTGGTTCAGATTTAGCATAGGGATCAGGATTGAAGCCATCAATGATTTCTTGAGGCAGCGATCGCTTGATTAACTTCTCGATATCAGAGAGAAACTTGCGCTCATCGACACAGACTAGAGAAATTGCTTCACCTGAGGAGCCAGCTCGACCTGTGCGCCCGATGCGATGCACATAGTCTTCAGGGACATTCGGTAACTCATAGTTAACGACATGGGGTAGTTCGCTAATATCTAAGCCTCGTGCAGCAATATCGGTCGCAACTAAGACTTGCAAACTGCCATCTTTAAATTTACCGAGGGCGCGAGTTCGAGCCGCTTGGCTCTTATTACCATGAATAGCCATTGCCACAATGTCATCTTGGTGTAACTGCTTCACAAGGCGATCAGCTCCATGTTTAGTACGGGTAAAAACTAAGACCTGATACCAGTTATGAGTCTTGATCAAGTGCGTGAGTAACTCCCGCTTACGATCGCGATCAACAGGGAAAACTCGCTGGGTCACCAAATCCGCCGTAGCATTCTGAGCCGCAACTTCCACCAGTACAGGTTGATTGAGCAAGGTACTCGCAAAGGATTTAATCTCATTGGAGAAAGTAGCTGAGAACAAAAGATTTTGGCGTTCTCTGGGTAACAGGGCAAGAATTCGCTTAATATCACGAATGAAGCCCATGTCCAACATGCGATCGGCTTCATCTAATACTAAGATTTCTACCTTCGACAAATCTAAGCGTCCTTGCTGCACATGATCTAGCAAGCGTCCGGGTGTCGCCACCAAAATTTCTACGCCACCCCTCAGACGATTAATTTGGGGATTAATATTCACACCACCATAGATCACCATAGAAGTTAGGGGCAAATGCCGACCATACATCTGCACGCTGTCTTCGACTTGGGCGGCGAGTTCACGGGTAGGAGTCAGGATCAAGGCGCGAATGGGGATTTTGCCAGTAGGTGATCGCTTAACGACTTTATTAGATAGCAAATGCAAAATCGGTAGGGTAAATCCTGCGGTTTTACCTGTGCCAGTTTGAGCGCCAGCTAGGAGATCGCGACCTGAAAGGACAACAGGGATCGCTTGGGACTGAATTGGTGTGGGCTGGGTATAGCCGCGTGCAGCGACAGCACGGACAATTTGCTCAGATAAACCTAGGGCTGCGAAACCCTCCGCCGATGCGATCGGGGCAGAAGATTTATGAGTTACAGATTTATTAAGTACAGAAGATTTCTTTACAGGCAAGGGAATTGAAGAGGAAGACATAGAACTCCAAATTTTTTGTCGGTCTGTCGCTGTTAGTGGATCAATTTGTAGTCATACCAATTCTTAGATGTTTCAAGACATTGCTAAGAATCTAAAACCTTACCCAGAGGGATTTTAAAGCTCCAAAGATGGATTTATTTACCATTTTTGAAATTGGTGTCAGACGGATCAGAGACAGAATTATCAAACGTGTCAACAGTATCAATGACTGGGAGCAGACATTGTAGATTTACATCCTAACATTAAAATACATTGCTTTGTAGAATAAAAATCTAGTTCTTTAAATCGCTACTGTTTCATGGAAATAGTTGTAATCAAGATAGCGATGCCCATCTTTACCCATGTGAATCACATCCACAAAACGTTGATTAAACATGAGAGAGTGGGCAGCATACATATGTCGAGCATGGATAGTTCCTTCAATTGTTTCATCAACACCTGTAAGCGAGACAAGAATTTGAGCGTGTAGCCGCTCCATTGTTTCCAAAGTCAAACCATATAGAGGACTAATTTCGTCAATAGCATGCATCACTGTCCATGACAATAAAAACACTGGAGAATGATCGCGCACTAACTTTAATTCATGCAATCGCCGCATCATTTGTCCCTCCGATGTGATTTCATCAATTATCAGATAAACTCTCAATTGGGCTTCAAGAATGTTGTTCTGGCGTTCGTTGGCGGTGCGAAACATGAGTGTCGGAATACCATTATAATCATGGATAGTTACCACACGGCTAAACATTACACGGGAAGAGGATTTAGCAAATCTCGTAAAGGCTATTCCTGTAATCACAGCAAACAACATTAAGCTTACAATTGATTCCAATGCGACAATTATATTTGCGTATAGAGTCTGAGGAATCATCACTCCATAGCCAATGGAAGCAAGAGTTTGGACACTAAAGAAAAAAGCTTCCAAAAAGCCTACTTCCTTGACACCTGCGATCGCATTAGTATCGAGTAAATAGAGAACTGCAAAAATAGCATTGAGAAATATATCGAAGCCTACGACGATCAAAAAAAATCCAATCCAAGGGATTGTGAGCAAGAGATGATAGGGATCGCGAAAATAGGAATACCAAAAATTTCCACCGACCACTTGAAGTACGCCATCACGCTGTTCTAGTTTAATTAGATGACGATGCAGATTATGTTTGATTATCATATTGCAACCTACCTCAGGGACTTTCTGTTCATGGTAATATGAGCGACGCTTTGCACCGTCTATATTACATTTAACATGCCACAAGTTCATACTTACAATGATCTCATCACAGGTCGTCTTGTCAGTCGCTACAAACGTTTCTTTGCTGATATAGAACTGGATAATGGCGAAATAGTTACTGCCCATTGTGCAAATACGGGACCAATGACAGGTGTATGCGAAATTGGAAGCCCTGTTTTAGTTTCCTATCACCCTAGTCCCAAGCGTAAACTCGCCTATAGTTGGGAAGCGATTTATCTAGATAATGAATGGATAGGGGTAAATACTAGTCTTCCTAATCGAGTAATTGGGAATATGCTTGAGCGTCACCTAGTTCCAGAATTAGAGCCATATACAACGGTGAAAGGAGAAGTTGCGTATGGCAATGAAAAAAGTCGTATAGATTTTCTCTTGACTGATATTAATAGTGGAAAAAGAATCTATGTGGAAGTTAAAAATACAACTTGGTGTAAGGGAAGTTTAGCTTTATTTCCTGATACGGTGACGACGCGAGGTCAAAAACATTTGCGCGAACTCATGTCCGTAATTAATGAAAATACATCTGCTGCTTTAATTTTCTTTATTAATCGCGGTGATTGCGATCGCTTTGCCGCAGGTGCACAAGCCGATCCTGAATATGGCAAGCTTCTCACCGAGGCGATCGCTAGAGGCGTAAAAATATTACCCTGTCGGTTCAAGGTCGAACCAACGAAAATCACATATTTGGGCTTAGCAAGTTTATAAAACTTGTAACTTTCAAAAAGCAGTAATAAACTTTTATACTGCCCGCTAAGCGGGCAGTATAAAAGTTGGCGTTGCATAATGAAGTATGAGTTCAAACAAGAAAGATGAAGTGTCCAAAGTGTGGATCAGAACACATAAGGAAAAATGGAATTAAGCAAGGAAAGCAAAATCACATTTGTGCTGACTGTGGACGACAGTTTATAAATCCCAGTGA
>CALRWX020000073.1:0-19827 GCA_943371975.1 Pseudanabaena sp. UWO311 | reverse complement strand
GTTATAAACGCTCAGCTTTCAATCGCCATCTCCTTGAACGCTTTATTTCCCTGTTAGATTTAGACCTTACTTCAATTAAATTACACCCTAATTTCCACAAACTTTGTAACTACGGCTCCATCTCTGCCCCAATTTGTCCGTAGTATTGTTTCTAAGACTAAGATAAAATACTAGAACGAACGTAATAATTAGATACATCCATGCAATCGGCAGTACGAATTGAAAATCTCAGGAAAACTTATGGCGAGACTATTGCCGTAGATGGAATTTCTCTAAATGTTACGCAGGGTCAAATTTATGGACTATTAGGTCCAAATGGGGCAGGTAAAACTACAACCATGCGTTGTTTATGCACTTTGACGACACCTGATTCAGGACTAATAGAGGTGGCTGGGGCAAGAGAACCAAGAGCAATTCGCGATCGCTTAGGTTATGTCGCACAGGAAGTCGCCTTAGATAAAGTACTAACGGGGCGTGAATTATTACGTTTTCAAGCAGCTTTGTACCACATTCCTAAAAAGGAAATTAGTGATCGCATTGATCAAGTATTAGATTTACTACAACTACAAACCTATGCCGATCAGCTTTCAGGCACATATTCAGGGGGCTTAAAAAAGCGTCTTGATTTAGCCGCAGGGCTACTGCATCAACCATCGGTATTAATTCTTGATGAACCAACGGTGGGGCTAGACATTCAAAGTCGGATTGCCATTTGGGAATTTTTACGCAAGCTGAGAGCATCGGGCGTGACAGTATTAATCAGTAGTCATTACCTTGAAGAAATTGATGCCCTTGCCGATCGCGTGGCAATTATTGATCGAGGTAAAATTATCGCTGAAGGTACAACTAGCGAGTTGAAAACTAAAGTAGGTGGCGATCGCATCACGATCAGGATTCGCGAATTTGCTGAACGCCATGAGGCTGAATATGCACAAAAGATTTTGCAACAGTTACCCATCGTTCAGAGCATTACGATCAATGCCGCACAAGGTAATGCAGTGAACTTATTTGTGACCCCAGAGGCAAATGCGATTAGCGAAATTCAAAATATGTTAGCGGCTGTTGATATCGAGGTCTTTAGTCTTTCCCAGTCACGCCCTAGCCTTGATGATGTCTTCTTAGCCGCGACAGGGCAAACCATTCTCGATGCCGAAATCGCTCAGACAGAAATACTTAATGCCAATAAAGGCAAAAAGAAAGCTAAGAAATAGCAAAAGATTACCCCGTATAATGATAATTAGCTGTGCTTTGTACCGCTAGTTACCAATTAAACCTATAACAAGTAACGCATATCGAAACTATTTACGGAAAAATTCAAGGATTGAAGGCGCATCAATTAAAGCAATTAGACCGACTTTATCGATCGCGCTTGCCCCAAGATAGCCTCACCACACCCGAACTAGCTCAACGTCTTGCCGCAATTAGTGGTGAGCTAAAGGACGCTGTTTGTATTTATATCAACCGTCGTGGACAGGTGATTCGCGTTGCGATCGGTACACCTAATCAAACCAAGATTCCACCCCTAGAATTACCGCGCTATGGCAGCGATCGCCTCAGTGGTCTGCGCTGTATCTGTGCGACTCCAGACGCTTTGCCGCCAAATCCCACCGACTTAACAGCCATGTTAATGCAGCGCTTGGATGCACTAGTTATTTTGCCTGTAAATCCTAAAGGCTATGCTGAGCAAGCCTATCTAGCGCATTTATTGCCAGCATCCGATACAGAATTGCCTGAACAACAATATGCTTGGCGCGTGTCCAAGCCTATGACTTTAGATGCTCTCTCCAAACAGGATTTTTTAGAATTAGTTGAAGGGCTAGAAGAAGAATTTAGTCGTAATTTTGCAGGACGCGCCACAGACGATAATCAAGATCGTGTGATGCTAGTGGGATTAATGCATCAAAAGGAAAAATCTGATTCGATGCCCTTTGCAATGATCGAACTTGGTCATTTAGTGGAGAGTGCTGGCGGCAAAGTATTAGATGCACTCTGGCAAAAGCGTGAACGTCCCCATCCTCAAACGGTTCTCGGTGAAGGTAAAGTTTTAGAACTAGCGATCGCCGCCCAAACTAAAGGCGCGAATCTCGTAGTTTTTGATCGAGAGCTTACGGCTTCACAAACGCGCAACTTAGAGAAAATGATCGGCTTGCGAGTCAGCGATCGTACCGAAGTCATTCTAGATATATTTGCTCAACGTGCCCAATCATCGGAAGGGAAATTACAAGTTGAGTTAGCACAATTGGAATACCGTTTACCGCGCCTAGCGGGACATGGGCAAGCCCTATCGAGACTCGGTGGTGGTATTGGTACTCGTGGACCTGGGGAAACCAAGCTAGAGTCTGATCGCCGCGTGATCCAAAAGCGGATCACCTTTCTTCAGCAACAGGTTAATCATTTACAAGCCCAGCGATCGCGGATTCGTCAAAAACGAGTCGATCAAGAAGTTCCGACTGTGGCGATCGTAGGTTATACCAATGCGGGTAAATCGACATTACTCAATGCGATGACCAAAGCCGATGTTTATGCTGCTGATAAATTATTCGCGACTCTTGATCCAACCACCCGTCGCCTGACTCTGACGGGTAAAGATGACCAACTGCACACAGTTCTACTCACCGATACTGTGGGCTTTATTCACGAGCTTCCAAAATCTCTCGTTGATGCTTTTCGAGCAACCCTTGAAGAAGTGTCGGAAGCCGATGTTTTAGTACATCTTGTCGATGCCTCTCATTCTGCATGGGAAGATCAACTTAAGTCGGTAGATAAAATTCTCAAAAATATGCCGATCACGGTGGGCCCAATTTTATTAGTTTTCAATAAAGTTGATGCTGTGTCTGAACCAGAAAAAATCCTAGAAAAATATCCCGATGCGATCGCAATTTCGGCTCTAAAGCGTCAAGGCTTTGAACAGATGAGCAAATCTTTGCTCAGTCTCATTGAATACGCGATTGGCAAACTATAAATTCAGACTGCGCTTATATCCCTCGACTAAAGGACGCGGGTTTTACGCTTTCCTCCTATAAAAGACTTGCCGATGAAGCGATCATAACCCTAAAACGCCCTCTCCAATCTCCTCACAAAAGCCGAATCCCGATCACACGACAACTCTAAATACTCATTGGTTGAGTAGCGATCGCATTTTACTAATCCGTAACATAAAAAATCACGGATAGATTATTAGCTGGCATCGGTTTGATTTCTTTTAGACTTAGATTTTGGTCGGCGGCGATCGCAACCACATCTTCAAGATCTCTTACCCCCCACTCAGGATTTTGATAGCGCAAACTTTCATCAAATGCAGCGTTACTCTCACTTGTATGTATGCCATTTTGTTTAAATGCTCCATATATGTATAAAATCCCCTTCACTGGCAATAGTTTTTTGGCTCCTGTCATTAATCCTAAGCAGGCTTGCCAAGGTGAAATATGAATCATGTTGATATTGACGATCGCCTGTATATCTTGGTTTGACAAATATTCGTTGTCACTCCAATTCGGTGTAGTGACATCAATCAATTCAGGTAAAGCTAAATTGTCTGATGGATGGTACTTTTGCCAGTCCGTAATACTAGCGATCGCCATAGGGTTTGGATCTGATGGTATCCACTGGCGGGGTTGTAGGTGTGGGGCAAAGTATGTTGAATGCTCTCCTGTCCCACTGGCTATCTCTAGCACTGTGCCTTGTGGTGGCAATACTTCTAAAAGTACGTCTAGGATTACTTCACGGTTTCTTTCGGTTGCGGGGGCATATTGGCGACGGTCAAGCATACGTTCTGGTGGAAATTGGTTAGCAATAATGATGTCACGGCTAGCGATCGCAACAATAAAATAAATTCAAAAACTCAGCTATAGTTTTTGTAGTCGCATTCATTCAAAGCTATGGCTGATGTAATCTCATCTGAAACATTTCCAGACAGCCAATTAGATGTTACTGGAGCTAAGCCAACTATGGGTGGCGGATTGCCCGTAATTGGTTATTGGGCAGAAAAAACACTGGATCTTAAAGGTGGATTACTTTGGAAAACATTGTTGCATAAGAGTGCTTGTCTATCTTGTGCGTGGGGAACTGGCGGACAAAAGGGTGGATTTCAGAATGAGGATGAAGAAAATTTACAGCGCTGTGCCAAGAGTGTCGAAGCGATCGCCTCAGAATTAATGGAGCCAATTCCCAAGCATTTTTTCGAGCGTTATACTATTTCTGAATTACAACAACTGAGTTCGATGGAAGCCGATCGCTTAGGTCGGTTAAGTTTCCCTTTGATCAAACATGCCCATAGCGATCACTATGAGCGCATTTCATGGGAGCAAGTCTATCAAATTGTTACCGCATCCTTTCAAATCGCCCCCGAACGTTTAGCATCTTATAGTTCGGGGCGTTCATCAAATGAAGCTGCATTTCTTTTGCAACTACTTATGCGATCGCTTGGTTCTAATAATCTTGCTGACTGCTCCGATCTATGTCATTCAGCATCAACGGTGGGACTAAATCAAGTATTTGGTTCGGGAACTTCGATGGTCAGTCTTGCTGACTTAAAACAAAGCGATTGCATCGTATTGATTGGCTCTAATGCCCCCGCAAATCATCCCCGCTTGATGAATGAATTGATCCAGTTGCGCGATCGCGGCGGCAAAGTGATTGTCATTAATCCTTTGATTGAAGTTGGACTAGTCAAATTCGCTTCCCCCGCCTATCCCATCAAGTCTTTTCTCAAAGGTTCAGAAATCTCTTCCCATTACCTTCAACCAATTTCAGGCAGTGATACTGCCGTTTTTCTGGGAATCCAAAAAGCCTTAATTGAAAATAATTGGGTTAATTATGACTTTCTACAACAACATGCAGAGGATTGGGAAACTGTGGTTGAACAGGTGCGATCGCTTGAGTGGTCAACTATCATCGACACTTGCGGGGTTTCTCAAGAAGAATTAGAAATTGCAGCCAAAATGATTGGTACTTCGCAAAAGGTCGTCTTTGCTTGGGCTATGGGGGTCACTCAACATTCTAATGCAGTCGATAATGTTTTTAGTATTGCCAATACCGCACTCCTGACGGGTAATGTAGGCAAAGAAGGGGCGGGAACAATGCCCATTCGTGGACATTCTAATGTGCAGGGCTTTGGATCGATGGGGGTGACGATTCGCCTCAAAGAAGAGATCATGCAAGCTTTAGAGATATTATTACAGCGATCGCTTAGTCGAGTACAGGGTTATGACACTCGCGCTCTCATTGCTGCTGGCGATCACTCTGAAATTGACACCTTGTTGTGTTTGGGAGGTAATCTTTATGCGGCAAATCCCGACCACACTCAAGCCAAACGAGCTCTTGGCAATATTCAAACAGTTATTTATATTTCCACTAAGCCCAATCTGGGACATTTCCACGGACTCGCTAAAGAGAATACTTTAATTTTGCCTGTCTTTGCGCGTTTTGAAAATCCTCACAAAACTACAACTGAGTCTGGCAATAACTTTGTCCGCCTTAATGATCAAGGAGAATCGCATCTCAATCAACGGGAAGACACAGATCTAATTTCGGAAATAGAGTTTCTTTCGGTACTTGCCGATCGCTTGCATGATGATGATGTGATTAACTGGCGATCGCTCCAAGACACTAAATTTATCCGCCAATTAATCGCCAAGACAATTCCTGACTATGCCAAAATCGGTGAAATCGATGATACCAATCAAGAATTTACAATTGCTAATCGAGTTTTCCATTCACCAACATTTCCAACGCGATCGGGTAAGGCGAAAATGTTTGTAACTCCTTTGCCAAAGCTAGTATTACCAACACGAGAGTGTTTTGATTTACCCCCCGATATTCCTGCAATTATTCTCTCTCTAGGTACAGGGCGCAGCTATTCTCAACATAATACGGTTGTTTATAAAGAGGGTGATTATTATCGCGGAATGCCTCACCGCAACTGTATTTTGATGAATAAGGCTGATGGCGATCTCGCAGGTTTTCAGGAACATCAGCGCGTTACCGTCAAGGGTAATGCTGGCAAAATGGAAAATGTCGAAATCATCTATGGACAGATTCGTACGGGTTCAGCACTAATGTTTTACCCTGAAGTGAATACTATTTTTAGCGCTCCCATTGATAAACGATGTGGCACACCCGCATTTAAGCGCGTTCCGATTGCTGTGTTTGAGTCTAACTTTTTCCTCAACTGACAACGAGTAAAGCTATGAGTAATAAAATTAGTGGCGATCGCATGGTGTTCTACGGGAAAGTTGCCAAGATTGTAACTTTTATGAGAGTGGGATTAGAGGCGATCGCACTTCGTAACACTCCCATCAGCCAATCTTTTGCGACTGTGCTCAACGCCTTTCGGCATCAGAGATTCGACACGATAATTTGCATGCCGCCATTTTGCAGAAGCCTATCAGCAAACACTAGCCAAGAAGAGACGATGGCGAGCAGCAGGAGGTGGTAGGAAAGCAACACTGAAAACCAGCGCCGACAAATTGTTCTTTATCTTGTTGTACTGCTAATGCTATCCCACATTTGACTTAATGGGTGTTTTATTTGGCTTTGACCGCTCCTGCGCCCACGATTGGGTACATCGACTAATGCCAATACTGGAAACTGCCCTGGGCAAGAAACAAGAAAATGGATAGAAAGAGTAAAATTCCCTCTGTGCATGGATTTAAAAACAGAATGGAAATGAGAAAGAGAAGTAGATTTGATTCCTATTCCCGAAAATGTAATGATTCCCGATTTTCGATTAGTTCATCCCGATGGGCGGAATTATTTGCTAGAGATAATTGGTTATTGGAGACCTGAATATTTACGTAAAAAATTTTCTCAGGTGAGACAGGCTAATTGTGAAAATTTGATTTTGTCGATTTTCGAGCGTTTGAATCTAGAAAAGGCTGGAGTAAAGATTGATGATACATCTGCTTTGACAATATGGTTTAAGGACAAACTTTTGCCTAAATCAGTTTTACAGGTACTTGAGAAAGATTGAAGTTCATTAGGGATTGCAATAGTTACAATACATTGCGTTAGCAGAATGAGTTCCATTAGGAAATAAGTTCTCTTTTTGAAACTGACAGCGATCGCATCGATACAAATGAGTGCGAGTAACTTGAGTCGGGAAGCCACATAGCTCACAAGGTAAACCTTTTAGTTGTTCGACCACATCAAAATTCACAAAATTACAATTGGGACAAAGCTGTTGTAATTTGCGAACTAGATCTTGCGTTGCCTTAGCAATGTTATCCATACGAGTCGGGTTATAGAGCGCTCGCATATCAGTTTCAATATGAATTTGAGGCGATCGCTTTAACAACTGATTTACTATATTTTTCAGCATATCCTCAGAAGTAATCCCCTTATAGATCGCATCCTTTGCCGAGGTCTGAGCATCTTGCATCACCATGATCGCATGATCAGGGAAGCCGATTTTTATAGCAAATTCGTAGGCTTGCTCATAGCTAGTAACTACTTGATGGCGAAAGTTGGTGTCTGTCGATAGAAATTCTCCATAAACTGTAAAGTTATTTTTACGATCAACCAATAAAACTATTTCGCGATTGTAGGCTATTCCCAAAACTGGATGAGGGAAAAAGCTACCTTCACTAGCGATCGCTAAATCCATCTCACTTAACTCTAATGCTTTCTCAGCCTTGAGTTTTGCAGTTTCGATTTGATTAGCAGGACGCTCGATATCGCGCGTAAATGTACCGAATAAGTCACTATCGAAGTTGAGAGGTACTGTAACTGTAACTCCTAATGATGTTTGTAAGATTGGCGCGATCGCTAATTCCTTCCTATGCATCGTAGCAATTACTACAAGGCGATCGGCAAACTCTATCCAATTATCTTGTTCCCCTCTCCCTGTGGGAGAGGGTCTAGGAGTGTGGGCTTCATTACTCGTCATGGGCAAAGCGATTATATAGAAAGTCTAGAGCCGTATTTCTCAGATCGTAGTATAGAGGATCTTCCATGATTTGAGCGCGATCGCGTGGTCGGGCAAAGGGAATAGTCATAATTTCACCAATATTAGCGGCGGGTCCATTGGTCATCATCACTAAGTGATCGGCTAGAAACAAAGCCTCATCAATATCGTGCGTAATCATCAAAACCGTACAGCGATGTTCTGTCCAGATTTGTAATAGCTCCTCTTGCAGTTCCTCTTTAGTAATCGCATCTAATGCGCCAAAGGGTTCATCAAGGATCAATACTTCAGGACGGATGGCTAAAGCACGAGCGATTGATACACGCTGTTTCATCCCACCTGAAATTTGGGTTGGCTTTTTCTCGGCGGCTTCGCTCAGTCCGACCATTGCAAGATGATGGCGGACAATATCATTTTTTTTGCTTTTGGAGAGATTGGGATTTACTGAGTCAACGGCAAGCATGACATTTTCATAAACTGTGAGCCAAGGCAAGAGCGCATAGCCTTGAAATACGACCATGCGATCGGGGCCTGGTTTCGTAATTAATTTACCATTAACTGTAACTTCACCGATGGAGGGTTTGGAGAATCCGCCCACCATGTTTAAGAGTGTTGATTTACCGCAACCAGAGTGACCGATAAGGCAAATAAATTCACCTTCTTGAATATGTAAATTGACATCCTTAAGAACGACATATTCGCCGTTATTTGCGGTGGGATAAATTTTAGAAACATTTTCAATGCGAAGGAATGATTCTTGATGTGGAATCGTAGCGAACTGGCTTTGGTTGTTAAGGGTTGTTTGGGTCATGGTTTTTCTCTCTTGAAAATTGGTTGTTAAAGTGAAGGTTACGATCCCCCCAGTCCCCCTGTACAAGGGGGAGAGAATCAATCAATTATTAGTTAGTTATCTTCTACCCCCTTTTGTAAGAGGGATTGAGGGGGAGCAGGTAGAAGTTTTGCTAAAGCAGAAATCAAGCAACCATTCGCACTGATTCCATCGCAATTTCCGCCATTGTGATATTGCGCTTAATATCTAGATGATTGAGATAGGCGATCGGATCTTCGGCATTAAAGGGAATATCATCAAATAGCTGAATTGCGTTGCGGCTATAGGTGATATCCGTCAGACCGAGTTCACGGGCGGCGGTACTGAAGACTCCCACACGACAGGTTTTCTCTAATACTTCCACCCAGTTACGAGGGAAGGGAACATCGCCCCAACGCGCCATTTGGGTAATGTGCCAGAGATGCTCAGAACGGCTCGGACGGTTGACACCAGCACCATAGAACTGATGATGAGCAGGTTCACGCATCGGTGAGTCGATCGCACAGGCGACATCGTTGGGATTGCCTAAATGGATGTAATTAACATTGGTGCTGACATAAGCACGACGGGAGAGAATCTGGCGGATCTCTTCGGCATTGTTGGGATCGGCGCAATAGATACAGGCTTCTAATAGTGCCTTGACGAGAGCGATATGGGTATTCGGATAGGCATTTGCCCAATCTTCACGCACACCGAGAACTTTTCCAGGGTGTCCATTCCAGATTTCTAAATCAGTGGCAACGGTGAAGCCAATATTTTCCATCGCTGCACGGAAGTTCCAAGGTTCGCCAACACAGAATCCGTCTATGCTGCTAGCTTTAAGGTCAACTACCATTTGAGCGGGAGGAATGGTTTTTAGTTCCACATCGCGATCAGGGTCAATGCCTCCAGCCGCTAGCCAATATCGTAATAGCAGATTATGCATGGAGGACGGATGGACTACACCCATGCGGTGAGTGCGATCGCGAGTATTTTGTAGCATCGCTTTGAAGTCGGCGAGGGTATGAATGCCGCGATCGTAGAAATGCTTATCGAGAGTAATCGCGTTGCCGTTACGAGTCATGGTTAAAGCCGTGACGATGGGTTTGCAAGCACCGTTACCACCAAGTGTGAGCCACATCGGTAAACCCGAAGGCATTTGTGCTGCATCGAGATAACCGCCCGAAATCCCATCAACAATGCCTCGCCAACTGGTTTCACGAACAAGGGAAACTTCATCAAGTCCATGTTTTTGAAAGAAGCCTTTTTCCTTAGCCACAGCGATCGGCGCACAGGCGGTTAAGGGAACGAAGCCAATTTCGAGATTGACTTTTTCTAAACCATGCCGAGCAACCGTAGCAACTGTCCGCGCATTAAGTTTTTTAACACGCTTTTGTTGATTTAAGAAATAGATAATCTCACTGCGTAAACTGTAATAACTAGGATGCTTGACTGCTTCCAGTCTTTGACGCGGACGGGGAATATCCACCTCCAAAATGCCGCCAATTTTTGAGGCGGGACCATTGGTTAACATCACAATGCGATCGCTTAATAACACCGCTTCATCGACATCATGCGTCACCATCACCGCCGTAATTTGATCCTCATTACAGATCTGCATGAGCTTCTCTTGCAAATTACCGCGAGTCAGCGCATCCAGAGCGCCAAAAGGTTCATCAAGGAGCAAGAGTTTAGGGCGGACGGCTAAGGCGCGGGCGATCGCTACTCTTTGACGCATTCCCCCCGATAGCTGAGTTGGTGGTTTATCGATCGCATGGGCAAGCCCGACCATCTTCACATAGCGCTCCACTAATTCATGGCGATCACCCTTTGGCAAATGGGAAAGCACTTCATCAACGGCAAGAGCGACATTTTCGCGTACTGATAGCCAAGGCAAGAGCGAATAGTTTTGAAATACCACCATGCGATCGGGGCCTGGACGCGATACGCGCTCATCTTCGAGCATCACTACACCGCCACTGGGCAAATCTAGCCCTGCAATCATATTGAGCAAAGTGGATTTTCCACAGCCAGAGTGACCGATGAGAGAGATAAATTCTCCTTTCTGTATTTGGAGGTCAATTCCTTTGAGGGCAATATATTCTTTACCACCACCCAAGGGAAATGTTCTCTCCACTTGATCAATTAAAACAAAATCCTGCATTTTAAAATTCTCCTTTTATGAAATATCAATCTACTGATAGCGATAGATTCTAAAGATTCCCCCAGCCCCCTTATAAAGGGGGGAGAATTAATTAATTATCTTCTTCCCTCTTTATAAGGGGGGAGGAGGGGGATCTCTTTATTTTTGTTCTTCTGGCAAGATCACATTCTGAAGCCATGCCACAGCGCGATCGAGAATCAAACCGACAGCACCGATGTAAACCAGAGCCAAGATAACTTCACCTACCTTGTCATTGGTGTAGGAGTTCCAGATAAAGAAACCGATGCCGACAATACCTGACATGATGATTTCTGCGGCGATAATCGCAAGCCATGCTAGACCGATAGAAATGCGTAAACCTGTGAAAATATAGGGCAATGCAGAGGGAATCAAAATCTTGAAAAAATACTTTTGGCGAGAGAGTTGCAATACCCGCGAAACATTGCGATAGTCCTGCGGAATTTGCTTCACACCTACTGCTGTGTTTAAAAGGATTGGCCAGACAGAGGTTATGAAGATGACAAATAACGCGGCTGGCTCATTTTGACGAAGTGCAGCAAGTGCGATCGGAACCCAAGCGAGAGGTGGAACAGTTCGCAAAAACTGAAACAATGGATCGAGGGCTTTGTCAATTACGGCGTTAGTGCCAACCAGAATTCCGACACTAATTCCCACGATCGCTGCTAGTGAGTAGCCCTTAGCCACACGCTCAAAACTAGCGAGAGTTTGCCAGAATAGCCCTTTGTCAGTACCTCCGCGATCAAAAAATGGATAAAGCAAAAGGTTACGAGTGGACTTTTCAGAAAGAATATTAATCGGGCTAGGCAACTTGATTAAACCAATACTTGAAAGCAATTGCCAAACGATTAAAAATCCGAGAATTCCTGCGATCGGGAGCGCCCAGTTTTGAGCATTCTTGTCCCAGAACTTAGAGAGCGATCGCCCTAAACTACCATTACGATTACCAATACTTGCTGCCATTATTTTTTGCTCCTAAGAATATTTGTTTGTGATTAAGTTTGTGATTAAATTTAAGAGATCCCCCTCAATCCCCCTTGTAAAGGGGGAAGAAGATAATTTTTCTTTCCCCTTTACAAGGGGGGCTAGGGGGGGATCTAAACCCTAAAACGTAGCCAAAATCTAAGCCTTCTTAATCTTCAATCCATCTAAATAAGCTTGAGGATTTTCGGGATCGAATATTGTGCCATCAAAGAATTCTTCAATGCCGCGAGAAGTACTAGTGGGAATATCAGGAAAATCTGCCTCCTTCGCAGCTTCCCGCCATATATCCTCGCGGTTGACTTTTTTAATCCAATCCTTCGCTGTAGCTAGTGATGATTTAGGCAAAAAGCCCCAACGGACGCTCTCAGTTAAAAACCAGAGATCATGACTCTGATAGGGATAGGAAACATTTCCTTTAGCATCTTTCCAATAAAGAGGAGCCATAATCTTGTCATTGATAATGCGGCCGTCACCCATGTCATACTTGCCCATCATGGTGTCTTCAAGGATTTCAGAAGCAACTCCAAAATAGTTTTTAGTGCCAACAATTTGCACTAACTCTTTACGATTATCGAAGTTGTCACACCATTGCTGAGCTTCCATAATTGCCTTGAGCAGAGACTTTGTTGCTTTGGGATATTTATCAACCCAATCCGCACGGATTGCTAAATATTCTTCAGGATGTCCCTTCCAAATTTCGGCAGTGAGAGCGGGGATGAAGCCGATCTTCTCTTTGACGATGCGATAGGGCCAAGGGTCTCCTGTGCTGAAGGCATCCATCGTGCCAGTTTTCATATTGGCTACCGTTTGCGCGGCAGGTACAGTCAGCAATTCGATGTCCGTATCAGGATCGACTCCATTGGCGGCCAACCAATAACGAATCCAAAATTCTTGATTAGCTTTTGGGAAAGTGTAAGCAGCCTTAAATCTAGTGCCATCGGACTTCATCTTGTCGAATAAAGCTTTTGCCTTATCTGCTTTTAGCGTCAAGCCTTTGTCTTTGTGCTTACCCGCGATCGCAATGCCATTGCCCTGTGTATTTAATTGCAAAAGCACATACATCGGAATTTTGAGGTTATCAGTAATGATGCCTTCTGAAATCAAATAGGGCATCGGCATTTGCCATTGACCACCATCGATACCACCTGCGGATGAACCAATTTTGACGTTATCTCTTGCTGCTCCCCAGTTGGCTTGTTTGGATATTTCTACATCGGTCATGCCATATTTAGCAAAAAATCCTTTCTCTTTAGCAATGATTAAAGGTGCAGCTTCGATAATTGGCAGGTATCCGAGCCGTACTTTGCTAGTTTCAGGGACTTGTTCAGGGGGAATATTTATTTTAGTGGCATTAGCAGAACTTATAGTTGGGGTGTCTTCGGGCGGGTTACCCAGACATCCTTTAAGAAGCACAGAACTAAGAGCCGTTGCCCCTGCTGTAGCAATAAAATGCCGGCGCGAAAAATTGTTATTGAAATCAGACATAATTTTTTTGTTTAACGAACTTTAAAAAGTGATTAATGTTTAAGAATTTATTTGGGACGTATTGATTGGTTGCTATTGGTATCTTAGAGTTAAACTTTGATAGAGTAAAGCCTATTATTTTTATAACAAAGATAGGTTTTTATCTATGTATTTTTTTGATAAGCTCGTTCATGTGGACTTTAGCGCAATCGCCAAATAAAAAAATGTTTTCTCGTATATCAGAACAACAAATGCATCGCGTGCGTTGGGTACTCACGTGTGCTTGGTTAATACTCATCGCCTCGCTGTTCTACGATCCTGTCTCGCCAATGATTACAGCACCAGATCGATACTGGAGTCCTTTTCGCATTAAGCCAGAGGATTGCATCCCCGTGCAGAATGTTTGCCTCGACCTCCAACCTTATCCTCTTGGAGCGCCGATATTTTGGGGAATAGTCGTACCCAGTGCCATTTTCATTTTGTTGGTTTTTGGGCATGAGCTATGGCGGCGCATTTGTCCGCTTTCGTTTTTGTCACAAATTCCTCGGTCCTTGGGATGGCAAAGACAAATCAAACGAACCGATAGTAAAACAGGCAAAGTCCGCTATGAAATTCCGAAAATCAAAAAAGATTCTTGGCTAGGTAAAAATTATTTCTATCTTCAGTTCTCTCTATTGTTTGTGGGTCTATGCTGCCGCATTCTGTTTATTAATGGCAATGCGATCGCTTTAGGAATTTGGCTATTAGGTACAATTGCCGCCGCAGTTACAGTTGGCTTTTTATATGGCGGTAAAACTTGGTGCAATTACTTCTGCCCAATGGCTCCAGTTCAAAAAGTATATGCAGAACCAGGCGCACTATTGGCAAGTAAGGCTCACATGAGTGAGATCCCGATTACTCAATCTATGTGTCGGACAACCAGTGACAGCAAAGAACAGAGCGCCTGTGTCGCCTGTCAAAATCCCTGCATTGACATTGATTCCGAGCGATCGTACTGGGATGGAATCGAGAAACCAGAATCTAAATTCCTTTACTACTGCTATTTAGGACTAGTAGTAGGTTACTTTTTCTATTACTATCTCTATGCTGGCAACTGGGACTATTACTTTTCTGGCGCTTGGGCTATGGAAGGTAACTCGATTGAAAAGCTCTTGTCTGCTGGATTTTATTTGTACGGGCAAGTGATTCCTATTCCAAAACTGATTGCGGTTCCGATTACCTTAGCTCTGTTTACAGGTTTGGGCTATATATTAGGACATCTTTCAGAACGCATCTATCGCGCTTATTTACACTTTTATAAGCAGAAAGCACCTATTACTCTGATTCGACATCATTTATTTAGCGTTTGCACTTTTATCGCTTTTAATCTATTCTTCATTTTTGGCGGTCGCCCCTTTATTCGTTTATTGCCAAATGTTTTCCAAGAAACTATTGATATAGTTATTGTTTTATTTAGTACTTTGTGTCTCTATCAGACGATTAGACGCGATCCTGAATTGTATGCCAAAGAAGGTTTAGCAGGAAGATTTCGTAAACAGTTAATCAAGATGAACTTTCCTCTAGAACAATATTTTACAGGCAAAGATATTGAAGAACTCAATCCCCATGAAGTTTATGTACTCGCAAAAGTTTTACCAGGGTTTACGAAACAAAAACGTTATGAAGCCTATAAAGGTGTATTGCGTGAGTCTTTAGAGGAGGGCTATACCAACTCATCGAGTAGCTTAGAAGTACTGCGACAGTTACGCACGGAATTAGATGTTTCCGATACCGAACACCGTAATCTTTTGGAAGAACTGGGCGTAGAAGATCCGCAACTCCTCGATCCTACTCGCAAACGCGATCTTGAAAATTTAGTGCGGATTTCTGGCTATCGCAAAGCCATGGAACGATTGATGTATTTACAAAATTTAGATGTAACTACAGCGTCTCAACAAGTGGCAAAGACTTACAGCATTACGCCTACGGAAGAGAGCGAGATTATGCAAGATTTTGATCGGGAGTCTTCACTCAAACAAAAATCCCATTACTATCTCGATCGCCTAGAAAAACTCTTACGTTATGATCACAGCCTCAATCAGCCGATTTTAATTGACGACAGAACTGTAGTATCGATGCTTTTAGAGGCAATTAGCCGTAAAAAGCAGATGTTAGTTTTGGCGATTTTAGAGGCGATTCAGACATTAAATAAGGGAGTAAACAGCGAAGAAGCCAGTGATATTGCCAGAACATTGGGCGGATTTTCTTCTACAGTGTTACAAAATATTCTGGCTGATCATAAGTCTGAGTGGTATCAGAGATTGGATGGTCATCTCATTTCTATCCTAAAAGAAACAGGACAAGATACGGCTTGTTCATTGAGTCTTCAAGTCTCTGAAGTTGTTGAAACTTTAACAGCGCTCTTGCATGAACAAAATCCCCTGATTCAATCGGCAAGTTTATTTCTCTTACAAAAACTTGATTTCCCCCTTAGTCATTCTTTAGCAGTGGATCTCAATAGTAAACATCCGCTAGTAGAAGAAACCATCAAATTTATTACCGAAAGAGATCTCTCAGCACCATTGGCTGATTTCCCGATCTTAGAGCGCATTGTTTATCTCTTTAATAGTGATTTCTTCCACTCCCTTGATAACGAAATGTTAATCGAGTTAGGCAATCGCGCCTATGTTAAATCTTATCAAGAGGAAGAACATATTAGTGAGGCTGGTGATACTTGCCGCGAACTATTGTTATTGATTGAGGGAACTGTGGAAATCAGAGTGAAACACCCTGACCAAACGGAAATTATTTCTAATCTTTTACCAGGAAAAGTATTGGATGAGCTAGAAGTGCTAACCCACACCAATCAGTCGGGAACGATCGTCGCAAAAGATTCTCCCACGAGAGTCTTAGCAATTCCTGTCGATACCTTTGACGATCTCATGGATCGCGATCGTAATCTTGCTATCAAAGTTTTGGAGCTAGAAAGCCTCAGAATTAAAGGATTGTTAGGATCAAAAATTTAATAAAACCCAAAAGTATTTTGGTGATCTTCGGATGCCGAAACAGTCGATACTATCTGCGGATGAGTCAATTTTGAAATTATCTCTTGCCGCACCCCAATTGTGTTTAGATGTTTCTACATCGCTCATGCCTTACTTTGCAAAGAAACCCTTCTTTTTGGCAATAATCAATTATTTCAAAAGGTGGGGAATTCAGCGCAAAGCTAGATGCGAGAGCACTCATGTAAATTACAAATCCACAATGGACAATTCACTAAGTCAATCTCACCGATAGAACCCAGTTAAAAGTTCTTAGTCGACAAATTTGAATGATTGATTGGTTGCTATTGATATCTTAGAGTGAAGTCTTAATAGGGCAAAGTCTATTGTTTTTATAATACTCATAGATAAAAATCTATCAATAATTTTGGCAAAGGCAGTGAGCTTAAGCCCATTTTTATAGAGTTTTATTTCTCATGACTCATTTACAGAGCTTTATGCTCAAACCCTAACCGAATAAAGTTTTAAAAGCATTGCTTTGCAATGCTTTTAAAACTTTATTCGGTTCTTTACTGCGAAAACTAATGTAGGGTTGCTATAGATTTTCCATTAGTCAACTAAGTTGATTTCAACTTTTGCTATACAATTGCCATAGCAACAACACATGAATTAAGTATGGATATAGCAAGTCTCAATGCTCTGCTCAATAGTGGTGCGATTTTGCCAGAACTCATTGTCATTGGGACATTGGTACTCGTGTTAGTCGTCGATCTGATTGCATCGGGGCGCAAGTCGGCAAATGTGCTGCCATATATTGCGATCTCAGGTTTAGTCGCCAGTATCGCTTCCCTTGTATGTCAATGGACTGGCTTAGATAATCCGATCGCTTTTTTAGGAAGTTTTAACAGTGACAAACTCAGTATTATTTTTCGCGGCATCATTGCCATCTCAACTCTGTTCACGATTCTCGTCTCAATCCGTTATCTGGAGCAGTCAGGAGTCGTAGTTGGTGAATATCTAGTAATTTTACTGAGTGCCAATCTCGGTGCGATGTTCCTCACTGGCGCTGATGACATGGTGATGGTCTTTGTCGCTCTAGAAACTTTAAGTATTTCCTCATATTTACTGTCAGGCTATACCAAGCGCGACCCACGCTCTAACGAAGCTGCCCTCAAATATTTATTAGTTGGTGCGGCAAGTTCGGCAATTTTTCTGTATGGAATGTCTCTGCTCTACGGACTTTCAGGCGGTGAAACATCTCTATCAGCGATCGCATCGAAAATCACGGTTAGCAACACAGCCCTAATCATTTCTCTTATATTTGTGATTGCAGGGATCTCCTTTAAACTTTCGGCAGTACCCTTTCACCAATGGACACCTGACGTTTATGAAGGTTCACCTACGCCTGTAGTCGCGTTTCTCTCGATTGGCTCAAAAGTTGCAGGTTTTGGACTTGCCCTGAGATTTTTGATTACCGCTTTCCCCCTTGCCTCGCAGCAATGGCATTACGTGTTTGTGGTGTTAACGGTTTTAAGTATTGTCTTGGGTAATGTGGTAGCGATCGCCCAAACCAGCATCAAACGGATGTTAGCCTATTCCTCCATCGGTCAAGCGGGATTTGTTCTGCTTGGTCTGGTGATTGACTCGGAAGCGGGTTATGCCAGCATGGTATTTTACCTGATCCTGTATCTATTCATGAACATGGGTGCTTTTGCCTGTGTGATCCTATTTGCGTCGCGCACAGGTACGGATCAAATCAGCGAGTACAGTGGACTATATCAAAAAGATCCTCTACTCACCTTAGCCCTCAGTGTCAGCTTACTTTCCCTTGGTGGAATTCCGCCCCTCGCTGGTTTCTTTGGTAAGCTCTACATTTTTTGGGCAGGTTGGCAAGCTCACGCCTACGGTTTAGTTTTACTAGCGCTGGTAATGAGTGTGGTTTCGCTCTATTACTACATCCGCGTCGTCAAGATGATGGTAGTGAAGGAGCCGCAAGAAATGTCGGCTTCGGTGAAGAATTATCCAGCGATTACATGGAATCAAACTGGTTTAAAACCTCTCCAAGCAGCGATCGTGATTACTCTAGTATTTACAGCGATCGCGGGTATTGCGTCTAATCCTCTCTTCTCCCTCTCCAATCAAGCCGTAAAAGAAACCCAGTTTCTCCAAGCTAAAGCTCCAAATGCAAAATCAGTCGCAGTGTTGACAACAACTGCACAATAAAAGTTAAGGGGGCGCTTTGCGCCCTTTTTGTTTTTGCATTGTCTGTGACATTCTCAAAACTATCTTGTGTATCGATTAGACTAAAATTATATAGTCCAACTTTTAGAAATAATGACGACACGTTTAGAGAAAGTACGACACCTTCAAGACATTTTTATTTCCCGTGCAACAGATGGAGATATCAAAGACGAAGATTATAGTATTCTCCGTTTAGAGTTACTAAGAGATAGCACAGTCAGAGATCTTCTTCCGCAGTTTGTTAGAACTTGCGATGAGCTATCCAAATTCTGGGGATTCATTAAACCAAAGTTCAGCACTTACCATGAACGAAGAACTTTTATATGGGAAGAGTTTAGTTCATTAATTACATAAATATTATTGCCGCTCAACCAGCAGATGATGACATTTCCTCAATTCTTATTAAGTTCGATACTGAACATGTCCATATTGCTTGGCAAAAAGCCCTTGAACGCAGAGATGAAGATCCAGAAGCGGCAATCACTATGGCGCGTACATTAATTGAATCAGTTTGTAAACATATTTTGGATGAAGCAGGTATTCCCCACACCGATAAAGATGATTTGCTTAAACTCTATAGAGAAACTGCTAAACAACTTAATATGGCTCCTGAACAACATCAAGAAGAAGTCTTTAAACAAATTCTTAGTGGTCGTTTTACGGTCGTGCAAGGGCTTGGAACTATACGCAATAAATTGAGTGATGCTCATGGCAAAGGGAAAAAAGCTATTAAACCATCTCCTCGACACGCTGCACTCGCGGTCAACTTAGCTGGGTCAATGGCTGCATTTTTAGTCACAACTTGGGAAGAAAGAGTGTCGAAATCCACCTAAAAAATGAATAAAACAGATCAGGAATGCTTACAGTAAACTTTGATAATGAGTTTTTCATGTAATCGCATTCAAATTGATGAGTATATGTTTCGCCTAGAGCAGTCACAAGAACAGCACTATCAAGAATGGTTAAAAAAGAACCGTCAGAAGCGATCATTAGGGTGCGATCGCGAAAAAAATGAAGTTTTGAGGTGATCGCATACTTGAGCTAAGATATTATTCACATAGAACAGGCAAAAACTATGCTTTTAGAAGACTATTTCAATTTTCTAAGCTCAGATGACTAAAGCGCTCCCCATTGTCAAGACAAAAAAGTATAAAAGTTAAGATAAAAAGCTGCATCGACAAAAGGCAAGCAAAATAACTACATATGAACCTCCGTGTTAGGGTGTTTAAAATGAACTGTTGCAGGAGTTTGATAGTCCAAAGAT
>CALRWX020000072.1:0-19876 GCA_943371975.1 Pseudanabaena sp. UWO311 | reverse complement strand
TGCGGGTGTAGCACTTTCATCAGCCATTCATAACAGGCTTGATCATCTAACAGTTCAGTTAAGGGAAACTTGATCATGTTTATGTCTGTTGTTGCGTCAAAACTTTTTTCCTGTTTTACCATTTCACCTATTTACCCCCATGAGCGAAGACTTTTACTATGAGATTGCGTCACGAAGTCCCTCCCCTTTAGACAGTCTTTTGAAAATTAGAAGCAAGAAGCCTTGGTTCTTAAAATTCCTATTGATTTAATAGCATTAATTTATACACTCTGGAGTGTGATGCTGGTTAGAGATCGCGATAACTATACCCTTTGTCTGCTAATCTAGATGATGGTATCTACTACAAGAAAATTGCATCATGGCCGATCGTCAAATCCTGCTTGACTTTGAAAAGCCCATCGTTGAACTAGAAAACCGTATCGCCCAAATCCGCGAACTCGCGAATGAAAACGATGTGGACATGGTTGAGCAGATTCACCTTTTAGAGCAACGTGCTGAGCTTTTGCGGAGAGAGATTTTTTCGGGATTGGGTGCAATGCAACGGATGCAGATCGCAAGGCATCCCCGTCGTCCTAGTACACTTGACTATGTACAAGCGATCGCGGATGAGTGGATGGAGCTACATGGCGATCGTAGGGGTAATGATGATCCTGCTTTGGTTGGTGGTTTAGCGAGAATTAGCGATCGACCAGTGGTAATTTTGGGGCATCAAAAGGGGCGTGATACTAAAGACAACATGACCCGCAATTTTGGCATGGCTTCTCCGGGTGGATATCGCAAAGCATCAAGATTGATGGATCACGCTAATCGATTTAATCTACCAATTATTACTCTAATTGATACCCCTGGGGCATATCCTGGAGTATCAGCCGAGGAGCAAGGGCAAGGTGAGGCGATCGCTGCAAATTTACGTCAAATGTTTGGCTTGAGTGTGCCGATTATCTGTACTGTCATTGGCGAAGGCGGATCGGGTGGAGCCTTGGGCATCGGCATTGGCGATCACATCATGATGTTTGAAAACTCTGTTTATACGGTGGCAACTCCTGAGGCTTGTGCGGCGATTTTATGGCGCGACTCGGCAAAGGCTGGTAAGGCTGCCGAAGCTCTTAAAATTACCGCTCCCGACTTGAAACGGTTGGGGATTGTTGATTATGTGATTGATGAGCCTCTGGGTGGAGCGCATCGCTTACCACTCAAAGCTGCGGAAAATCTCAAAGCTGCCCTAGTCGAAAATCTCGATCGCTTAAGTAAATTGCCTGCGGAAGATTTACAAGCGCTTCGTTATCAAAAGTTCCGCAAGATGGGCGTGTTTCTCGAATCGTAAAGCTTCATACTACATGTAGCAATTCTAAGTCATTTGTGGCTTCGGCTTCGGTCAGCCAGCGTGAACTGATGGCTAACCGAAGCCGAAGCCTGTCTCAACTCATTTTCGGAGAGAAATGGAAAAGGCGACGCAAGCGCCGCCCAGATTTATTTAATTGCTTGGACATCTTTAGCAGCGAAGCCATGAGCAGTCAGTTCTTTATTCAACGCGATCGCATTTTTGACGCGATCAACAAACAACACTCCATTCAAATGATCCAACTCATGTTGAATTACCCTTGCTAATAAACCACTTGCTCCAAGTTTTTGAGGTCTACCATCTTCATCTCGGTAGGAAACTTCCACTTGATCAGGACGGACAACATCAAGAAATACTTCAGGAATACTCAGGCATCCCTCTTCGCCAGTGATTAATTCTCCACCTGAACCCTTAATTTCAGGATTGATCATCACTAAGGGAGGCTTGCTCTCATCCTTGAGTTCAATATCAATAACGAGTAATTGTTTATTAATTCCCACCTGTGGCGCGGCTAGACCGATGCCATCATTGCTGTACATAGTAATCAGCATATCGACAATAATCTGACGAATTTCGTCATTAACTTTGCTAATGCGCTTAGCTGGTTGACGTAATACGCGATCGCCTAGAGTATGAACCTCTAAAGGAGGATTTTTGACCTTTTGCTTGGGGACTTTGATAGAAATTGCAGACATTGCCAATTAGCTTGTAAATATAAGCTTGTAGTTAACTATCTATATTTTGGCACAGTTTCTTACGCCGCTTAAATTAACTGCCCCGAACCAAGAAATTTTTAAAAGTGATACAAAGTAACGCTTTTAAAAAATTTCTTGGTTCGGGGTTTTCTAATGTTGCGAACGCCATATTTCTAAAAAATTATTAATTTCATACATGAGCCATTCTTTCTCAACCCGACTTAAGCCGGAACCAAATTTATAATTATAAATCCCTTGATTGATGCTTAACTGCATGACGGGTTGATTATTGACTTCGTAGGTGGTTTTGAGATCAACCCTTCCTAAATCTTGGGTCTTCCCCTTTACATGGCGCTTGATGCCGATAGTATCCCAATCAATACTAAAGTTACGACCGCCGATTACTAGACGAATTGAACCTAATACAATTGATAATCCTGCATAAGCCATGCTAATTCCAACAATCCAAAAGGGAATTGAGAAAAGTGCAAAAAAGCCCCCTTTAATCGCTAACGATGTCCAAAATACTAGAAATCCATTCCAGAAAATAGCAAACATTAATATACTTACGCCTTCACCACTCCATCCTATAGGCGGTATAGCAATTTCTAAGGAACTGTTAGATCTCTTTAATTCAATGCGACTTCCCATCGGCTTAATCTGTTTATGGGGTTGTTGAAGATACGCTGTACCGAACTTGGGATCGAGTAAATGCTGAATATCAAAATCTTTGATGCGACTTTCGATAGATGGTAACAATTGATTTTGTAAGGCTTTGAAAGCTTGTCGTGAAGTACTAAATCGATCCTCGATCACAGGTTCGATCATTCTATCGAGCCAATCGGCAAAATGTTCTGAAATATTGACAGAACTGCGAAAGTTAATTTTGAATCGAACTTCAGGCAAATCCGCAGGCGATCGCCCCGTCAATAAAAATAAAATCGTCGTACCGAGGGCATAGAGATCCGTCGCGGGGACTGCCTTACCGCGAAATTGTTCTGGCGGCATATAACCATAAGTACCGACAACAGTACTACCGCCCACCTGAGTATTTCGATAAGTATCTTGGACTGCCCCAAAATCAACAAGAGCTATCTTGTCGTTGGGTTGCAAAATCAAATTTTGAGGTTTAATATCTCGATGCACCACAGGTGGCTTGAGTTCATGAAGATAAATCAATACATCCAAAACCTGTTCCGCAATTCTTTGGATATCTCCTTCCGTTCCATGCCAACCATCCGCAATTACCTGTGCTAATGATTTGCCCTCCACCAATTGCTGTACGATGTAAAAATCGCGATCGCTCTCATGATCAATTTGGAAATAATCTAGATAACGGGGAATTGCAGGATGAGTAAGTTGAGCTAATACTTTAGCTTCCCGTTCAAAAAGTTCTAATACCTTCCAGTCATTCATTCTTCGCAAAGACAGAGCCTTAAGCGCAATGCGATCGCCTGTGTGCAAATCCGTCGCCGCATAGGTGATTCCAATCCCTCCCTGTCCAAGTACGTCATCAATCCGATAACGATTTTGAACGGTTTCTCCAATTTGATGTAGTTCTGTCACAACCTTGTCTACCTCATCAATATTTGAAATTAGGAATCTGCGTTTTTAAATTTTAGTTGGCGGGGTAAAACCCTCCAACTAAAATTTAAAAACGCAAGCCTTGGTTAAAGCTTTTTGTAAAAAATTTTGATAACTCTGATCACCAATTTCATAGGCTCCAAATCTCTCAAGATGGGGATTCATTAATTGAGCATCAAATAAACTATAACCCCGCGATCGCAAATGTTCCACTAATTTTACCATTGCCACCTTCGAGCCTTCAGGAATCTTAAAAAACATTGACTCACCGATAAATACACCGCGAATAGCCAGCCCTAAAATTCCACCTGCCAAATGATCACCTTGCCATGTCTCAAAACTATGCGCCCACCCTGATTGATGCAAATTACTATAAAGCGATCGCATTTCCTTAGAGATCCATGTGGTTTCGCGATCGGCACAACCTTCTACAACCCTCTCAAAGGCAGTATCAATTTTTACTTCAAAGCGATTTTGATTGAGCACACGTTGTAAGGACTTGGGATAGCGAAAGCGATCATCAAGGGGAATTAATGTACGTTCATTGGTGTAATACCACTCTATTGGCTTTCCATCACCATCCGACATCAAAAAATAGCCTTGAGAATAGCCATCAACGATGCTAGAGATATCGAACCTTTCCACAAATAATTTCTAACTCGCAAGTATTTTTCAAAAATTTTCAAAACCAGATAAATTTTGGCAAGTGTGGCAAAGCCACACTTGCCAAAATTTATCTGGTTTTGAATTTAGCGCAAAGCACTGTAACTTGTGAGCTAAGCTCAAAATTATATGCTTTCCACTTTTAATCCATGACTAATAATGCCAAAATCCCTGTTGTTGTCTCTGGCGCGACAGGCAAAATGGGTCGCGAAATCATCAAAGCGATCGCCCAATCTCCAGACATAAACCTCATAGGCGCGATCGGTCGCCAGCACATTGGTGAAGATATCGGCGAAGTTGTGGGTATTGGCGAATTAGAAATACCTATTACCGATAATCTTGAAGTCGTACTTGCCCAAGCTGCCCAAGAATCGCAATTGCCAGTAATGGTTGATGTCACCCATCCCAGCATCATTTATGACAATATTCGCTCAGCGATCGCCTATGGAGTGCGTCCTGTGGTTGGCACAACGGGCTTAAGTGAAAAACAAATTGATGATTTAGCAATTTTTGCAGACAAGGCGAGTACAGGCTGTATTATTGCCCCAAATTTCTCCGTGGGTGTAATTTTGATGCAACAGGCAGCGATCGCTGCCGCTAAATATTTCCAACATGTAGAGATCATTGAACTACACCACAACCAAAAAGCTGATGCCCCTAGTGGTACTGCCATCAAAACTGCACAAATGCTCTCGGAGTTAGGGCAAGCCTTTAACCCTAACCTTGTCAACGAAAAAGAACATCTCTCAGGTGCAAGAGGGGCAATCTACGGTGAAAATATTCGGATTCACAGTGTGCGTATTCCGGGAGTGGTTGCCCGTCAAGAAGTAATTTTTGGAGCAATGGGGGAGACGTTAAAAATTGAGCATAATGCCAGCGATCGCACTTGCTACATGGCAGGAGTTTTACTTTGTGTCCGCAAAGTACTAGCACTCAAATCGCTAATTTACGGGTTAGAAAAATTACTTTAAACAAAAAAGCCTTCGCGCATAGCGAAGGCTTTTTTTGTTTAATACCCCCAGGGGAATTCGAATCCCCGTCGCCTCCGTGAAAGGGAGGTGTCCTAGGCCTCTAGACGATGGGGGCGTGTTCTTGACCTTTATCAATATACACAGCAAATTTAAACTTTGTCAACACCTAAAGCAAACTTTTCTGACCAGATAAAGAACCAGATTTTGTGTGGGGCTAACTACTTGATCTTAGGACGAATACCATAGGTGCGATATCGCCAATAATCTTGCAGGATTTGCGCGTGATCAAAACATAATTGGGGTGGCATCTCCCCTGCCCCAAAAATTCCAACCGATTTTGCATCATCATCTGCTTTGGGTTCACCCATCGCTTCCGCCATATATACAGCACTAATTGTATGTTGACGAGCATCACGACTAGGATCAGAGTAAATTCCTAGCAGATAAATTAATTCGACCTGTAGTCCCGTTTCTTCTCTTGCCTCGCGTCTTGCCGCATCTTCCAAGCATTCTCCATAATCAACAAATCCTCCTACGATCGCCCAGCCATAGGGCGGATTTAGTCTCTCAATTAACACGATTGGCTGATGGGGGCGATCGCGCAGAGCAATGATGATATCAACAGTAGGAACGGGGTTTCGATAAGTCACTTGGTTATTATTAATATTAAGTAGCTCAGCATAGTTATAAACCAAACCCAGAGGATTGATTGTACCGCAAGCTATTCTGGCGGTACAATCCTCTTTCTAAGTCTACAACACCGCTTTCCCCATCTTAGAGAGTAATTACAGCTACAAAATATTTACTAGCGCTAAGTTATCATGCAGACTCATCATCCGAGAGCTATAGGCATTGACTCGGCAGGAGAGTATTTCTTTGATCCCGATCAGTATAGAAATTGTAGAAGGTAATCCGAATCTTGCCTCTCTCTTGGGTTGGCATTTACAGCAGATTGGCTATTCGGTCTTTCAGGCAGTCAGTGGTCAGCAAGCAAAGTTGATATTTCAAAAGCAGCAACCGAGCTTGGTGATTTTGAGTACTGACTTGCCTGACGGGGACGGTATTGAGTTATGTCGTTGGTTGTATAAACAAAGAAATTCTTTGATCTTTGTAATTTCATCACGCACAAGTGAGTCTGATATTGTGGATGGTCTAAAAGCAGGGGCAGATGATTATTTATGTAAGCCCTTTGGGATGCAGGAATTTTTGGCTAGGGTAGAAGCGTTAACTCGTAGACTACGCACCTCAGCACCTCCAGCCTGTCTAGACTATGGCGTATTAAAAATTGATCTGGTACAACGTCAAGTTAGGCTCAAGGGTAATGTGATCGATTTAACACCTCAAGAATTTAGTTTGCTCTATGTCCTCGCACAATCTGAAGGCTTAGCGCTAAGTCGTGCTGAGCTTTTACAAAGGGCTTGGCCAGATGAGATTAATAATCCACGTACTGTGGATACCCATGTTTTATCGTTACGAAAAAAACTAGAGGTTGACCCACAACAGCCAAACTTGATTCAAACAGTGCGGAATATTGGTTATCGTTTTAATCCTGAAGCATTACTGCGGTCGCCTTTGCGTCCTAATTCTCAGAACTTAAACAACTCAAATAGCGATCGCACACCGCAATTTACCGCACCGCCTAGTCGCTCTTTTGCAAAATATTAGTAAGCGTAGCAATTAGCATAACTACAGGCAACATAGCCATTCATTATAGATAGAAGGAAAAGATATGCTTTGCAAAGCATATCCTTTTTAGCACTACCAGAAAATCTAATCGTTTTCGTTAAAACCGCGATCTTTCGATAGCCATTAGATGATATTTTGAGAGACGGTTAGCTTTATATGTAAGTGCAAAAAGTTTAATTTTTAGTTAAACTTTTATAGTCTGATGTATTGCATTTTCTTGCATATATCTTCTCGCACGCCATTTCATCGCAAATTTTTTAGATTCTGAGTTAAGAGGCTGGAGTAAACAGCAAGCATGGTAACAACCGCAGAGAAAGTATCAGTCGGGCGCATCACCAAGATCATCGGTCCTGTGGTCGATGCCGAATTCCCCAGTGGCAAAATCCCCGAAATTTATAATGCCGTAGTCGTCACTGGACGCAACTCCGCAGGACAAGACATCAACGTCACCTGTGAAGTTCAACAATTACTAGGTGATAACCAAGTTCGTGCTGTAGCAATGAGTACCACTGACGGCATCGTCAGAGGTATGGATGTAACCGATACAGGCGCACCGATTAGTGTTCCTGTTGGACCTAACACCCTTGGTCGTATTTTCAACGTATTAGGTGAACCTATTGATGAATTAGGTCCTGTTACCACCGAAGAAAAATTCCCAATTCACCGCCCATCCCCAGCATTTACATCCCTTGAGACCAAACCTAGCACCTTTGAAACAGGCATTAAGGTAATTGACCTTCTTGCCCCTTATCGTCGTGGTGGTAAAATTGGTTTGTTCGGTGGTGCTGGTGTAGGCAAAACCGTATTAATTCAAGAATTAATTAATAACATCGCGAAAAAGCACTCTGGTGTGTCGGTGTTTGGTGGTGTAGGCGAACGTACCCGCGAAGGTAATGACCTTTACAACGAAATGAAGGAATCGGGCGTACTTCAGTACCTCGCCCTTGTATACGGTCAAATGAATGAGCCACCTGGTGCGCGTATGCGCGTCGGTCTAACTGCTTTGACCATGGCGGAATATTTCCGTGATGTGTCCAAGCAAGACGTATTGTTATTCATCGACAATATTTTCCGCTTCACTCAAGCTGGTTCGGAAGTATCAGCACTACTTGGTCGGATGCCATCGGCTGTAGGTTATCAGCCTACTCTTGCTACAGACATGGGCGCTTTGCAAGAACGGATTACCTCAACTACTGAAGGTTCGATTACATCAGTGCAAGCGGTATATGTACCTGCCGACGACTTGACTGACCCTGCTCCTGCAACTACCTTTGCTCACTTAGACGCAACCACCGTATTGTCTCGTGGCTTGGCTTCTAAGGGCATTTATCCTGCGGTTGACCCCCTAGATTCTTCTTCAACCATGTTGCAGCCTAGTATCGTCAGCGCAGAGCATTACCGTGTTGCTCGTGGCGTACAAGCAATTCTTCAGCGCTACAAAGAACTTCAAGATATCATCGCTATCTTGGGTCTCGATGAACTATCTGAAGATGACAAATTAGCTGTAGCTCGCGCCCGTAAGATTGAGCGCTTCTTGTCTCAGCCCTTCTTTGTTGCGGAAGTATTTACTGGTTCCCCTGGTAAGTATGTCACCCTCGAAGAAAGCATCACTGGCTTCGATCGCATCCTTAGGGGTGAACTCGATGATCTTCCTGAGCAAGCTTTCTACCTTGTTGGCAACATCGAAGAAGCGATCGAAAAGGCTGAAAAGTTGAAAGCTGGTAAATAGATCATGACCCTAACTGTAAAAGTAATTTCCCCAGATACAACAATTCTGGATACTGTCGCAGAGGAAGTGATTTTACCTAGTTCCACAGGGCAATTGGGTATTTTGACCGATCACGCCCCTCTGATTTCAGCACTCGAAACAGGCGTATTGCGTTTTCGTAAGGATAAAGCTTGGTCAGCGATCGCCTTGACAGGTGGTTTCGCTGAAGTTGAGGAAAATGAAGTTACTGTCTTAGTCCGTAGTGGCGAATTGGGCAGTAATATCAATCCTGAGGAAGCGCGTAAGAAGCTAGAACAAGCTGAGCAAGCTTTAGCTGGTATTAAGGCTGAGGATAAGCAAGGCAAAATTCAAGCTGAACAAAATTTGCGGACTGCCCGCGCTAGAGTGCAGGCAACTACTGCTATCTAAGAATAAGAACTTTACTTGATAAAGCTCTTATTTAAAACAAAAAAACTTAGGCGCAATTCATGAATTGCGCCTAAGTTTTTTTGTTTTAGAAATTGCATTTTTATTCAATCGGTGTAGCCAAAATCTTTTTCAGGGCAATTAAGCCTTTTTTAAGTTGTCGTGACACGGTTACAGCGCTAATACCTAAAGTTTCAGCAACTTCGCGATGGGTAAATTCTTTTAAAAATACAAACTCGACCACCTCACGGGTGCGATCTTCTAATAAATCTAGAGCTTGCTGGAGACGAATATTATCTTCTTGGGCGAGCTGAAAACTTTGATATTTCTGATCAGTTACCAGATCGCCAATCGATGTTGAGCTATCCTCACTCTGATCAATGGGAGTATCGAGACTAATCGGCGATCGGTTTTGACAAGCAAGCTTAATGTCATACCACTCATGAACGGTAATACCTAGCTCATTCGCTACCTCTTGGCTAGATGGCTCCCGTCCTGTTTCTGTTCGCTTGTTACGAATGATTTTGCAGCCTTGGTTATAGACAGTTAGCCATGCACGGGGCATTCTCACCGTCGGACTTTTATCCCGCAGATAATGCTGAATTTCCCCTTTGATATACGGAACGGCAAAAGAACTAAAGGCGTTACCTTTGCTGACATCGAACCGCTCGATCGCGTTGATTAATCCAATCGAGCCAACTTGCATTAAATCTTCAAAGCTTTCTTGGCATTGATTTTTCCAGTGATAGGCTTCACGACGTACTAAGCCAATATTTAGATTTACGAGTTGATTACGTAATTGAGTGGATGGTTTCGCTCGATAAGCTTGCAAAATTTCGAGGGTTTCTTGTCGGCGCGTAGGTGTAGCTACAAGTTCAACTTCTTCTTTTTCCTGTGGTTCATTACGATTATCTAAATGTTGTCTTTGCAGGAAATTCTCTAGGTGCTGCTGAACATGCGATCGCGCAAAGGCGGAAAAATCAGGATTTATTTCAGGATCAAATAATGTTAAAGCCTTTTTTAAACCTTGCTTGCCAACTTCCATTAATTCGCGATCACTTGATCGACGCTCTCTCACAATGCTATTAGATACTCTACGCTCCCTAATATGTGGGACATCAGCAGAGAGGAGATCGCCAAACTTAATTTGATTAATTAAAGAAATGGGGAAAGAGATGATCGTTTCCCGAATCAGTCCCAAATGAAATTCAATTAATTTTTGTTGCAAAGCATCTGAGGGAGCCAATCGATATTCCCTCAAAAATGTCGCTATATTGTCATTAGTTAAATTATCTTCATCTGATGGCATAAGGCGAACACTCTCAGTGATGCAAGTAGTCAGAAAATATGCACAATGCCTTAGAAGATAAATTTGCACACATGCGATTGACAAAGATAGTTTTCAATGTCACATAGCTGTTAAGGATATACGATCTAATAAAGAACCAATTTTTTATGCCGCAGCGTAGCCGCGGCATAAAAAATTGGTTCTTTATTTTACTGTGCAGCACTTACGTCGTCTCTTAGTTAATACCGATTAGATTATACAGCTATCATTATGTCATCACTATTGTGAAATAGTCATTAAATCAACATAATACTTACTGGATCTCCCGCAGGAACATAGGTTTGATTGACACGCATTACCGCTAGAGAATTTGTACTGATCGCACTAATCAGATTTCCCGAACTATAATTTTTGACAGGCTTGAAAATTACAGCTCCCTTTTGATGAGTTATGTTTCCCCATAAATAAGTTTCGCGCTGACCTTGCGAATGTAGATCTTCAGTAGTGATCGCTTGGATAAATTGGGGATGCCAGCAAGTTTCATTAGCACCGTTTAACTTAGCGATCGCACCTCGAATAAACCGCCAAAAGCTAACCATTGCCGAGACTGGATTTCCGGGAACTCCGAAATAGAGAACTTTATTCTCACTTCTAATCACATCTTGGTAGTGATCTAAAGCACCGTCACTACTCTTGAGATTAACTTTGAGGGAAGCAACGGTTAAGGGTTTTCCGGGTTTAATCGCTACGGTTCGCACATAAATATCCGCTCCCATTTTTTCTAAGATTTCATCGACATAATCATAGTCTCCAACAGATACGCCGCCCGTGGAAATGACCAGATCAGCAGAAGCGATCGCCTGTTGCATTACCTGTTCAAGTTCAGCTTGATGATCACGAACTGTACCCAAGGGAATGGCGATCGCTCCTGCTTGGGCGATTAATGCCGATAATGCATATTGATTAGAATCAATAATCAGTCCAGATTGCAGTATTTGAAAATCTTCGAGGCTCACTAACTCATTGCCTGTGGAAATAATCGCGACTTTAGGTTGTCGGAAAACTTTGACTTGTTGACATCTTGCCGAAGCTAAAGCGCCGATTTCCGTTGCACCTAATTTTGTACCTGCGGAAATAAGCTTAGTTCCCGCCTGAATAAATTCACCTTGACGGCGTACATATTCGCCTTGAGTAGGTTTGACCTTTAAATATAGAGAGTCGTCAATCCGTTCAGTATCTTCCTGCATGATTACGGTATCTGCACCCTTTGGCAACATTCCCCCTGTAAAAATGCGGACACATTCACCTTTGGCTAAGGTTTGGGCGAACGCCTTTCCTGCGGGAATATCTTCAGAAGCGATCGCTAGTTTTAGAACCTGTAAACCTTCTAAATCTGCATAACGCAAAGCATAGCCATCCATCGCTGAGTTGTCCCAATGGGGAAAGTCCAATTCACTTGTGATATCTTCCGCCAAAATTCGGTTTAGCACCTGTGACAATGGCAAATTCTCAATGTCAATTTTGGGATTAAAAGGTTTTACTAAATTTAAAATTATTTTTTCGACTTCAGAGACAGGCAACATCTAAATACACCAATGCTATTTTTTGAAAGTCACACTGAGTGTGACTTTCAAAAAATAGCATTGGATCGAGTAAAATTTATTTATGCGTATAGATATTGTCACCCTCTTTCCTGAATTTTTTACTTCGCCATTGCAGACCAGTCTGCTGGGGAAGGCGATCGCTAATCAAATTGCTGAGGTACATCTCACCAATCCTAGGGATTTCACCACCGATAAGCACCATCGCGTCGATGATGAACCCTATGGCGGCGGAGTGGGGATGTTGATGAAGCCTGATCCAATTTTTGCGGCGGTGGAGTCTTTGCCAATTTTACCTAAGCGCGAAATTATCTACTTGACTCCACAAGGTGAGTCAATGAAGCAGGAGATGTTTAAAGAATTAGTGGATTATGATCAATTAGTTCTCATCTGTGGGAGCTATGAGGGAATTGACGAGCGCGTATGTGAGCATTTAGTTACTCGTGAAGTTTCCCTTGGCGATTTTGTGCTGACCTGTGGCGAGATTCCCGCACTGGCGCTAATTAATGGAGTGGTGCGTTTGCGTCCGGGGACAGTTGGGAAAGAAGATTCGCTCAAATTTGAGAGCTTTGAAGATAGATTATTAGACTATCCACAATATACAAGACCATCCGTTTTTCGCAGTTGGGAAGTTCCCGAAGTATTGCGATCGGGCAATCATAAATTGATCGCAGAATGGAGAAAGGAACAACAAATTTTGAGAACAACAGAACGTCGTCCTGATTTGTTGAATCACTAAGAGTTAAAAAATGGGAACGCCATTTTTTAACTCTTAGTGATTGAGTAAAGATGCAGCGATCGCACTACCTAAATGACCTTGAGAATTTTGTAATATTTGTGCTGCGGTTGTCGCATCTACATTTTTCCAGTGCATTAACAATGCTAGTTTTACTTTTTTCCCTGATCGCTCTAATAATGTTGCCGCATCTTCGCGACTCACCGATGTGAGATCACGGATAATCCGAATCGCTCGATCTTCGAGCTTACTATTAGTGACAGACACATCAATCATCCGATTGCCATACACCTTACCCAGTTGTACCATCACACCTGTAGAAATAGTATTTAAGACTAATTTAGTTGCCGTACCCGCCTTCAATCTGGTGGAGCCAGTCAAGACTTCTGCGCCAACAAGGGGACGAATTTCGATATCGTATTGAATTGGGAATTGGTCAGGGGGTACACAACAGAAAAAGATGGTTTTCGCGCCTCTCTGTCTCGCTTCTTTGAGCGCCCCATGCACAAAGGGAGTAGTTCCGCCTGCTGTAATGCCAAACACCACATCGCGATCGCTAATATTTCTTTCACTAATGGCGGTGGCTCCACCATCTTCGCGATCTTCGAGGGCTTCCGAACTCCTCACCATCGCATTCATTCCTCCAGCTAAAATGCCTTGAATTAATTCAGGATCGCTACAAAATGTGGGGGGACATTCCGCAGCATCAAGGACACCTAGCCTGCCACTTGTACCTGCACCAATGTAGAACAATCTACCCTCATCGGCGATCGCCTCAGCAATTACCATAATCGCTTGCGCGATCTCCTCTTTCACAAGCCCAACGGCGATCACTGCCTTGAGATCTTCTTGGTTAAACAGTTCCGCAATCTCTACAGCAGTAAGTCGATCCAAATTTTGGCTATGGGGATTTGCTTGTTCCGTTAACAAATAACCGCGATCATGATTTTTCATTGTCCAAATTCAACTCTGGCTTTCTCAACTATTTCTGCCGTAATCGTATCACTACCTGTCGCCTGTGCTATTTGCTCAATTCTTTGGCGAGCCTGCGATCGCACAAAATAGGGAATATTTTTATACTTGATTTTTGCTTCAGGAGTCCAAGTTAAATCATCAAAAGAACTTGCCATGAGTTTTTCAGGTAAATAGTTTTATAAAAATTCTTACTTTAATGAGCTAAGTACAATTATAAGTTGCGCATCTTAAAATATTTCACTAGATCTCACAAGTGGCTTAAGCCACTTGCCTGTTTAAGTTATTTCCAGAAGCTCCCAACCATAAAAAACAAGATATGTAAAAATTGGAATATTTTTGCTCATTTAAAGTTTCCAGACTCCATGTATCAAAGTGATGATATACTTAATTAGTTATAAAGATCGATTCCAAAAGTAATACCCTTTGGATTAATCGGGGGAAGTTTGGTGTAAATCCAGCACTGTCCCGCAACTGTAATGAGGTTACAAGCTCTCTAAGTCAGAATGCCCGTCGATCGCAAACCTGTTCTTTTTCATCTGCGAGGTATAGATGATGGTTAATTTAAGTTTTTTGAAAAAATTGTGTATGCTGCGATCGCCATTTTTAGCGGTTGTGAACACCTGATGATAGACAAACCATAGCGGCTATCGTAGGCGATAACTTTATATTGATCTCTTAATTTTATCCATTAATTTTCTATTCATTGATACTACTTGACTACACTACTTGATTACGTGGTGAGTCATGAAAATTCAATCCGTACTGCTTCCACTTAAGTCGAAACGGAAGATATTTTGTTGTTCACAAATTTAAGGATTTAGGTTGATAATGACCATTCAAACTGAAACCTTGGGCTATCCCTGCAGTAATCCTGCCCTAAAACACATGGCGTTAGCAGCGAAATTGCTACGAAAGGAAGCTAATGCAAATCCAAAATAGTATTTGGCACGCTAGTTTGGGCTATTGGCAAAACTCGTTTATCCATCAGCATTTTTTGATGATTGGATACGCCGCTTGGCATGGTTTTTTAACGGTTGGAAAAGGAATGGTGGTTTGCAACGTCGATCTACCGATTAATGCACCTATAAATTGGAAGATTGATATAGTCCCCCATCAGTTACAATTTATCGCTCAAAGCCAGATTGCTGGTGAATTACAACAACTGAGGTTAGAGTCAGACACTATTTCTCCTTTGCAACAGACAATTGCCACCTATGAGCCCTCTAAAGAGATTGTGATTCTCCTTAATGGAGGTAGTCATATTGAGATTCATTTTCTGCAACGGATGGCAATCAGCCCTGCTGATTGTTATGAACAAGTTTGCCAACGTTGGGATGAATTTCGGCCCTGTATGACAACTCAAAGGAGAAACAAATGAGTGATGCACTTGGGACTAACAACAAGACTTTATTGAGACCAACTTATTGGCGATCGCGCAGCCCTATAGTTTTATCCACAGGAATGTTTTTTGCATGAATGACTCGATTAAAAAATCCGATTTTATTTTGACTAGCTATATGAACAGCAATGACTTGCGGGCAACTTGTCAGATTCTCAATACTATTGTTCCTTATACAATCTTATGGTTCTTAGCAGTTAAATCGGCAACAGTTTCTTTCTGGTTGCTTCCGCCCATCATTGTTCTGATGATTCTATTTTCATTGCGTTCTTTTTCTTTAATGCATGATTGTGGGCATTATTCACTCTTTAATTCCAAGAAAGTAAATAGATGTGTTGGCTTTGTTTTAGGAATTATCAACGCTATCCCTCAATATGCTTGGTCAAGAGATCATGCCTACCACCACAAAACCAATGGTGATTGGGAGCGATATCGCGGTGTTGCCGATTTTCTCTCCACTGAAGAGTTTTCTAAGCTAAGTGAATCTGAGCAAAGACAGTATGAATTACTGCGACATCCAATCATGACTATTCCTGGCGGTTTTTTCTATCTCGCGATCAAGCCAAGGCTGACTCTCATTTTGGGAGTTAGTAATTTTATTAGTTATCTATTCAATTGTTTGAAAGAAGATAATAATTTAGGTTTATCGGAAATTATCTCCGCTCATAAATCTAAACATTGGCAGTCAGCGACAGAATTTTGGGATTTGCTCTTCAACAATATTTGCGTAATTAGTAGTTGGATCTTATTGAGCCATCTTCTTGGAGTGGGCTTCTTCTTGAGCATTTATTCAATCGTCTTAACGTTTTCTGCTGCAATTTTTATTTACATCTTCTTTGTGCAGCATATTTTTGAAGGCTCTTATGCCCATAAAACAGAAGGCTGGGACTATGTGATAGGAGCCATTGAGGGCAGCAGCTACATAGAATTTCCGACAATTCTCAAGTGGTTTTCCGCAGATATTGGTTATCACAACATTCATCATCTTTCCGAAAGAATTCCCAATTACCGTCTCGAAGCTTGCCATAACGAAAATAGGCATCTTTTATCGAAGGTAAAAACCCTGAGGATCGGTGATATGCTTGCCTGTGCAAAGTTCGTTTTATGGGATGCTGACTCGAATAGCCTCGTGTCGATCGACTCATTTCGTCAAGCAGCCCAAGCGATGGCTCTGGACACAAAACGACTTCTAAACGGATCAGAATCACCCCAGATTTACAATTCATCTTCAATCTCAACAACAGTGGTAACAGAACCATTACCATCAGCACATTAAGAACTGTCTTTACTTTCTAAATTTCCTGTTAATCGGTTGGTATCTGTGTAAGGCGATCGCCATTGCGATATTTTTTAGAGATTTGTGGTTTGATCTTAAAGATATGTTGTTGTAACAAGGATTCACCTTGTTACAACAACATATCTTTATCTTAACTGTGTGTCACTACCCTGCATTGCTTATGCTAAGAGTTTCTCAACTGCGGCAATAACATCTTCAGGTTGAGGGATGGTCAAGTTCTCCAACCCGCCATTGTAGGGAGTTGGTACATCTAAAGCAGCAAGACGCACAATAGGTGCATCGAGTTCATCAAAATAATGATCATTAATAGAAGCGATAATTTCGGAGCCGATACTCGCGCATCGCATTCCTTCTTCCACAATCACAATGCGATGGGTTTTCCGCAAAGAAGTAACAATCGTTTCGAGATCGAGAGGCTTTAACGAAATCAAGTCAATTACTTCAGGATCGTACCCCTTGTCAACTAGAGTCTCCACTGCTTTGAGGACATGGTAGCGCATTCTTGAATAGGTCAAGATTGTCACATCACTACCTTCACGCACGATTTCCGCCTTGTCTAGAGGCAACAAATACTCTTCATCGGGAATATCTTCTTTGAGGTTGTACAGTAAAACATGCTCAAAGAATAGGATTGGATTATCGTTACGGATTGCTGATTTTAATAATCCTTTGGCATTGTAAGGCGTAGAGCAAGCCACCATTTTGATCCCAGGGACTGCTTGGAAATAGGTTTCAAGACGCTGTGAATGTTCTGCGCCAAGGTTGCGACCCACGCCACCAGGTCCACGAATCACGATGGGGATTTTAAAATTACCGCCAGAGGTGTAGCGCAACATCCCTGCGTTGTTCGAGATTTGGTTGAAGGCAAGTAGCAAAAAGCCCATGTTCATGCCTTCGATGATCGGACGTAAACCTGTCATGGCTGAACCGATCGCCATACCTGTGAAGGCATTTTCAGCGATCGGGGTGTCTAGTAAGCGCAAATCACCATATTTTTTATAAAGGTCTTTGGTTACTTTGTAGGAGCCGCCATAATGCCCCACGTCTTCGCCTAAAACATAAACGGCTGGATCGCGCTCCATTTCCTCATCGATCGCTGCTCTGAGGGCGTTAAAAAAAGTAACCTCTGCCATATAAATTTGTGATTGTATCTATGATATGTAAACAAGTCTTAAGCGATTATATCTTTTGGGGTGCGTCTCGCCACAGTAATTTGTATAGCAATGTGACGTTAAGCGCCGCCATGCTTTGCGGCGCAAAGCCTTAATAACCTACTGGCGGACGATCCGATTTTTCAGTTTTGGCTGTAAGGGTGAACTAGCGCTGATATATTCCGCGATCGCATCCGATAGCAGATAACTAGTTTCCAAAAGATTTTTACCTTCGGCAAAAGTGCGATAACCATTATCTTTTGAAGCCAAAAAATTATTGCTCGCCACTCGATAGATTTATTTGAAATTTAGCAATTTCTAAAGTAAAAATAAGAATCATCGATCATGAAAAAAGCTTTTTATTTAGGCGCTAAGAAATTACGTTCTTCTAAAAGTCTAACTATCTTAAATACACTTTCTTCTATAGTTTCCCGATATGTCAAACAAGTAATGTCAGGATTCAGAGGTGGCTCATAGGGATCGTCAATTCCAGTAAAATCTTTGATTTTTCCATCTCTTGCCAATACATATAATCCCTTTATATCTCGCAATTCACATATTTCCAAAGGAGAATCAACATACACTTCAATAAATTGATTAGTTCCTAACTTCACTTCATCTCGAGTAGCGCGGTACGGACTAATCAAAGCGACTATGACAATTACACCATTCCTACTCAGTAAATTAGCAATATAGCCAACTCTCCGAACGTTGATATCTCTATCATTTTTTGTATATCCCAATCCTTGATTTAAGTTAGAGCGAATAGAGTCTCCATCAAGTATTTCACAATTTACATCCCTAGCAATAATTAATTTGTAAAGTGAATTAGCTATTGTTGTTTTCCCAGATCCACTCAAACCAGTTAACCAAATAACTACACCATTATTTTTATTAATGCACATCGCTTTATTTAAACAACTAAATAACACTTTAAACATTGTGCTCTAGAGATAAGGATAAGCGGCAAGCCTCGCCGCATATCCTTATCCAAAAATTCTGCCATCTTGATCACTACCTAAATATTAAGTAATTGGGCATGATCAAAAAACAGAATTTATGAGTAATTGTATCTACTAAATCATATATTTGAATCAACTAATTTAGGTAAAACAATCAAATTCTTCTGATCGTTTTCAATTTCTAAATAAACATGATATAGATCAAATGCTTTAGAAAGTAATGAAGCATATCGATCTTGTTTAAGCTCCATCCTAAACCTTTCATTTAGTCCATTTTGCTGTCTTAAGAACTGCATTGAAGTTACTTGTTTAAACTCAGTTTTAAATTTTTGATTTATCTGATTTATAATAGTAGCAAAGCTTAAAAATACTTGATCAAAAGAAGCAACTATATATCCTGATCGATAGGATAATATTGTTTCATAAAAATCTATGTAGGCTTGGAGAGATATTGTTAATGATATTTGAGGTGCAAAACATTTAAAGGAAGCGATCGCATCTATGGGATTACGAATTAAAACGATAACGGGAATTCCTCTTTCAACACCCTTAATGATTTGAGATGGAACATGGTGGTGATGGGCTACATTAACATCAGGATTAAAAATGCAAAAATGAGTAGTAGTTGAACTGTTAGCAGAACGTGGATATCCTTCAATTACGATTTGAGTATTTGAGTTTGTAATCGTGTTAATTTTCTCATTGTAATGGGATAGAAATTTATAGTAGATACTATAGAAGAAATAGAAAGGTTTAGGTTCCCTTCCTAAAAGAAAACGTATTTGCCACTTTAAGTCTACTAAATTCAATTTTTTTCTCCACAGCTTGCTTTTATATACCCCCTAATACATACTCGATTGATGATTAGTGAGCTAGAGGTAAGGATGTGCGGCGCGCCGCACATCCTTACCTAAAAATCTTGCCATCTTGATCATTACCAGTGATAAATGCTCACAATGGCATTTACAGTTTATTTATCACATTACCAAGAATGACATAAATAAACTGGAAGTATCCTGCGAGACATTAACTATAGTTTTTTAAAGAAAATCATTATTTCCAGATAAACCTTAAACAAAAATCAGTTAAAGTCATAATAAATCATAATATTTTGCCAGATAAAATCATAATAAATTACAATAAATCACTATATCCTATAATGTAAGTATCCTACAATACATTAATTATATTTTTAAAGGAAATCATCGTTTCTAGAAAATATAACTTGGTGGGACATTTTTTATCTGCAAGTAAATCAGCATGGGTTCCCACCTGCACGACCTTACCTCCATCCATCAAAATAATGCGATCGCAGTTTGCTGCCGCAGATAGATTGTGAGTGATGAATAATACGGTCTTGTTGCGTGGTAGATTTCTCAAAATGCTTGTTGC
>CALRWX020000071.1:0-20007 GCA_943371975.1 Pseudanabaena sp. UWO311 | reverse complement strand
GTTATAAACGCTCAGCTTTCATTCGCCATCTCCTTGAACGCTTTATTTCCCTGTTAGATTTAGACCTTACTTCAATTAAATTACACCCTAATTTCCACAAACTTTGTAACTACGGCTCCATCTCTGCCCCAATTTGTCCGTAGTATTGTACTAAAAATCCTGTAAAAATATAGAATAAAGTAAAAAACTGGATTGTACTTAGCAATATGATCTCTTCCCCTGATTTTGCGGCGCATAGTTATCAAGTTATCAAAGAGTTGGGGCATAACTTGGAAGGAGGTAGGTTTACATACCTTGCAAAGCGCCTTGCGGATAATACTCAAGTTGTTATTAAGCAATTTCAGTTTTCTAAAAGTGCGGGATGGGATGGGTTTAGAGCGATCGAGCGTGAGATCCAAAGCTTACAGGGTTTAAATCATCGCGGTATTCCCAAATATTTAGACAAGTTTGAGACAGATAACGGCTATTGCTTAGTTACAGAATATTTTCCTGCGGATACTTTGGCAGTGGGGCGGAGTTTTACGCCTGATCAAATTAAGCAAATTGCGGTACAGCTTTTAGAAATTTTGGTGTATCTGCAAGAGCGAATGCCGCCTGTCATCCATCGTGACGTTAAACCTGAAAATATTCTTGTAGATAATAATCTCAATGTTTACCTAATTGATTTTGGTTTTGCGCGGGTGGGTAGTGGCAGTGTGGCGATGAGTAGCGCTAATGCGGGAACGTTTGGCTTCATGGCTCCCGAACAAATTCGCAATCTCAAGCTAACCAATGCTTCTGATCTCTATGGTTTGGGGTTGACGCTAATCTGTTTGATTGGGGCGATCCGTTCGACAGATATCGGCAATTACATCGATTTCAGCAACCAACTAAATCGCAGCAAAATCGATCCGAAGTTGAAGGGATGTAGTTTAACCTTTGTGAAATGGCTAGATCGAATGGTCGCGCCCGATCCGAGCAAGCGCTTTGCGGATGCAGCTAGGGCTTTGGAGTCGTTGAAAACGCTTTATGTGGTACGTGTACCTGAAGTGCAGCTTTTTAAGGATGGCGAAGCGATCGATCCGAGTAGAACTCCATTCAAGTTTAAGACAAAGAAATTGGGCAAAAAGATGAGGCAAATGATTACGCTCAAAAATTCTATTCCCGAAACTGTTTTAGAAGGTTATTGGGAAGTTGCCCCACATCCCAACGATCCGCCGCACACGCCAGATAGTCATGCTTGGATTTCATTTAACAAACAAAAAGTTAAAGGGAACGATGTCAACTGTGAAATAACTGTAGATACCAGCAAACTGCGTGCAGGGCTTACAGGTTCGCGGCAGCTAGTATTCCATTCCAATACAAACCAAGGTCAAATCAATTTACCCCTAGAAATTGAAACAGCTAACCCCTTGCCTAAGATACCTCTGTCTCTATATTTTTGGGAGGTTTTATGTTTTGGTTGTGTTCTTGCAAGTGGCGTTATAGCTATTTGGGCTGGGTCTGTGGGTATGGCTTTGGCTGGTGCTTGGGCTGGTGCTTGGGCTGGTGCTTGGGCTGGTGCTGTGGTTTGGACTGCGGCTTGGGTTTGGGCTGGAGGTAAGCTTGATAAAAAATACAAGTCTTTAACCGCAGCCCCAAATCCTTCATTTTGGATGCTCTTCTGGAGTCGTTATGTATTGGCTCTGCTCTGTGGCTGTGGGCTTGGAATGAATATTTTTGGTATGGGTTTAATAAAGGGATTTTTCATTCCTGCGACAATGATTCCTATCATTACTATAGCCAGTGGCGCGGGCTTGGTTTACTTGACTATCCTGCCGATGCTTCAGCGTCAGTCTCAATTAGCAGCTTACCGCAAAAAAGAACAGCACTTGATTAAGCCATGAACCTAAAATTATGGAAGATATTCTTCAAAAACCCAGAAAATCAGTAACTACCTCTTCTCCCCCCTTCACAAGGGGGGCTGGGGGGGATCACCACCTAAACCACAAACTCCATTTTCCAAACTACAGAGTACACACAAAACTCCCTAACTACGTTTCAAGGTTTAGATCCCCCTCAATCCCCCTTGCAAAGGGGGAAGAAGAGCAAGAATTTAATTCTCCCGAATTAGAAGAGAAAGATCTTAATTCTCCCCCCTTCACAAGGGGGGCTGGGGGGATCAATGACACTTAAAATCAGCAACCTCCATCTCCCCTATAACCCCGATCTCACCACCAGAGCCAAAGAACTGCGTCAAAACATGACACCCGCAGAAAGAAAACTTTGGCATAAATATTTAAAAAACTTCCAATTTAGAGTACTACGACAAAGACCCATTGACCATTTCATCGTTGACTTCTACTGTCCTAGCCTCAAACTAGTTATTGAAGTTGATGGAGAAAGCCACTATACCGATAACGGGCAAACCTACGATCAAGAAAGAACACAACGCTTAGAAGGTTATGGGATTAAGGTGATTCGGGTTACTAATCGGCAGGTGTTAGATGATTTTGAGAATGTGTGTGAGGAGATAGAGAGGATGATCCCCCCCAGCCCCCCTTGAGAAGGGGGGAGAAGAGTTAGTTTAAAATTTAAAATTTATGGATAACATTCTTCAACAAATTAGAGAAGCCGCAGAAAAGCAAATATTATTTCTTCCCCATGCTCTCCGTCAAATGTCTCGACTAGATCGAATGATTACTACTCAAGAAGTTAGAGAAACTGTTATGACAGGAGAATTGATAGAAGATTATCCAGAAGATGCAAGAGGACATAGTTGTTTACTGTTCAAATCAGTGGAAACAGACCGAATAATTCATGTGGTTTGCTCTCCTAAGCCCGAATATCTTGCAATTATTACGGCTTACATACCCAGTAGCAGTCAATGGTCAAACAATTTTAGAGAGAGGTTATAGTCATGGAATGTATTTACTGCAAAGGTCACATGGAGAAAAAGACAGCACCATTTAGCATTCAAAAAAACGGCTATTACTTACATTGGGATGCAATTCCTGCTTTTGTTTGCGATCAATGCGGCGAAGCCTATTTTGCTGAACATGAGGTTGATGTCATTCAATCAGCTATCTTGGAATTAGATCGTAAGAATGCTGAGTTTTACCCATCAGATAAAGAAGCAGCATAGAGAGAAATTGCTCTTGTCAGGGCGATCGCATAGACTAGATTAAGAATTGTTAATCAGTCGTAGCCAATGTTGAGTAAATCTAAACAAACAACAAACCAAAAAATAATTGTCATTGGCGCAGGAATCGGAGGCTTAACGTCGGCGGCTTTACTAGCAAAGCGGGGCTATGAAGTCATTGTTTATGACTTAGCGACCATTGCAGGTGGCTGTGCATCCACATTCAAGCGGCGTGGATTTACCTTTGATGTTGGCGCGACACAGATAGCAGGATTGGAATCAGGGGGGATTCATGATCGCATTTTTAAGGAGCTAGAAATCGAGATCCCTGAAGCGACCGAGTGCGATCCAGCCTGTGCAGTATTTCTACCCAATGAAAGCGAACCGATTAATGTTTGGCGCGATCGCCATAAATGGAAACTAGAACGCCAAAAACAATTTCCTAATAGCGAACCATTTTGGAATTTCTTAGAAGACTTATTTAGGCGGAGTTGGCGCTTTCAGTCTCGCGATCCGATTTTGCCCCCGCGCAATTTTTGGGATTTGTGGCAGCTAATTAAAGCTTTGCGAATCGATACTTTAGCGACGGTTCCCTATACTTTCTCAACTGTGGGCGATGCCTTGCGTGGTTTTGGATTAGCAAATGATCAAAGATTACGCACTTTTCTCGATTTGCAATTAAAGCTCTATTCACAGGTAAATGCCGAAGAGACGGCTCTGCTCTATGCAGCAACAGCCTTAGCAGTTTCTCAAACTCCGTTAGGGCTATTCCATTTGCAAGGGAGTATGCAGGTACTAAGCGATCGCCTAGTTGCCAGCATTGAGCGAGATGGGGGAAAGATATTGATGAAGCACCAAGTTACAGCGATCGCCGATCAAGGTAAAAGTAAAAAGGTAAAAGTAAAAAACTTAAGAATGGGAGAAATTTGGTGGGATGAGGCGGATCATGTGGTGGCAAATGTGACGGTGAATAATTTTGTAAAGCTTTTGGGAGATTCTGCGCCCAAAGTATATGCTAAGCGGGTTGAGAATCTTAAACCTGCTTCGGTAGCTTTTGTAGTTTATTTGGGAGTTGATCGCTCTGCAATTCCCGAAAACTGTCCGCCTCATTTACAATTTTTGGAAGCTTATGAGAATTCTACAGCCGATAAACCGCATTCTCTATTTGTATCCGTTAGCAAAGAAGGAGATGGACGCGCTCCCGAAGGAAAGGCAACGATTATTGCTTCAGAGTTTACCGATGCGGCGGTTTGGTATGGTGATGAAGATTATCAGAAACTCAAAAAGAGATTTACAGAACGGGCGATCGCGCAACTAAGTACATACTTCCATCTCAATGAAAAAACAATCATTCATATTGAAGCTGCCACGCCACAAACCTTTGCTCGCTATACAGGACGCGATCGCGGCATTGTTGGTGGTGTGGGAATGCGTGTTTCAAGCTTTGGACTCTTTGGTTTTGCCACTCGCACTCCCCTTAAAAATATCTGGTTAGTCGGCGATTCCACTCACCCTGGGGAAGGAACCGCAGGAGTGAGTTATTCTGCACTAACAGTGGCAAGACAAATCGCGGCGTTATAGTGTATGGGCAATTCATGGATTGCCCATACACTATAACTAAGAACCTCTCAAAGCAAGTCTCTTAATTACCTATTTAAACTTAGCAAGAATGCGGCGCATTGCTTCATTCACATTATCGCGGCTGTTGAAAGCAGAAATACGGAAGTATCCTTCACCTGCTGCACCAAAACCAGAACCGGGGGTTCCCACCACATTACAGATTTGCAAGAGCTTATCAAAGAAATCCCAACTGGTAAGTCCTGTGGGAGTCTTCACCCACACATAGGGAGCATTCTCTCCGCCATAGACAGCCAAACCAGCTTCAGTTAATTTCTCGCGGATAATCTTAGCATTTTCAAGATAGAAGCTAATCAGAGCCTTAGTTTGCGCTTGACCTTGTTCTGAGTAAACTGCTTCAGCTCCACGTTGAACAATGTAGGAAACACCATTAAACTTAGTGGATTGACGACGATTCCACAGCTTCCAGAGTTCTACATTCGAACCATCTTTTGCCTTGCCAATCAAGTTCTTAGGAACTACTGTCAAAGCGCAACGATTACCAGTAAATCCTGCATTCTTCGAGAAAGAACGGAACTCGATCGCACATTCCTTAGCACCTTCGATTTCATAAATAGAATGAGGAAGACTAGGATCGGTGATAAAAGCTTCGTAAGCGGCATCGAAGAAGATGATCGAGCCGTTAGCGCGAGCATAATCGACCCATGCTTGCAAATGTTCCTTAGTCGCAGTTGCGCCTGTAGGATTATTAGGGAAGCAGAGATAAATCAGATCGACTTTTTGCGTAGGAATTTCGGCGGTGAAATTGTTTTCGGCAGTGACAGGTAAATAAACTAAACCTTCGTATTCACCTTTATCGTTGATTTCGCCGGTGTGTCCTGCCATGACGTTGGTATCCACATACACAGGATAGACAGGATCGGTGACAGCAATAATATTGTCATCGCCAAAAATGTCGAGAATATTGCCACAGTCGCACTTGGAGCCATCGGAAATAAAAACCTCGGAAGCGTCAATATCACAGCCTCTGGATTGGAAATCATGCGCTGCAATTTTTTCACGCAACCATGCGTAGCCTTGTTCGGGGCCATATCCCTTAAATGAATCGCGATCGCCCATATCTTCAACCGCTTTGATCATGGCATCACGACAGGCTTGGGGTAAAGGTTCAGTGACATCGCCAATGCCAAGGCGAATCACTTTTGCGTCAGGATTTGCCTCGATAAAGGCGTTTACTCTTCTGGCAATTTCGGGAAATAGATAGCCTGCCTTGAGTTTGCGATAGTTGTCGTTAACGGTAGCCATGATGGATTAGTTAATCTTTTTTGATTTTTGTATAGTTTTATATTAGGGCTTAGCAGTAAATTAAAGAACCAATTTTTGTATAGCGCGGCAAAGCCATGCTATACAAAAATTGGTTCTTTGCCACCCACTTATTTTTTTTGACTAAGAAACTCTCCTACGAGGTATAAAGAACCACAAAGAATAATCACATCATTATGTTGCTCTTGAAAAGCTGATTCTATTGCTAGATTTAAACTTTCATAGGGATGAGGTTTAATTTTGAGAATAGTAGATGCAATTTTGGATAAATCCTGTGGTGATGTGGTTGCAGAGCTAGTTACAGGCACAGGAAAGAGTAAATCATCAGGATGTAAAAGCACTTCGAGAATTCCAGCTTGGTCTTTCGTATTCAAAATTCCCATTACCCAACGCTTACGTTGATCAGGAAAAGCTGAATCGACAAATTGCCTGAGATATACTGCCGCCGCCACATTATGCGCTCCATCAATGAGGATTTTGCGTGACTTTCCATTCAATTCAAACTCCACCCATTGCAATCGCCCTGCCCATTGGGTGTTTGCCATACCTGTACGCATCGCTTCATCACTAATCTGCCAACCCTGAGTTCGCAAGGATTGAATTGCGGCGATCGCCACTGCCGAATTGATTAACTGGTGATTTCCTAATAATGGTAAAGGATACTCAAAGCCTTGATAGGTAGCTCCTGTAGCTGTGCCTGTGGCAGGACGAACCCAAGTTGTAGGAGACTCGCATTCTATAACTTTTGCTTGTATGGCAGCGATCGCCTCAGAATGATTTTCCGCGATTACTACAGGACATTGCGGCTTAATAATTCCTGCTTTTTCCGAGGCGATCGCCCCTAAAGTATTTCCTAATTGCTGGCAATGATCTAAACCGATGGAAGTAATCACACAAACTAAGGGGCGATCGCATACATTAGTAGCATCTAATCTCCCACCCAAACCTGTTTCAAGAATTGCAATATCGACTTTTTGCTCAGCAAAATACCACCACATCGCTGCCGTAATTACTTCAAATTGAGTCGGTGGCAGAACTGGATTGATCGCTATTTCAACTTGATCCAAAGCCATCGCCAAGTCATCGTTACTAATCCATTCGCCATTAATCGTAATCCTTTCACGCCAATCAATTAAATGGGGTGAAGTGTAACGCCCAACCCGATAACCTGCCTCCTGCAAAATTGACAGCAAAAAAGCACAAACGGAACCTTTTCCATTTGTGCCTGCGACGTGAATCACGGGAATTTGTTGATGAGGACTGTTTAAAGAATTGAGCAGTTGCTGGATTCGTTCTAAACCTAGGTGAATACCAAATTTATCGAAACTGTCAAGATACTCTTCGGGAGATGGGTTAGTTAGCTTTGGAGACATGAACTTCTAAAGCGTATATTTTGCCTTGGGTATCGACTTCGGCAATATGTCTGCCCTGCATCGCGAATAGCTCACCACTATCACGTTTACCAGCGATCGCCCAAATAGCTTCTAGTCCATTTTCCGTCTTTCTGGTCGTCCAAACACGTTGCATTCCTGAATAAGTTTGGAAAAACTGGCGATATAAATCAGCGATCGCATCTTTGCCAACAACCTTACGAGCCCCGGAAGGTTGGACTTCTGCTTGTTCAGCAAATAACTCTACCAATTCTTTAAAGGCTTGTTCATCACTATTAGCGCGATCGGAAAGCTCAAAATATCGGTCTAAAATGGTCATATTCCCTTATCTCGTTTACTATAAAGCCAAAAACTATGCTAGAGAGCGTCTAAAAAGCTTTATTTAGTTTTCGCTTTACACTGTACTTATATGTAAACATATATTAAGGCTTATTGGGTAGATTCATCTTCACCCAAAAGGAGGGATATAACAAAGATAATTGATCGATGCTCTACCCATATTTAGAGATGTCGTAATTTATCTATTTGGAAATGTTTAGAATGCTGAGACTAATCACAAGAAACCCAATAATTCCGAAAAGAGTTTTTTGCAATCTGGTCATTACGGGCTTGATTTCATAGGCGACAAGCAATCGATCCTTGAGTAAATCCGCCTCTGGCTTCTCCCATGTTTGCCCATCATACCAACCCGATTCTTCATAAAAAATCTTCGGACTATCGAGACGTTGCTTCACATGGCTCCATCCTGAAAGCAATAGTAATACTGGCAAAATTAGCCCTGCCGATCCACCAATGCTTGCCACACAGATGAACTGCCACAAATGGCGACTGGGCGACTCAATGCTCATCGCCACAGGTGCGAAAATAGCCGTAAAGCCTAGCCAAATAAGTAACAGGACGCGCATATATTGCGATCGCGCAGATTTTGCCCAGCGATAAAAAAAAGCTTCCTTAAGCTCGATGTATTCATTAAGTGGCTGTTGATCTTTGGGAACTGGGCAGGTCATGGATAAAGCGATAAATGGTCATATATATTGTCAGTGTAGCAATTTTCATAGATGTTTAACTTCTCAAAGAAATAAAGGCGGCGCTAAGCGCTGCCTTTATTTCTTTGTGGTTTGATAGGCATAGCCCACCTACACAAACCAATTAATCACCAAAGCCATGGGCGCGAATGAGATCGAAAAATTCTTTCTTCATGTGAGGGTCATGGCGGAAAGAACCACGCACAATCGAGTTAACCATTTTGGTTTCAGGTTCCTTAACTCCCCGCCAAGTCATGCACATGTGCTGAGCCCTAATCACAAAGGCTAAACCCTTGGGCTTGATCAGATTTTCGATGGTATCGGCAACCATAATTGCTGCTTCTTCTTGGATGTGAGGACGACTCATTACCCAATCAACAATCCGATTAAATTTAGAAATGCCAATAACGCGATCGCTGGGGACGATGCCAATCCATGCTTGTCCAACGATGGGAACAAAATGATGAGAACATGCCGACCGTACGGTAATTGGTCCAAGGGTATAGATTTCATCAAGTTCCTTGGCATTAGGGAAGTCAGTAACCTTGGGCATGGGGTGGTAGCGACCTTTGAAGACTTCATCCACATACATCTTAGCAACACGTTTTGCAGTTTCATGAGTGTTGTGGTCATTTGCCGTATCAATAATCAAAGAGTCAAAAACACCTTGTAATTTACCTTCAATTTCTTTTTTTAGCTCTTCTCGCTCAATATCGTTGATGTGATGGGCGATCGAGTCGTTAGCAAAATATGGATCTCCAGCCGCTACAACGCGATCGCGGATAATTTGCGAGATGGCTTTCCTTGTGGTTACAGTTTCGAGGGCATTTGAGTTTTTGGAATCGTTCTCAGAATTGTTGGTGACAGGGCGGGAGATACTGATCGTCATGGTGTGATACTTAACTAGATATCCAGTGAATTAACTTAAAACTGAGGAAGCGAAAAAATATTGAGAAAACAGTAATTAAATATTAAAATTTTGTATTTGACTTCGATCAAAGCTACCCTCATAAAAAGTTGCTTGACTAACAATTCAAACTATAAAATTTAATATACTTTCTTATATTCGCAGATTCTTGGAAGTTATGGCTTCTCTCAATAGATTGAACTTTTGGAACCGTGATTTAACGTTCCTATATAATCTTAGACTATTCATTACTAGCTTCAAGGTTATAAAACTAGAAAGTCTAGGTGTTAGAGGGCAATAGGGGATCATTTGTATTCCTTGTCACCTATAAATTGCAATTACCAACGTATAGACAAATGCTAAACCAGATTATTCATAGATAAAAAATTATGATTAATATTCAAGGAAGATAGTGCAGCATTAAATCACAAATATTACTGAAACAAGTTTATTTCCTAAAATAAGTGATTCACCATAGTTCAAGCCCAAACTTAGAGTTGCGTCACACCTCTAAGTTTGGGCTTGAATCTAGAACAAGATGCTTAAGCCCCTTGTCTCTAGGCGAACCTGATTTATTTAAAATATACCTGCATTAGACATTAATACGAGGTCATTGATAATCGCATCGGCTGGGAGATTTATTAAAGTCATGATCGATTCGGCGACTGTGGCGGCACTGAGCATAGCAGCACGGTTAAAGTTGGGTGGCACTTTATCACCGAGCGTGTCCCATAGTTGGGTGTTCACAGAAGCAGGGCAAATTGCCATGATTTTGATGCCGTGCGGTTGTTCTTCGGCGGCGATCGCCTGAGTCAAACCCAGAAGTGCAAATTTACTAGCGCAATAGGCTCCCCAATTAGGAAACCCTTGCTTGCCAGCGATCGAGGCCACATTGATGATTGTGCCGTTTTTTTGCGATCGCATAGTGGGCAATACTGCTTGTAAACTCTGAAATACGCTAGTAATATTCAGATCAAATAGTTTTTGCCACTCATCAAGGGGCATATCGATTAGTTCACCAATGTAAGCACTACCTGCATTATTAACTAAAATATCTACGCCACCCATGTCGGCCACGATTGCTTGGAGTTTGGGCGATACTTGGTTGATATCGCCTAAGTCAATGGCATAGCCCTTAGCGTTACTACCTGCGGGAAGTTCACTAAGAATGCGATCGGGATTGCGGCTAATGAGACTGACCTGTGCGCCCGACTGGATCAGCTTCAGAGCCACCTCTTTACCAATGCCACTGCTGGCTCCCGTCACAATTGCCTTTTTACCTGTTAATTTTCCTGATACTGTATCTGACATTATTTAACTTGTTTTCTCTTAGTCTATTGCAAAAGTCTATGTCAAAAAAAGTGGGACGGGGCTTTTGGTGTTTATGGGTGATCGCAAACATTATTGGTAGTGCTCTGTTACCATTTCTTGTTTGGCAAGAGCCCTACGATCTGCGATCGCGCATATTCCTCAATGAGATCTTGCAGGGTATCGGAGTCTCTCTTGCTCAGTCTATAGTTCTACGCGAACGCTTTTCTAAGGAAGGTTGGTGGCTACCGCTAACTCTAATTGGATGGACAGTAGGATTAACAACTATATTTTTTATACAAGCGCTATCAGAGCGATCGCAATCGCCTAAATTATCACCAATCATAATTCTATTATCTCAATTTGCAATTATTGGTGTGATCGTTGGTATTGGTCAATGGCAACTGCTGAAGTCTTTTAAATTGGGGCAGTTATGGTTATTGATCAGTCCGATCTCTTTATCCGTCAGTATCTTTGGGCTGCAGCTAGGCTATATGGCAAAATCAGCGATTTTAGCTACGGCTCTACAAGGAGCAATTTATGGAGCAATTACAGGATTAGGAATGATCAAAGTTTTGCGATCACCCAAAATATTGCCCAAACAAAAAAAATAATCAAGCCTTGCTAAGCAATGCTTGATTATTCAGGCGCAGCCTCAACAAATCGTAAATCTCGTTTTAAGAAAGTCATATCACCCTTATCTGTTGCAACCGTTGCTCTAATCAGGCTTGTCTTCACTACTAATAGCTTCGCCATGTAATAGGGACTATCAGTTTCCAGAATCAATACGCGATCACCGATCTGTAAAGGTCGAATGGTGGGAATGGGGATAGATCTTTTGAGGTCTGAATCGGAGTCAATATTATTCTTGGGCGAATATTCTAAGGATTTAGATAATGTAAACCGATCTTTAATCAGGCTTTCTACATATTGCTTAAGTTTATTTTCTAAAGCTAATTCTAAGGCTCTAAAGCGATCTTCTTCATTGGGTTGATCAAGATCATCTAAAACGTATCTTAATCCCTCAATTACTAGCTCTGTTTCCGTTTTGCCAGTTATTTTGATCTTTTTCAACAAAGCTGTATAAAGTTCGCTAGATAGATTGATCGTTAGTAATTGATGAGGCGGCTGTGTATCAGGGTGTTGCATCTTTCTTGGTTTCTATATCGCCGCAAAGCGCTGTAAAATAATGAGTGGCTGTAAAATAAATGGTATTGATAGCGCCTTGCTACTTAGTCAAAATACCAAATCAAAACCACATCATAAGGTAACGCAGGAAATTCTATGTCTGTTGAAGTCGGTCAAAAAGCTCCAGATTTTACTTTGCCTAGCGATCGCGGTGATATTACTCTCAGCCGCTATGAAGGTAAAGCTAATGTTGTACTTGCCTTTTATCCAGGTGATTTTACTCCACTTTGTACGAGTGAAATGCAATGCTTTGCGGATGACTGGACTAAATTTCGTGAGGCTGGGGCAGAGATTTTAGGGATTAGCACTGATCCAATCGAAAAGCACATTGAATTTTCTAAAAAGTTGGGCTTGCAATTTCCATTGCTCAGTGATCGCAATCAAGAAGTATGCAAACAGTATGGAGTGGCTGGCTTATTTGGTAGCAAACGCGCCTACTGCATTATTGATATTCATGGCATCGTCCGTTATAAGCACATTGAGTTTTTGCCTGTCTTCAAGCGGGAAGATTCAGAACTCTTGGTAATTTTACGCAGCTTAAAAGCATAAAAAGAGAGAGGTCGCAAAGCGACCTCTCTCTTTTCTAGGAGCGCACTCCTAATTATTCACTGGGCAATGAGTATGTTCGTTGTTTCAAAATAAATTCAGCGATCGCTAAATCTTGAGGTGTAGTCACTTTGAGATTCGTTTCTTCGCCGATCACAATCTGCACAGGCAATCCTAGCTTTTCAAATAAGGCGGCATCATCCGTCACTTCCCAACCAATTTCTACGGCTTTAAGATGGGCATTTTTTAATAAATCCACCTGAAAACCTTGGGGAGTCTGAGCAGCCCAGAGATGATCGCGATTGGGTGTATCGACAATGGTTTGACCATCAACGACTTTAATTGTGTCCTTGACTGGCACGGCGGCAATAAAACCCTGCATCGTTTGCAGAGATTGATCACAGCGATTAAATAATTCAGATGTAGCGAGGCATCTTGCCCCATCATGAATTAGAACGCGATCGCCACTGGAGGGTAAAGCCTTTAATCCATTAAATACAGAGGCTTGACGAGTTGTCCCACCTTGAATTAATCGAATTGGTTTGTTGGTATTCAGTCTATTAAAAATTTGTTGAAATTCTGGATAGTCATGGGGCTGAGCTATTACCCCAATCCAAGCGATCACCTCTGAAGCGATCGCGGCTTCTAAAGTCCATTGCAAAATTGGTTTATCAAGTAGGGGTAGCAGTAATTTATTGCGAACAGCTCCCATCCGCTTACCGCTACCCGCCGCAGGAATTAATAAATGACAGGTCATAGAGATTAGTCTACCAAATGCCACCAGCCAAAGGCGGGACCAATAAAACGAATTGTCACCCAAATGACAACCATTGCCCCAATGCCATACCAAGCTCCTTGGGTAGAAACTTTTACAAATGCGTCAGCTTTCTCTTTGGTCAAAAAAGGAATCCAAGAAGCGATCGGCTCAGATTTGCCATAAACCTCTCCTAATACTTGCTTACGCCGCTTTGACTCGCCCATAATTTATACTCCTAAGTTCAACAACCAATTTAAATAATTAGGACTTACGCAAGACTAACGAATTTACTAGGTTTTAGGTAGATGTAGCGCGTGCAAAGCACGCGCTACATCTACCCGATGCGTAAGTCCTAATAATATAGCAAGCGAGTTACATAGAATGTGTTCACCACCAAGCTACTTACGGAATAGTTGGCAATTCTAAATGCGATGGATAGTCACTACTATAAAATACTTGCTGGGTCGCTTCTACAAAATCACTCACTGTTGCTTCTGATGGTAATTTTTGAGTATTAGAATGTCGCTCAATAATTGGGAATGCCGAACTAGAAATTGCCACGCCAATGCGATGCCCTTTAAAGAAATTCTGACAAGTAGGACGCAATTTAATGCGATATTCATTGACGACATCAGATTCGAGCCATTCAGGTTCAGTCCATGAATTCCGAAATTTTGCACGCAAAACTCCCATTGATATTAATATTTGCTTGCCGTCAGGATAAACATCTAAGAGTTTAATTACCCAATCGGTATCAGAAACAGTAGTTGCTGCGTAGAGTATAAATTCAGGAATACCTGCGATCGCTAAATCATCCTCAAGTTCATCACTTTGATATACCAATACATCCCAGCGTTGGTGGACATTGCGCTGATCGTAAAATCCATAGTTTGTAGAGGGATTGGGATTGCGGGGATCGTAGACGTAGATATCGGGTAATTGGTGATTGGTGATTGGTGATTGGGGAATTAGTTGCTTTTGGGACGAGAGATAGAGATTTTTGATATAAGGAGACTTAGGAAATTCTGGAAGGTCTAGCCATTGATTTTTGCCCATTAGGAAAAGTTGGGTAGGGGCGCGATCGCTAATTCCGTTATCAATTCCTTTGAGCCAGAAATCGAACCAATCTATTTGTAATTGATCGATTTTAGAAACAGCAGCTTCACCGAAATCAATCTCGCCAACCTTGGGCAACCAAGGCAAATGCTGCCAAGGGGCGACTACTAAATATTGAGGCTTTTTAGTCGCGGATTTGGCTTGATGATAGGTGTTAATCGTTGCCTCAATGAAAATATCTGCCCATCCTGCAATATGTAAAGCTGGCAAATCAAAGCGATCGAAATAACTAAAAGGATTTAACTTTTTCCAATATTCATCATCGGTTTGCTGATTCCCAATCCAATCAAAAAAGAATTTTCCAAAATCGCCAAAATCTGGATTCTTAAATAGGTCAATTTCACTTAATGGCAAAGACTCTAACCATTTTGCCGATTGTTTTTGAGCTTCAAAAAGTTTTGTGGCTTGCGGTTCCTGTTTTAAATACCATGCGCGATTTTGAGCAAGTTGCAAAGCCCAATTCACATCAAAATCCAGACAAACTGCACCACCAAAATAAAACCAACCATGATACAAATCCGCCGTCGCCATGCTTGGACAGATCGTAACTAGTCCTTCAGGTTGCTGCACTGCTGCTTGAAACTGGATCACGCCTTGATAGGAAAAGCCATACATTCCCACCTTACCATCGCTACCTTCTAATTCCTTAGCACACCATTCCACTGTATCAAATCCATCATCATACTCATTACGAAATGGATAGAAATCACCGCCCGAATTGCCGCAACCGCGCACATCTTGAATCACCACAATATAGCCCTGATGGGCATACCAACTGGGATGAGCATAGGTACAGGTGGAGGCGATCGCACGACCATAGGGTAGACGCATTAATATCACTGGCAAAGGCGTATCGATACCTTTGGGGCGATAAATATCGGCAGTTAGGTTAACGCGATCGCGCATCGGAATTTTTACCTGACGCTGCACGTTAACTTTGGAATGGAAAGCAGTTAATTTTGGAGTCATAAAAATCTAGTCTTCCCAGTCGGGGAACACTTTTCTAATTTCAATTAATAGATCGTCGAGTTCTTCTAAAGCTTGAATCACATCAATACTCAAAGTACCCAAATTATCCTTTAGAGATAATTGTACTAAGAGTTCACGCTTACTAGCGATCGCCACAAATCGTTCTTTTAAGTTTTTAGGAGTAGACATATTTTAAATTTTTTGTAAATTGTTTTGATTCAGTAAGAGGTGGCTTTTTCGGTGCCTGATCATACTATCGACAAGGAGCGTAAGCCCCTTGTTCTATGATAACTATTTACCTTGCAACTGTGCTAAACGTGCTTTGAGAATCTCCTGTTGTTTTAATGATTCTTCCAATTCAGCACGAGCTATTGCCACAACTTCAGGCGGAGCTTTTTTGAGATAACCCTCATTATTCAAACGTCCTTGAGTAGAGTTAATCGCCCCTTCTAATTTGGTCAAAGTGCGCTCTAATCTGGCCGTCAATTGACCGATATCAACAACACCAACGAGCGAGACAATTACCTGAATCGTGCCAACTACACCCGCGATCGCCTGTTCCGTTGCCGATGTATCGACAGATGCAACAACTGTTAAGTCTTCAACCCTTGCCAAATCGAGAATATAGCTCTTGCCTGCTGCTAATAAACTGCGTTCGCGATCGCTATCGGATTGCAAAATCACTTTGACCTTCGCACTAGGTTTGATCTCGGCTTCAGCACGAAGATTGCGAATTGTGCGAATTGTGCCAATCAACAAATTGAATTGCTCTTCCAATTCTTCATTGATATGAGACGTATCAATTTCTGGATAGGCTTGAATGGCGAGGACAGGGCGATCGCTGGATGGCTCACTTGTGCCATAGGTGAGCAATTGCCAAATCTCCTCGGTTACGTGAGGTAAAAATGGATGTAATAGGCGCAAAATGCCATCTAGAACAAATCTGAGAGTTTGCTGGACAGTGGCGCGAGAAGTAGGATCGGCAGTTTCCTGTAAACGGGACTTGACTAGCTCAATATACCAATCACAGAAATCACCCCAGAAAAACTCATATATACTTCTCGTTGCTTCACCTAAGCTATAGGCATCAAGTTGTTCGCGAACTTGTAATACAGTTTGATAATAGCGCGACAAAATCCAGCGATCGGCTAGTTCTAACTTCTCAGTATCGAGACTCGCATTGCGAGTCTCGATACTATTAAGATTCATGATCACAAATCGTGAAGCATTCCACAGTTTATTCGCAAAGTTTCTTGCAGTTTCAACAGTTGTAGATTCATCAGTTTTGCGATTGTAATCGAGACGAATATCTTGCCCTGCGCCCGTCACTTCTTTGACTAGGGAATAGCGCAAAGCATCGGTTCCGTACTTATTAATCAGAACTAATGGATCGATGCCATTATTCTTGGATTTGGACATCTTCTGATTATTTTCATCGCGCACCAATCCGTGAATATAGACCGTATTAAAAGGCATTTTGCCTGTAAAATAACCCGCCATCATCGTCATCCGCGCTACCCAGAAGAAGATAATGTCAAATCCAGTAACCAGAACACTAGTGGGATAGAAAGTTTGAAAATCCTGTGTTTCCTCTGGCCAACCAAGGGTAGAAAATGGCCATAGACCTGACGAGAACCATGTATCAAGTACATCAGGATCACGTTCTAAGGTAACATCTTCACCAAATTTTGCTTTTGCCTGTGCATAGGCTGCTGCCTCGGTTTTAGCAACAAAAATTGAGCCGTCGGGCGCGTACCATGCAGGAATCTGATGTCCCCACCACAATTGACGGGAAATACACCAATCTTTGAGCCGAATCAGCCAATCGCGATATACCTTACCCCAGCGATCGGGAACAAAAGTAGGTGAGTTCTGCTTGTCAAACTGTTCTAGTGCAAAATCTGACAATGGCTTAATCTTTACAAACCACTGAATTGATAGCAATGGCTCAACTGGAACTTTGCCACGCTCAGAATAGGGAACAGTATGCGTATAATCTTCAATCTTTTCTAATAGACCTAGATCTTCTAGCTTTTTAACTACATTTTTACGCGCTACAAATCGATCTTGACCTTGAAATTCGCCACCATTTTCATTGATTGATCCATCTTTATTGAGAATGTTGATCAAGGGCAAACTGTGCCTCTGCCCCATTTCAAAGTCATTCGGGTCATGGGCAGGAGTTGTTTTGACACAGCCGCTACCAAAAGCTTTATCGACATATGGATCAGCAATAATAGGAATCTCACGATTCATTATTGGCAAGATAATTGTTTTACCAATGAGATGCTTGTAGCGATCGTCGTCAGGATTTACAGCCACGGCTGTATCACCCAACATTGTTTCTGGTCGAGTGGTTGCGACAACTAAGTATCCAGATCCATCAGCTAAAGGATAGCGAAAATTCCACAGATGTCCTTTTACTTCTTTGCTGTCAACTTCAAGGTCGGATACTGCGGATTGAGAAGCGGGACACCAGTTAACCAGATATTCACCGCGATAGATTAAACCTGCTTCGTAGAGTTTGACAAAGGCTTCGGTAACAGAATTGGACAAACCTTCATCCATAGTGAAACGTTCGCGTGTCCAGTCCGCAGAAACACCAAGGCGGCGCAGTTGCGAAACAATGGTTCCCCCTGATTCGGCTTTCCATTGCCAAGCCCGTTCTAGAAATTTTTCGCGCCCAATTTCCTGATTGGTTTTACCTTCCGCCTTGATTTGTTTATCGAGAATAGTCTGCACAGCGATACTGGCGTGATCGGTTCCAGGAAGCCAAAGAGTATTAAACCCACGCATACGATGGTAGCGAATTAGGATGTCAATTAATACTTCTTGAAAGGCATGACCCATATGTAGACTACCCGTAACATTTGGGGGCGGAATCATGATGCAATATGGATCTTTTTCGCTTTGACTCTCTGCTACAAATACGCCACTTTCCTCCCAATATTTTTGCCACTTAGCTTCAGATTCGAGAGGATTATATTGTTTTGGAAGCTCGTTCGTACTCATAGCAGGTTATTTATAGAATTTGCGAATTATTGAAGTTTATACTCAGCTTATCTGAAAATTGGGTATAAAGCTCTGCCGTTTTAGGCTGGGGCTTTATATTAGAATATATTAAATACCGCAGGGCATAAAGAAATTCAGGATTGAGAAGCTAGTTACAAGACTTCAAAGCCCAAATGAATGAAGTCGAAGCCTGTCACAACTCATTTCGGATCCCTAGAATACACTTGGCGATCGCTACAACTATGAAAAGCATTGTTAATTGGTCGGATGTTTTATGGGATTACTAAACGCACGGATGCCTAATGTTTAGAATAAACAAGCGTTTCATGAGCTAAACTCATACCTCGAAACTAAACTTTAGCAGTCTCATACGCTATTTTCATACAGTTTATTTGGCAGTCATGTTTGCAGGAGGAAATGCTTTGCAAGTCGATCAACTCTCAGAGTTATATAGGCAGGGACAGCGAAATTTTTCTAATATAAGTAGGTCAGCAAAAGAAACCTGTAAATGCCTAGATCCCCGACTTTTTCTAGGCAAGCAAAGACAATTTGCAAATTCACAAAAAAGTCGGGGATCTTAATCTTTGCTTTTTAAGTTTTCTTATGCCTAGCTACTTAGATCTTAGTAATGCTCAGTTACGCAACTTGACTTTGATAGGTATTGATTTGTGTGGTTTTACTTTAAACAAAGCTGATCTAAGTAGCGCAAATTTAATAGAGGCGAACCTTAGAGGGGCTTTACTTAGAGGGGCTTTACCTAGAGGCGGTAATTACTCTGACGCAGACTTAAGTTGGGCAAATTTAACTTGGTCAAACTCATCAAATGCTAAATTTACACGCGCAAATTTAATCGAGGCAGATTTTACTGGCGCAATTATGAAAGGCTCAAATCTACGTGGTACAAATTTGCGTGGGGCAATTTTCAGGAACTTGCATACCTTTGCAGATACTGAGTTCTCAGGCGTTAAGAATCTAGACGATCACTCTCGCTTATATCTCTGCATGATCGCTAGTGGTACGCATCCATTCACCAAAAATGATAGTAGACAAACTTTAGGCTGTCCCATCTAGCCTGAGCCAATCAAGACTAAGGCTGTTCTGTCACTTGCAGTAAATAGGGGGAAGAAGCATTTTTTTCATAGGAACCAACCCATATTTCATAGGTTCCTGCTAGCCAATCACCACTGATTTCAGGATTGCGATCGCTAACATCATCACTGCACCAACTGCCACCGGGACCGCGTATTAACATGACTGTATCTCCAGAGCTTTTGACCTGTAATTTGAGATAGTTAAATGGTTTGGTCAGTGTGATTTTGTGATCAGGGTCTGTATCAATAAAACCGATGCAATCGCCTGTTTCCGTCGATTTACGTCCCGATGTTTTTTGAGTTTCAACATCGCCACCGCTAATTCCCCGTAATTCGATTACTTTTGGGGTAAATCTTGGGGCGATCGCAATGTCTTCAAATAGGCGGACATAGCTAGTTTTTTTGCTTGATGTAATTTCAGTTTTATCTGGTCTTGAAATGTCGACGGTAGTGGGGGTGCGAAGGGGCTGCGATCGCACGGGTGCATCAACAGCGATCAGGGCAGTGATTATGGCTGCAAGGGTTAATAGCGATCGCGTTGAGGTCTGTCTCATGCTAGAAAATATCCACAAAATATATTTTTATTTTTTGCAAGGAACTAGATTCTACCATTCTGGCAAGTCACCAAAAAAGAAGGGCGCAAAGCATCCTTGTTTTTTAACCAGGAAGCGAGTTACGGCGCGATGCGCCGTAACT
>CALRWX020000070.1:0-20339 GCA_943371975.1 Pseudanabaena sp. UWO311 | reverse complement strand
TGATAGAAATTTCTGTTGTACTTTACTCTCTATCTTCGGTACTATATCGATGATGCTATTCATTTGGTGTTTTGTTTCAACACTTGCACCTTATCCGATGAATAGCTTTTTTGTCTCCTTTTTTTATTTGTCCGCAGTATTGATATATATCAATGTAAGTAATGCTTAGAACATAAAACCCAAAAGATGAATGGCGGCGCGAAGCGCCGCCATTCATCTTTTAGGTTTTGACTTGTCCTAGCTATCTCTTGCGTTGCCATAACAGTCTTTAAGTATTTATGAGAAAATTAGGGATTCGACTTCCCCTAATTTTTGATGATTTCGTTACGATCACTATCTCGCCAAGGAGTTTCTTCAAAGCTTGGACTTCGTGATTTCGGCAAGCCCCATTTAGCAACTAGATTTTGGAGTACGAGATCCTGCGATCGGTGAAAAGCGTCAATGTCGCCATCGCCACGATTAACAAGAGCAAACCAAATTACGCCATGCTGCTGTGTTTGCACAACTCCTGCTAAAGCACTGACATCAGACAAAGTACCTGTCTTGACGATCGCCCCTTTTGGCATTTTGCGTCCCTCGATTGTGCCGCAGTTGCAATCACTGATGGGAAATAGATCCGCAAGGGTTAATCCTTCGACTTGAGCGCGATTATGCACTGCCATGAGAATTGCCACGACCGCACGTGGGGAAATTTGATTAGCTTGCCCCAACCCTGAACCATTAATTAGTCTGATTTCTGAGAGAGGAATCTCTGTAGCATTTGCCGCGATCGCCGCCACTTGCTTCCCTCCGCCCAACTGTGAAGCTAGTATCTCCGCCATCTCGTTATTGCTAAAGGTATTCATGCGCTTTAGGATTTGCCAAAGAGGTAATGACACATGACGGATTAATAATTTGTTATTGGAAATATTGCTAACAGCAAGATTTGGTATAACTTGCACATTACCCAATATCACTAGTTGAGGTTTTGGCGTTCCCAAAGGCATTGTGGCATATTGCTCCGCAACTTCACCCTCCCATCGACTGCTATCAAAACCAAGACGGAGAAATTTAGCTACCTCCAGTGGGTTAGCCTCAAAGTTCATCGCGAATTTGCCCGTAATGACTAAATTACCTTGAACACGTTTAATGCCAAGCAGATTTAGTTTATTACCAAGAGCGATCGCTTCTTCCCAAACAAAAAATGGATCGCCGCTACCTTCAATAATCAAGTCTCCCCGTAGAGTATCGCCGACCAATTTACCTGAGGTGCTGATATTGGTAACAAAGCGATAGTTAGATCCCCATGTTTGAAGTGAAGCAAGAGTAGTCACAATTTTGGTCAGAGAAGCCGCAGGCAAAGGGCGGCTTGATGCGTAACCCGAAGCGAGCGCTCCATCATGGGACTGAATCCAAACCCCTTGATTGGGATCATTTAATCCTGCTTGCGAAAGTTCGCTAAGCATTGAGACAATCGCCTGTTTTATCACAGGATCTGACATCGTATTAGCGATCGCTTCTGAAGCCAGCATTGGACGAGTGGCATAGCTCATTAGCGATCGTGGGACTGTAGCAACTGTACGTCCGTCAAGAGCTTGGTTTGAGACCGACAAAAGCAAAGCGCCAACTAAACTCCACATAGTCATAGGGGAAGCCAAAATTTGATTTGTATAGAATCCAAAATTTTTTTAAAAGCATGGCAAATCCCTTCTTTCAAAAAATTTATTTGGGGTTGCGTACTAGCAGAACCAGCACCAACATTCTAATCAAACATGGCACTTTCGAGTTGTTGCAAAGCACTTCCTAGATCATCATTAATGATCGTAATATTAAATTCATTTGCTGCCGCCACCTCCATCTCAGCATGGTGCAAGCGTTTAACAATCTGTTCATCACTATCGGTACTACGTTGCCGTAAGCGATTTTCTAAGATTTGCATTGATGGTGGGGCAATAAAAATTCGCTGAGCATCGGGGAATGATTGCGCTACTTGCCGCGCTCCTTCTAGCTCAATTTCTAAAAGAACAATTTGCCCTTGGGCGATCGCATCATCAATTGGTTGACGTGGTGTGCCATAAAGATTTCCTGCATATTCAGCACATTCCAAAAAATCTCCCGTATCCTTTTTTTGCTCAAACTCAGTACGGCTCCAGAAAAAATATTCTCGCCCATGTTCCTCGCCTGCACGAGGCGATCGCGTAGTTGCTGAGATCGAAAAGAGAATTTGATCGGGATGGCGGTCAAGTAGTTTTTGTAACAGAGTGCCTTTGCCGACACCACTAGGACCAGTTACAACTATTAATTTACCTTCACTCAAAAGCTTGTAGATTCCTGTAAGAATCCTATAAAAGTTATTGCGATTCGCGCTTTCTATTACAATTTACGCTTTAACCCCAAACCAGTCATAATTTTAAAATCCTCGCAAAGCAAGGATTTTAAAATACGTTCTTAAGAGAGGTTCAAGAAATTTAATCTGTCGTGCCTTCTTTGCTAATAACAAAACGATTCGCTACGGTTTCGGGTTGAATTGCAGATAAAACCACATGACTGGAGTCTGTGACAATTACGGCTCTTGTCCGTCTACCATAGGTAGCATCAACTAACTTACCATGTTCACGAGCATCACTAATGATACGCTTGATGGGTGCAGATTCAGGACTGACGATCGCTACAACTCGGTTTGCCGAAACAATATTACCAAAGCCGATGTTGATGAGCTTAATATCCATATTTTTATCGACCTAGCATCGATTTAGAGGTGTTTTAGCTTCATTTTCGAAATTATTATTACATCGTTCTACAAACATCAATCAACAAAGATATATTTTGTCATATTTGGCAAAATATCAGCCAAATTAGGAAGAAATACTCATCTACGTCCATCTATAGCCTTATATATTGATTTCATTTAGATTTTGTTTGTTAAAAATCTAAATACTATGTCAGATGCGATCGCAAATTCTGTTGTAACTACCTATCTGTAACTCCTTTGTTATCAATGGGTTGCCAATTTTAGCCCTCATCCCATGATGTGATTTTTCTATTACTCTCCCACTGGCTCTAATTTCGATCCCTTCACTCGTCTTCTTCATCGCTAAGGATACGACACTCGCTGGTGCTCTCGGTGATGATAACAGAACCTAATTTCTGTCTAAATAATTAGAGCTTCAATAGGTTGTAGGTGAAATATGTCTTAATTTAACAAATGAGCGATCGCTTCAACCAAAAAAGGCACGGCAACTTCATCCCAAAATCCTTCTGATTGCCGCCCCTTTAATAACTGAAAACGCAGATTAAAAGAGTGAGGATAGCCGTTCACTTCGAGACAAAGCTCCTCAGTTTCTAATGTACAACAAATCTTTTCGCCGTCTGACAACTCAGTTGCCATCACCTGCATCGTCTCGGCAAGTTGTGCAGCTAATTTACAAAAATCTCTAAACTCTCCTTCGGTTAGCTCGATTGCCCAACTGTCTGTCCCTATTAAACCCTTATATATATCCACATCTGAGCGAAATCCAATCCGCCAGCCATCACCGCAGAGTAGATTTTTTGCCGAACTTTGATCTGTGAAATTTAACATAGTCATTTATTAAAATTTATAGTTTGCTGCACTTTGCACAGCAAACTATAAATTCAAGCCTTTCAGTCGCTTAGGATTTCAGGCTGGGAAATTTCGTCTGACATTTCCATAATGGCGCGGAGGATTGGCTTCATCATACGATCATCATAGTCATCATCTTCATAGCGTCTGAGCTTGGCGCGATTGGCAACTTGCACAGTGATGCGATAACGGTTAGAAGAAGCATTTATCAATTCTTCGACACGACGAATAATTTGTGACGAGTCAATAGTGTAGCGTTTTGCCATAAAACCGAAAGAAAATGAGTCCTTTCAGTCTAACGCGATCGCGCTCATCTTGTAGCGACCATAACTAGTAATTCTTAAATTTTCGTTTCTATAATAATAATTACTGGCTTAGAAAATATTTTAATCAATCTAGTTTTGTGATGTAATATGATGGTCTCGCATAGCTATTTGGGGCGGATCCTTCAAATCCATGACTGCAAAGAAAGTACTGGTAATTGACGACAGCATCATGATCCGCAAAATGGTTAAAAGCATTTTGTCTGGTAAATATGACGTCTTAGAAGCAAGTGATGGCAAATCAGGATTAGATGCTGCTCGGCGTGCCTTCCCTGACCTAATTTTGCTTGATTTCGTGATGCCCAAATATAATGGCTACCAAACTTTACAGGCCATCCGTCGCGTTGAGGGACTACAAAAAGTACCTGTAATCATGATTTCGGGGCTTAAAGAACAAGTTACTGAGCATGTACCTGAGCCATTTACAGAATTTGATTTCCTTGAAAAGCCCTTTGAAGCGGATGTACTAGTTGCCCGCATTCAAAACTTCTTGCCCACCGAACCTGAGCAATCAATTTCGGCGGCTACATTGCGATCTGCACCTGAAGCAGTAAGGGATGTACGGCATACTGAAGAACCAAGTCTGCAAATGATCCTCAATCGACTCACATCGGCTGAGACGTTGCTCGTTCAAGGGATAGAAAACTTGGTTCAGCGTGAAGTTGTAGCTAGGATCAATGAGTTACATAACCGTATCGAACATCAAGATCACGCAATTAAGACTTTGAATGAGCGTATGGAGAAAATTTCAGAACAAATTGATCATCAGAATAAGGGATTAATGGTGATTCTCCGTGAGTTAAAAGCTTTACAAGGTAAATAATTAGAAACCAAAGCCCGTAAAGTTACGGGCTTTGTTAGTTTATTTGGCACAAGCACTTAAAAAAAGGAGATGCCATAAAATACATCTCCTTCTTTATTCCTAGTTAGCGATTTTTCTATTTGAGTAGGTCTACTGCTACTGCTGGTACATCTGTGGATGCATTAGCGATCGCTGTGTCATCTACTTCACCGTTAGGCGTAGTGAAATAAAGCGCAACAAGGGGCAACGCGCCAACCGCAATACCTAGCAATGCTGGAACATAAAAACCTGCGTTAAAGCTAAGAAGCAAAGCAAATATAAAGTTTCCTGCATACATGATCGCAGGGAATGCTATTTGCTGACGATTGAGAATTGGTTGATTATTTCTGCCCCAAATCAGTGAAGCAACGATCATAAACAAGGAGCCAGTTCCAAACCAACCAACAAAGTTTTGGTAAGGCATTCCGTAGAATTCACCTGCTTGATGCCATTCCCAGAAAGGATAGGGAGTTTGGCTCATGGCGGGATCAAGTACAAAGTCCCATGATGTCAACATCAAAGCACCGATGGCGATCGCTGCAAGTCTATATCCCCAACCTGTACCAAAGCGCATCAAAGTTGCGGCGACAAGAAATGCTGAAAAGCCCATGTAAAACCATGAGAGGGGGATTGTGAATGGAACTAGATCTGCAATTTTATAACCTAAGCCACTTAGATATGAATATGCACCAAAGGGAAAACCAGTGCTAGTTCCCAATAGTTCACTAGTTAATGACAGCCCAACCGCAGGAATGCAAAATGCTAGGGTACGCTTAAGCCCGATAGTTTGTTTGCCGTAAAGAAATGCGGCGATCGCGCCAAAAATCATGTAGGATGCGCCGCCATTTTGCATTCCCCATGAAAAGATTTGCAAGCCAGCTTCGGATAAGCTTTCAATAAAATCGGTATTTGGCAGTACGAGAATTAAGCCAAATAGTCCAAATAACATTGAAGCTAAGTGAAGTCCTAAATTAACCCATTGTGCGGGGATCGCTCGCCTCATCACGCCATTTACTCCCAGAAATATTTGAATTTACTTAATTGTAATCTCAGGATTATTATGATCTGCGAGAACCGCTTCCCATAATAACTTTTAGAGTTTAAGTTTTACTTTAACTAACTTAACAAAAGTACAAATTATCATACCATTCATTTTTAAAGAGTGTTACTACGCAATAGGTTTATTGGCTTGCCCAAATTGCTAAGAGCATTAGAAAAATAGCGATCGCTAACAGCAAAAATTTATTCGTACTACGGCTATCAATGGGACTTGGTTTCTCAAGGGAGACTTCACGGAACGGCTTTTGATTAGAGTTATTGGAGCTTTTTGGTCTGGCGGCAGGTTTAGATTGATAACTATCAGGTGATTCCAAAATGGGAACTTCTGACACCACACCTTCTAATTTTTTGAGTGGTGGCGCAGTAAAAATCCCCAACATATAGCGGGCTGATTTCCGCACACTATTTGTTGGATGCTTTTTCAGGCTCCGACATAGGGCGATCGCCTCATCAGTTTTGCCAACTGCATCATAGGCATTGGCAAGCCATACTAAAATTTCGCCACCCAAGTCCGTATCTAAAATTGCTAAGGCGCGAGCGCGTTCTAGCAGGGCGATCGTCTGTTGATAATTACCCCTCTCAAAGTTGGCAATTCCCTGTTGATATAGCTGCGATGCTAACTGGTCAGCACTGACTTCTTCCATCAGTAATTTTTTGTCTCCATTGTTTTTAATTATGTATATAGATTAAGGGAAAATTTCACAATGATTGCAAAGCAACCATTGTGAAATTTTATCTGGATTTTTAGTTAGCCCCTTAGGGCTTGGACAATTTGATAATTGGCAGCAGGTAACTGATAGTTATCTAGTTCATCAACGGTTACCCAACAAAACTCAGAACAGGCGTTCGTCTGTGGCTCACCCGATAAATGAATGCAGTGATGCACAACTAGACTCACCCTCAGCGTTTCATATTCATGATCAACAGTAATCAGATGATCGCCAACTTCCACATCGATCGCTAGTTCTTCTTGCAACTCCCGCTTGATGCAGTCTGCCGCCGTCTCATGTCCCTCAATTTTGCCACCCGGAAATTCCCAATATCCTGCCAATTCACCTTCAGGTAATCGGCGATCGATCAAAATTCTTTGACGATCGCGATCCCACACTACACCGACACCAATGCAGCGATATTTCTTGTTTGGTAAATTAGCTGATACATTAGTCATCAATAAACTCCAATCCCTTAGCCACAGGCTTTAAACCTTTTTCGGCTAACCATACTGGGTTATACATTCGGCTCTGGTATCTGCCACCACCATCACAGAGGATTGTGGCGATCGTATGTCCCTTACCGAGTTTGCGAGCTAACTTCACCGCACCGACCACATTAAGGGCTGCGGAACTCCCAATAAATAGACCATCATGCTTAAGCAAATATTTAGACATCTCGATTACTTGCTGATCAGTTCCTTGGAAAGCTCCATCTAATCTAGCGCGATTAAAATTTGCCGTCGCCCGATTGATCCCAATTCCTTCCGTAATCGAATTGCCCTCAGCCTTAAATTCACCAGTTGTAATATAGCTATACAACCCTGATCCAGTCGGGTCAATTAAATAGGTGGCGATCGCAGTATTTTGCTCTTTCAAATAAGCAGTCACACCGCCAATCGTACCACCCGTCCCAGAAGACATCACGATCGCATCTAATTCCCCACCAGTTTGCCTCCAGATCTCAGGGGCAGTCGTATGATAGTGCGCGTCAGAATTGGACATATTTTCAAACTGGTTAGCCCAAAAAGCATTTTCAATTTCTTCGGCACGTTTTCGCGCCACATGATAGTAATTCTCAGGGCTAGAAAAAGGAGCAGGATTTGTTAGTTCTACCTCTGCACCCAAAGTTCTTAGTAGATCAATTTTTTCCTGTGATTGATTACTCGGCATGACAATCACACTACGATAGCCTCGCGCATTTGCAACTAGGGATAGCCCAATTCCAGTATTGCCAGCAGTACCTTCCACAATAGTACCGCCCGCCTTGAGAGTACCCGATTTTTCTGCCTCTAAAACCATAAATAGAGCTGCGCGATCTTTCACGCTCCCTCCAGGATTGAGAAATTCCGCCTTACCTAAAATCGTGCAACCAGTTGCTGCCGATAGAGACTCAATTTCAATCAGGGGGGTATTACCCACAGAATTTGCAAAGCCAATCCGAATATCTCTAGTCATGGAATATTAAAAGAAATGAACTACAGCAAAGATTTACAACTTGTTGATCAATATCAGTATATTTGGGTCTGTAATTAGTATATAGATATTCTCAAATTTGCATTCTCTCAGTTTATTTCAGGTAAATGTAATTTATTGCCAATAAGCGCTAGAAATTAACTGAATCTCTAGAGATGCAGAACAGGTAATATCAGACCTATATTGTGACAAACCTATGAAATTCTTAGTCGCAATTGATGGCTCTCAAGCTGGCGAACATGCTCTTAATAAAGCCCTAACCCTCGCCACACCTCTAAAAGCCGAAATTGTTTTGTTAACTGTTGTTGAGCCTCTTAGCAGCTATGTCCCTGAAGTGATGTTACCTACAGGGGATTGGGTTGGCTGGCGAGGACTACCTGATGTGGATCTTGAGCGCAAAATTTTGAATGCAGGAGAAGTCCTATTACAAAAAGCGCAAGATACTTGTAAGGCTGCACAGCTAGAGAGCCGTACCCGATTAGAGACAGGACAACCTCGTGATGTAATTTGTCATGTGGCCAAAGAAGAATCCCCCGACTTATTAGTGCTTGGCTCGCGTGGATTGGGCTCAGTTGAACGTCTCATGCTAGGTAGTGTTAGTGACTACGTGGTGCATCACTCTGTTGTTCCTGTTTTAGTTGTACGCTAGGATCTTACTAATTAATACTCACTTCTTAAATATGCGTGTGGATAATCCACTGCAACGTAAAGTTCTTATATGTCAGCATCGCACTTGTACCAAAGATGGTGCATCTCAAGTGATTGTAACATTTCAAGACAACCCAATCTCTAATGTGACGATAGAATCTAGTGGTTGTTTGGGATTGTGCGGTTCTGGTCCTATAGTTGTGGTTTTGCCAGATAATGTTTATTACTGGCATATCACTCCTCAAAAAGCTCAAGAAATTATTACCACGCACATAATTGGAAACACAAAGATCTCGTCAATGATGCATCCACGATTACATCCTAAAAACTAGAGGCAGAGCTAAGCTCTGCCTCTAGTTTTTAGGAGTGCTTTTAGCACAAAACCCAATAATTGAGTTTTATACTAAAAAGCGCCAAATCCAGATAATACTTTGGGCACAGTCATTAACAAAATTTTCAAGTCTGACCACAAGTTCCAAGTACGGAGATAGCTCAAATCACATTCCGTAACTGCATCTAGATCAAGCATGGTAGAACGGGCGCTTACCTGCCAAGCTCCTGTCGCGCCAGGCAATGATTTTAATCTTCTTTTTCCATCACCATTAATGCGTAGGGCATCGTACAAAGCCCAAGGTCTAGGTCCAACTAAGCTCATTTCACCGCGCAAAACATTAAATAGTTGAGGAAGTTCATCAAGACTATATTTACGCATCCAACGTCCAACGGGAGTAATACGAGGATCGTCTTCGCATTTATGTAGTCCAGTTTGACCAGTCATTACCAGATGATGAAGCTTGTCAGCATCTGTGATCATGGTACGGAATTTGATAATGCGGAATAGCCTACCATTTTCACCTACACGCCACTGATGAAAGAAGATGGAACCACTCGAAGTGCCAGCAATAATAGAGGCTAGGACAAACATAATGGGGCTAAGAATCAACAGAATCACTAGAGCCGCAAGCCAATCAATGGCACGTTTAATATTCCATGCGATCGCTTTATTTGCCTGTGGCAACTCTTCAGCATAAGGCAGTTTTAAAAATACAGACTTATCTGAAGCTTGATATGTATCGGCTAAGCGTTTAAGTTTTGCTTCCCCAATTTCAGGAGCAACATGAATTATCTTTTTATTATGTTCAGAAATATTATCTTTTTTGCAAAATTTAGATATTGGAATTAATGTATCAATTACTTTTAAGTTTTTGATACATATGCAACTGATGAAAGCATTTGTTTCTTCAAAGATTGCTTTTAATTTAGACAGGATCGAAAATTTATTCTTACTGCCTATAAGTTGAGCTACCTGAAGTTGATTTAAAACTAGCCATATCATGTCTTTCCTCTCGATTAATCTTGTTTCTTGCAAATACAGGAGCTTTGGATCATCTCTCTGGCAAGACTTTGTATATCAATTGAGAAACTCAATATTGAGATGAATTTAGAGTTTAAGCAAATAGTAAAAACTTTCAATATTATGGATTTAATTTTGACATTAGCAATTCACTATAGCAATCCTAAGTCATTTGTGGATTCGGCTTCGCTCAGGCATCAGTCCACTCTGGCTGAGCGAACCCGAATCATCTCTCAACTCATTTCGGATTGCTATAAATAAGTAAGTAAGCACAATTAAACTTACAATAGATTTCAGTCATAGCAACTATTTGAGGCGTAGCTACCCTGTATTTAATTCATCTCATCTACTTAGAACAAAGTGAAAGGTATTTCTTAACTATTTAGCGTTAACAATTTGGGGTAAATAGGCGTAAATAAAGGATAAATATATTTATCCTTTATTTACACAAACATAGCAACTACAATAAGTTACTAAAATGTCATGCTAAAAGTTATAAAAAGTTATTTCTTCCTTATGTGTCGACTGGATCTATAGTCATTGTTGATCAAAAGCCAAAAAGAGAGATGGCAATTTTTGCCACCTCTCTTTTCGGCTTTTGATTTGATAGGTGTTAATCACCTTCCCCTCGTATGGCTGTCATCTATAACAACGGATTTATAGCTACTCCCTTCCCAGTCAAAGATTGGTGACACGGGGCTTAGTCTCATATACAATCCTTGACTGAGAAGGGTCTATTTTTTTGTCGGGAAGGAAGTATGAGGTAGATTTTTAAAAGCATCAGACCCAAAAGGATGGACAGTGACATTAAAAATCGCTATTGGATTATGAGGCAAAGACAGGACTCAAAAACACTAAACTGCTAAAGCTACGAAAAAAGCATGGCGACGGGCAAAATCGCTATTTTGTATTGATTTAGTTCACTAGATTTAGAAATATTACAAATCAAAACCTACAACAAAATATTACAAGGCGTAAAACGTCTTAGAATGAAAAGAATGAGGTTATATAAAGTTATATTTATATCTTTAAGGCGTATACATGACGGCTGATGAAGCGCTGACATTTATAGAATTGTCGTTGGAAGAGCGCAGTCTAACTCGTGTTGAGCAGTCTGTTTTTCTCGGCGTATGGCAAGGTTTATCATATTCTGAGATTGCTAAGCAAACTGGTTATGATGCAGGTTACATTAAGTTAGTTAGTCATAAGCTCTGGCTTTTATTAACAGACACTTTTGGCGAAAAAATAACTAAAAGTACGGTGCAAAACGTAGTTCGTCGTCAGTTGCAGAGTAAAAAAGCTGATGTCAATACAACCGTACCTAATCTAGGTAGTCAGGCTGGTAGCCACCAAGACTGGGGCGAAGTAGTTGATGTAAATTTTTTCTATGGGCGCGGCTCAGAACTAAATAATCTAGAACAATGGATTGCTCATGATCGTTGTCGATTAGTTGCTATTTTGGGCATGGGAGGGGTTGGGAAAACCACTCTATCGGTCAAGTTAGCTCAACAGTTACAAGGTAAATTTGATTTTGTGGTGTGGCGATCGCTAAATAATGCTAAAACACCCAGTGAAATGTTAGTGGCGATTATCCATTTCCTATCACAACAGAGGGAAATGCCAGATACAAATGATCACAATGCACTTATTTCTCGCTTACTAGAATATTTACAACGCTATCGCTGTTTATTAGTATTAGATAACTTTGAATCAGTCTTAAAAGATGAAGCGCAAACAGGTGCATATCGTAAGGACTATGAAGGTTATGGCTCTCTGTTAAGAAGGATCGGTGAAGTTTCCCATCGTAGCTGTTTGGTGATCACCAGCCGTGAGATGCCTGAAGAAGTTGCGACTTTGGAAGGGGATATCTTACCTGTGCGAGCTTTACAGCTTTCTGGAATTGATGAATCAGCAGCCGAGCGGGTGCTTGAGTCAAAGGGAATCAGGGCCATGTCCAGTGATGTGCATCGCCTAGTGCAATGGTATCGAGGTAATCCATTGGCTTTAAAAATTGCGGCAACTTCGATTAAAGATCTCTATTCGGGCAGTGTTAACCGATTTTTAGAACAGAAAACAATTGTTTTTAGTGGCATTAGTAATCTGATTGAGCAGCAGTATCAGAGGCTAACTGCCTACGAGAAGCAAATTATGATATGGCTGGCGATTAATCGTGAGCCAGTGCAGCCTAGTGAGCTACGTTCCGATATTGTGCCGACTATAGAACACAACTATTTGATGATGTCTCTGCGATCGCTGAAGCGGCGATCACTAGTTGAGCATACGGCCGCAGGTTTTACACAACAGCCTGTGGTTATTGAGTTTATTACCAACCTCCTAATCGAGCAAATTTATCAAGAAATCACCCAAGAGCATCCCCTCGGCATCTTGCCCAGTATCCAGTCTAAGCTTAATAGGCAGCTTTTCTACTTGCGTCATTATGCCCTAATTAAAGCAACCTCTAAGGATTATGTCCGCCAAAGCCAGACTCGCTTAATTTTAGAGCCTTTGATTACAAAGCTGCTAGGGCGATTGGGTAGCAAACAAATGGTGAGCAAAGAGCTGCTCCAGACTCTTTCTGAGCTAAGACGAAGAGAATTACGTCCTGAGGGCGAAATGAAGTCTACCTTTGGCTATGGTGGTGGCAATATTATCAATTTGCTATGCCATCTTGGTGTTGATCTAACAGGCATAGACTTTTCCTATCTTGCGATTCGCCAAGCCTATTTGTCAGAAGTCAAATTACACCGTGTTAACTTTGCCAAAACCGCTTTAATTAAATCGATATTTGCCGAAGTAATTGGCGGTGTTCTATCAGTCAACTTTAGTGCTGATGGTCAATTATTGGCGATCGGCGATACAAAGGGTGATATTCATCTGTGGCGAGTAAATGATGGTAAACCTTTGCTGACTTATAAAGGTCACAAGGGATGGGTAGTTTCTGTATCGTTTAATCCTGCGGGAACAGTATTAGCAAGTAGCAGCATTGATCAGTCCATCAAGTTATGGGATATATCAACGGGTGACTGCTTAAATACTCTCAAAGGCTATATTGGGGGGGTTATGTCGGCAGTTTTTAGTCCCGATGGCACAATTTTAGCTAGTGGTCATGCCGATCGCACTGTCAGATTATGGAAATCAGGGCAATGTATTAGGATTTTGCAGGGGCATGAAGACATTGTTGAGGCTGTAGCTTTCAGTCCCAACGGGAATTTACTTGCTAGTGGTAGCGATGATAGTACAGTGCGCCTTTGGGATGTTGAGTCAGGTGCCCCTATAAAAACCTTAAAAGGACACCAAGATATTATCTGGTCGATCGCCTTTAGTCATAATGGCAATGTGTTAGCTAGTGGCAGTGAAGATCAAACCACGCGGCTATGGGATGTAGAAACTGGTAGTTGCGTAAAAACTTTTACAGGACATACCCATACCGTATTTGCCGTTAGTTTTAGTCATGATGGTTCCACCCTTGCTACTGGTAGTGGCGATCGCACAATCCGTCTCTGGGATCTGCAAACTGATCAATGCTTTAAGACTTTAACAGGACATAATCATTGGGTGCGTTCCGTAGCTTTCCATCCTAATCATCTAATCCTAGCGAGCAGCAGTGGAGATGAGATGGTCAAGCTTTGGGAAATTGAAACAGGTTTTTGTATTCGGACTCTTCAAGGACATACTGGGCGCTCATGGTCAGATACCAATGTTAATCAAACTGACGATAATGCTTCTAATGAGCATCTTCTAAATATGTGGCAAGTCTCATCAGGACAGCAATTTAGGATTTTACAGGGTTATACCAATGCGGTGAGATCCGTTACTTTTAATCGTGAGCAAACGATCTTAGCTAGTGGTGGTGATGACTCGATTATCCGTCTCTGGGATGTCCAATCAGGTGAATGTATCCGAGCTTTACATGGACATGCGGGGCATATCTGGCAAGTAGCCTTTAGTCCTAGTGGCACGATCTTAGCGAGTTGTGCTGAAGACTGTACTATCAAACTATGGGATGTCAGTAGTGGCACCTGTTTAACAACTATTAGTGAACATCCAGATTTAGCTAGAACCCTAGTATTTAGTCATGATCCCCAACTTAAACTACTGGCTACAGGTGCAACCAGCAAAGTAATTAAGTTGCGTGATTTTGTGACAGGTGATTGTTTACAAATTTTTAAAGGACATTCGGCGGCAATCTTAGCGATCGCATTGAGTCCTAATGATCTTTATATGATTACCAGTAGTCGAGATCATGCTGTAAAAATTTGGGATATCCAAACAGGAAATTGTTTACAAACAATAGAGAAACTTCCCTCTATTGTTTGTAATGTTAAATTCATCCCATCTCAGCCCCATATTGCCATTGGATGTGGAGGCAAAAACATATATCACTGGAACACCCAAAATGACGAGTTAAATCTAGAAATAATCGAACATGATAGTAATATTTTGACCATTGATGTTTCTCACGACGGTAGGTTTCTCGCGACTGGTGGTGAAGATACACAGGTAAATATTTGGGATTTGCAAACCAAAGAACTGATTAAGACCTTAGTTGGTCATGGCGATACAATTTACAATGTGACATTTTCTGCTGATGGCAATCTAGTTGCTAGCAGTAGCCGTGATGAAACTGTTAAGCTTTGGGACATCAAGGCAGGTCAATGTATTAAGACCTATCGTGATCCCCGTCCCTACGAAGGATTAAATATTCAAGAAGTCACGGGACTAACACCTGCCCAAAAAACTAAACTCATTTCTCTCGGAGCGATTGAAGAAATTGAATGGCAAAAATAACTTCTCCCTCAATTTGGGTCGCGATCGCTATAATTCATTTAAGGTAAAGTTTTGTAAAACAAAAATTGGATATGGCTTATACGATCGCATCAAATATATGTGAAGGCATCGCAGACTGTGTACCTGCCTGTCCTGTAGGTTGCATTGAACAGGGGGATGGCGCAAATAACAAAGGCATGATTTGGTTTAGAATTGATCCCTCGATTTGCATTGATTGTGGGGTTTGTTTACAGGTATGTCCTATTGCAGGAGCTATTTTCCCAGAAGAACGCCCAGAATTAGTGATTTAGAACTAAAAAGGAGCTTTATGAGTTTTGTTGTTCGCGATTTGGAATGAGCGTGATAACATAGAATCTAGTACTACTAGCAAAGCAATAAAAACTAAACACAAAATATACTCGGTAAGTCATACTCAGTAGATTGCGTGTTTTATGTTTCAGCTCTAGTACACAAGCTCCTAAGAGATAAACTCGATCATTACTTGTTGCACTTTTTACAAGTAATAATCGAGTCTATAAGCAGATAGAGCATCGCAATTGTGATGTTTTTTCGATGTTTTGCTACAGATAAAAGCACTTAAAGAGTGGGACAAGCGCCCACTCTTTTGTTTTTAAACGAGTTTTATGAAATATTTTCTAAGCTCAAATCAAAATCTATAGAATTAAAAACTCGAATAGCACCCTAAATATAAGCTCACACTATAAATCCTATGAGTCATCCTCTAATTCCGCAAATTTTTCAAATCGCTGAAGAAGTTGCCTCGCCCATTGGTTTAGAGGTGGTTGATGTTGTAATGCACACCAATAAAAATCCTGTGGTGTTACGGGTCGATATTCGTAATCCAGAACAAGATACGGGACTGGATGATTGTGAACGCATGAGCCGTGCGCTAGAGCCAACCCTTGATGAGGCTGACTTAATTCCCTATGCCTATGTGCTAGAGATTTCTAGTCCTGGTGCAGAACGTCAACTGCAAGGCGATCGCGAGTTTATTGCTTTCAAAGGTTTTATGGTGACAGTGAGCACGACGGTTCCCCATGACAATAAAAATAGTTGGACTGGGCATCTGGTATCCCGAAATGAGACGCATGTAACTATCAGCATCAAAGGTCGAATCACCAAAATTCCTTGTGAACTCATTGATTGCGTTGAACTAGCGAAAGCAGAATAAACACCCCACAAGTTTGGGAATAAGTGCTGAAAAGGTCGCTCTTTCACAAACTCTAGATTTAAAACCATCAAAAATAGAAACAAAAACAGAATAAAAAGCGAGAAAAGTTATGTCATTGTTGAATTTACCAGGTTTGGGACAAATGGTAGAAGTGATTAGCAAGGAGCGTAATCTTCCCAAACATGCCGTCCAAAACGCCTTGAGAGAAGCTCTACTCAAAGGATACGAGCGCTTCCGTAAGACCTATCGTTCTGAAGGAATTAACTTTGAAGAAGAGTACTTTAATAACTTTGATGTGGAGCTAGATCTTGAAAGTGAAGGATTTCGAGTGTTAGCCACGAAACTGATAGTTGATCAAGTTAGTGATGCCGATCATGAAATTGGCTTGTTAGAGGTGCGAGAAGTAGCTCCAGAAGCCCAAGCAGGCGGCACTGTTGTCGTTGATGTCACCCCTGAACAGGGGGACTTCGGACGTATGGCAGCAATCCAAACGAAGCAAGTCTTAGCTCAAAAGCTCAGGGATCAACAACGCAAAATCATCCAAGAAGAGTTTCAGGATGTCGAAGGTACGGTTTTGCAGGGTCGGGTACTACGCTTTGAAAACACCTCGGTTATCATTGCTGTCAGTAGTGGATTTGGTCAGCCTGAAGTTGAAGCTGAACTCCCCAAGCGCGAACAACTTGCGGGAGAAAGACCCTATCGTCCCAATATGACCCTTAAGGTTTATCTCAAAAAAGTTTTTGAAGGTTCACGAAGGGGGCCACAGTTACTAGTTTCGCGAGCTGATGCTGGCTTGGTGGTCTATCTATTTGCCAATGAAGTACCTGAAATTGAAGAAGAAATTGTCAGGATTGTTGCTGTGGCTAGGGAAGCAAATCCCCCCTCTCCTGCGGTAGGTCCTCGCACCAAAATTGCGGTAGATACTCTTGAGCGCGATGTTGATCCTGTTGGTGCTTGCATTGGGGCAAGGGGCGCAAGGATTCAGTCTGTTGTCACTGAATTACGCGGCGAAAAAATTGATGTGATCCGATGGTCTCCCGATCCTTCGACTTATATTGCAAATTCCCTCAGCCCTGCCAGAATTCAGGAAGTGCGTTTAATTAATGCTAATGAGCGTGTTGCCCATGTGTTAGTACCTGAAGATCAGTTAAGTTTGGCGATCGGTAAGGAAGGTCAAAATGTCCGCTTGGCGGCGCGTTTAACTGGCTGGAAAATCGATATCAAAAACTTGGCGAAGTACGATTATGCAGAGGAAGATCGTAAGATTCAAGAAAGTACTGCAAAGTTTGCGGAGTATATCAAGCAATCTGAATCAGATGAAGAAGATGACTATGTAGATGAGCAAAGTAGATGAGCAAAGTAGATGAGCAAAAATAGGAGTAAATCAGCTTGGCTTTAAAGCTACACCGCCGTTGTGTTAGTTGCCAATGTATCGCTGTGCGAGATACTTTTTGGCGGTTGGTACGTATCCCGATCGCACAAAATCATCAATTGATGGGTGTAATAGGCGAGAGTGCTACTAAGCAATTTCAGGTTCAACTTGATGACGGAATGGGACGATCAGCATATTTGTGTAAAAAACTGGATTGTTTGCAGCTAGCCCAAAAGAAAAACCGCTTAGGGCGATCGCTGCGTACTGCTATTCCACCTGAAGTTTTTGATATCCTCAAAGCTCGGTTATAGCAGAAGAGTTTGTGTGACCGTCAAAGGCGGTCACACAAACTCTTCTGCTATACACTAGATAGCGGCTAAAAATGAATAAAAAATGATCACAGTTATGACTAAGCCAACTATTTTAGTTACAGGCGGAGCAGGTTATATCGGCTCCCATGCTGTCAAAGCTTTGCTACGGGTAGGATACAAAGTTGTAATTTTAGACAATCTTGTATATGGCCACCAAGATATTACTGAAATATTAGGGTCTGAATTAATTATTGGCGATACCAATGATCGAACTTTATTAGATCGATTATTTAGCGATCACCAAATTATTGCTGTAATGCACTTTGCTGCCTATGCCTATGTCGGCGAGTCGGTAACGCAGCCAGACAAGTATTACCGCAATAACGTTGTTGGCACCTTGTCTTTGCTAGAGGCAATGATTGCGGCAAATATTAAAAACTTTGTTTTTTCTTCTACCTGTGCCACCTACGGAGTACCGCAGCAGATCCCCATTACCGAAAATCATCCTCAATCACCGATTAATCCCTATGGAGCAAGCAAGTTGATGGTTGAGCGTATTTTGCAGGATTTTGATGTTGCTTATGGGTTGAAGTCAGTAATTTTTAGATATTTCAATGCCGCAGGAGCAGATCCTGACGGTACGATCGGCGAGGATCATAATCCTGAAACTCACTTAATTCCTTTGATTTTACAAACAGCTTTGGGTAAACGTGATGCAATCACAGTTTATGGTACTGATTACCCGACAGATGATGGGACTTGTATCCGCGACTATATCCATGTGAGTGATCTTGCTGATGCTCATGTGTTGGGATTGCAATATTTACTTAAGGGTAGCCAAAGTGAAATTTTTAACCTTGGTAATGGCAATGGCTTCTCGGTTAAGGAAGTGATTGATGCTGCTAAGCAGATCACTGGTAAGCCAATTAACGTAGTATTTGGCGATCGCCGTGCAGGAGATCCGCCAGCTTTAGTAGGTAGCGCCACAAAAGCTCAAAGCATTTTGAATTGGGAACCTCAATATGCTGATATTAATTTGATTTTGCAGCACTCATGGCAATGGCATCAAAAACGCCATGCCTAAGAAAGACTCGCGCAAAGCGCTGAGTTAAAGCCCAGAAAAAACTTTGAAAACTCGGCGAAGTCGAGCTTTCAAAGTTTTGCTATAGGAGCTTGTCAATTTTTTGGGCTAGTTCAAAATCAATGGCACTAATACCATTAGCGTCATGGGTTGTGAGATCAATTCTGACTTGGTTGTAAACATTGAAAAGTTCAGGATGATGTCCTATCTTTTCGGCAATGATCGCCACCTTACTAATGAAGCCAAAGGCTTCGACAAAATTGCTAAATTTAAAGTTTTTTTGCAATTTTTGATCAACAACTGTCCATCCCGCTAATTGGGCGATCGCGGAAGAAATCTCCACTTCAGATAATTTTTGAATAGCCATTAGGTTTCAGAAAATATAGAAATACTCTTAATTATATTCACATAAAAAATTAAGGTGGGGTAACTTTGTACCCCACCTTAATTTTTTATGGTTTGATGGGTTCGTCGCGATACCACCAAGCTAATATTTGCACCCAATTCCAGCCCCGTTCAGCCATTTGTTGCGTCATCTCTTGATCAAGATGCTGACCATCAGAGACGGGCATATAGCCACCACCCCAGCTAATCCAATTGCGGGGTAAGCGAGCGCGATAGTAGCCTTTAAACCCAGGGCGGAGCATATAACCTGCGGTTGAAGCAACGGCTTGATCACTACGACTATTAATTAGTGGGACTGCTCGACCTGTTTGCGAATCATAGCGGTAAAACCCTTTGTATACCTGATCGCGAGTATCACTCACTAGATCATAGGGAGCCTCACCCCATTTACGCTGTCTTTGCATATTGACTGCATAGCTACGGGCAGCCACAGCCTGCGCCATGAGCGCGTCCATATGCCAACTTGCGGGCATTTCGCTCGGAACAACGCTACGCAAATATTCCTCAAGGGATAACACATTCACCACGATCGCTTTGTTATCCCAAGCGCGTAACTCAATTTCACCGGGGTAAAGAGTATTACCCACTTGAGTCAAGCCATTATTGCTAGGAGTGATGCGATAAGCAGATGTTAGAGGCAATGTGTACCACTGACCGGGATCAAGACGACGGCTAGCCTGACCTGAAATTTGCAAAGTTGCAGGTTGTGTGACAGCAACAGACATCTTAGAGCTAGTTTCTTCTTTTACCAAAACCCTCAAGAGGTTTGCTGCTGCTGCTTGAGATACTCCAGCAACAAGTACCAAAATCAAGGATAAAAATAGCGTATACATCCCTTTGGAGAAGTGTTTCATCATTTAGTTAGGCACTCACACCTATGAGCCAAGAATGTAGAAAATATTTAATCCGTTGTAAGACATCTGGGTGGTGTCTCGAATAACCAGATAGTCTAGCAAAACAATTCAATTTTGATAAACATTATTTTTCCTTTTATAACAATGCATTTTCTGAAAACATAAAGAACAAAAGCTGTGACGCAAGCTAATTTTTTAGGGCTTTCTGTCCAGACACTTAAGATTGAAGACGAAATATTGTATGAAAGTTTCCACGCATTGCCGTCAATTCCAAAAATTATTTAAGTTTTATAGCCATAGCCAGCTTTATTAGGACAAATCAAAACCCAAATAATGTGGGGCGGTGCAAAGCGCCGCCCCACATTA
>CALRWX020000069.1:0-20722 GCA_943371975.1 Pseudanabaena sp. UWO311 | reverse complement strand
GCATTGATAGAAATTTCTGTTGTACTTTACTCTCTATCTTCGGTACTATATCGATGATGCTATTCATTTGGTGTTTTGTTTCAACACTTGCACCTTATCCGATGAATAGCTTTTTTGTCTCCTTTTTTTATTTGTCCGCAGTATTGAATTAATCAAAAAATCAATATCGCTATTCTCTGTCTCCTCACCCCTAGCCACCGAACCAAACACCCGCACATTAAACGCCCCATGTTTTAAAGCGATTTCTAAAATCTCCTCGCGCCTTTCCTGTAACAATTGCTTGAGTTTTTTCTCTTGATTAATAGCAATACTCATAAATCAACCTCCCGACCCACAGAGCGATCGCGTAAACCCGCAAAATCTTCATCAGTAAAAACAATATTTTCCTGTTGTATTTTCTGTCTAAATCTCAAAGTTGCATCCCAAAAATTATTAGGACTTATCTCGTCTTCGGCTACTAAATCAGCAATCAGATCCTCAACACTTCCTTGTTTAGCCGTTCCCATTTCCACAGCCTTAAACAGCTCTTTAGCATTAGCCGCAATTTCATCCCGTCGCTTTTCGATCCGTCGCTTACGAATTAGTTCAAACAAATAATCCTGATCTTCTATTGGTAAACTTTCGATAGCATCAATAAGTTCTTGAAACGTCATAACCCAACCTCCCAATCCTCATATTGCAAACCATCCACACGGCTAAACTCACCTATGTTATGAGTTACCAAAACTAAATTATTTGCGATCGCGATCGCCGCAATTTGGACATCATAAACACCAATTGGTGTACCTTTTTTGTTCAAATCAGAGCGAATTCGCCCACAAATACTGGCTGCCCGACCATCAAAAGGTAAACTCACAAATTCATCGAAAAATATCTTTAAACTTGCTAAGTTTTTATCTGTATTGTGACTTTTGTAAGCCCCATAATAAAGCTCAAATTTCACAACATCGCATAGAAAGATATCATCTGATAACAGCAAGTTTAAACGGTGAAGAATCTGATTATTACTAGAATTAAGATACCGAATACAAGCATTAGTATCTAACAAATAACTCATAACAAAGGCTCCCGTTCTTGATACTCTGGTTGAGCTTCTCGGACTAATGGCTCTCCCACCCAACTTCCACAAGTTTGCTCAAAGAAGCCAGCCGACCATCCTCGATTCTTAGGCGTAACTACTATTGGCTCATTTTCTGTTGCACTTTCTAAAATCGCCGCAATTTCTGCTTCTAGCGATCGCTGATGTCTCTGGGCGAGATGTCTCAACTTCTCGACAACAACAGGCTTAACCGTCTCTAAAATAATTTGACTCATAATTAAACACCTCAAAAATCAACATTGCGATCGCTAACAACAAATCCAACCTTAGCTAACTGCTTTTTAATCTCCTCATCTAAAAGCTGACCCTCGCGCATCTGCTCACCTAAAGCCATTGTAAGCGCACTCATTCTGTCCTCAAAACTTACATCATCCTCCACCTCATCAGGAATCCCCACATAACGCCCTGGGGTTAATACAAAATTATGCTTCTCAATATCTATCAAACTCGCAGACTTACAAAAGCCCTTGATATCGCGGTAATTACCGCCCGACTTCTTCCACTCATGATAAGTATCCGCAATCCGCTTAATCTCCTCATCCGTAAACGCCCGACTACTGCGATTGACCATATAGCCAAGCTCTGAGGCATCAATAAATAACACCTCACCTTTGCGATCGCGGTTCTTATTACCATTCTTGTACCGACTCAAAAACCACAAACAAGCAGGAATTCCCGTATTGTAAAAAAGTTGCGTCGGCAACATCACAATACAATCCACCAAATCCTGTATCACTAGAGCCTTGCGAATCTCACCCTCACCACTCGTATTCGACGACAGCGAACCATTAGACAACACAAAACCCGCCGAACCAGTAGGCGACAAGTGATAAAGGAAATGTTGCACCCATGCAAAATTAGCGCTGCCCTGTGGCGGCTTGCCATACTGCCAGCGTCCATCATTTTGTAATAAATCACCGCCCCAATCACTGTCATTAAAAGGAGGATTTGCAATCACAAAATCCGCCTTCAGGTCTTTATGAGCATCATTCAAAAATGATCCTTCAGGATTCCACTTGATATTTGAGCCATCAATCCCCCGCAAAGCTAAATTCATCCGACAAAGCTTATAGGTTGTCTCGTTGCTCTCTTGACCATAGATAGACAGATTATCTAACCGTCCCTGATGATTTTGGACAAACTTCTCACTCTGGACAAACATCCCCCCCGAACCACAACAAGGGTCAAACACCCGCCCATTGTAAGGCTCTAAAATCTCCACCAATAACCGCACAATACTTTCAGGCGTATAGAACTGTCCCCCCTTCTTACCTTCGGCAAGGGCAAACTGTCCCAAAAAATACTCATAGACCCGCCCCAAAACATCCTGCGCCTGTGCCTCCGCATCCCCTAGCGTAATCGATCCAATCAAATCGATTAACCCACCCAAAGATTTCTGGTCTAACTTTTGCTGACCATAAACCTTTGGCAAAATTCCCTTAAGCCGCTTCGCATTTTCCCGCTCGATCACCTCCATTGCCAAATCGACAGTTTTACCAATATCAGGCTGCTTTGCCTGTCCTTGCAGATAAGACCACCGCGCCTCAACAGGCACAAAAAACACATTCTCCGCCGAATACTCATCCCGATCCTCTGGATCGGCTCCTTTATAGTCCCCCTCACCCTCGATTAGCTGTTGGTGCAGTACTTCAAACGCATCAGAGATATATTTCAGAAAAATCAGCCCTAAAACAATGTGCTTATATTCTGCCGCATCAATATTTTTTCGCAGCTTATCGGCAGTTTTCCATAGTTTTTGCTCAAAAGAATCTGAGTTATTTTGCTTGGCTGTTAATTCCGCCATCTTATCCTTAATTTTTAAACTATTTAATCTCTTATATCACCTGATATACGATCGCCTCAAGAGTAAGCGCGATCGCTATAATGGTTAAACAAGATTGTATTTAAAAGCATTACAATTTAACGCACTAGATATATTTGTCAAAAGAATCTCAAAAGCACCCGTTATGACTGCAACCGCCACCAAGACAACAACCAAAACACAATACGAAGCTGTCATTGGACTAGAAACTCACTGTCAGTTAACCACAAATTCCAAGATCTTTTGTAACTGTTCAACCCAGTTTGGCGCAACCCCAAATACAAATGTTTGCCCTGTTTGTCTAGGAATGCCGGGGGTATTGCCTGTACTCAACGAAAAAGTTTTGGAATATGCAGTCAAGGCTGGACTAGCACTCAATTGTCAAATTGCACCTCATAGCAAATTTGATCGCAAACAATATTTTTATCCTGACCTTCCAAAAAACTATCAAGTCTCTCAATTCGACTTGCCGATCGCTGAACATGGCTGGCTAGAAATCCAATTAGAAGATGGCAGCACTAAGCGTATTGGCATTACCCGTTTACATATGGAGGAAGACGCAGGGAAATTAGTCCATGCCGGTAGCGATCGCCTCTCAGGTTCTAGTCATTCTCTGGTAGATTTCAATCGTACAGGTGTACCTTTGTGCGAGATTGTCTCTGAACCAGATATGCGATCGGGAGCAGAGGCGGCTGCCTATGCTCAGGAACTACGACGGATTATGCGTTACCTTGGTGTTTGCGATGGCAATATGCAGGAAGGCTCACTACGTTGTGACGTAAATATCTCCGTGCGTCCTGTTGGACAAGAGAAGTTCGGCACAAAGGTAGAAATCAAGAACATGAACTCCTTCAATGCCATTCAACGAGCGATCGATTTTGAAATTCATCGTCAAGTGGAAGCTATTGAGTCTGGTAGTGAAACCATCAAACAAGAAACTCGCCTTTGGGAAGAAAATACTCAACGCACAATCAGTATGCGCTCTAAGGAAGGAGCTAGTGACTATCGCTATTTCCCTGAGCCTGATCTGATGGCGATCGAAGTTCCCTTAACAACTCTAGATAAATATCTTTCTGAACTTCCCACACTCCCTGTGGCAAATCGTCATCGTTATCGCGACGAGTTTGGGCTGACTCCCTACGATGCGGCTTTGATTGCGGACGATCGCAGTATTGCTGAATTCTTCGATGCGACAGTTCTTACAGGTGTAGAACCAAAACAAGTATTCAACTGGGTCATGGGTGACATTACCGCCTATCTCAATGAGAATAAACTCAAGATTGCAGATATTGCGCTCAATCCTACGATTTTAGGCGAAATGATTAGCTTAATTACCAATGGTACTATCAGCAGCAAAATTGCGAAGGATATCTTGCCTGAACTGATTATTAAGGGTGGTTCTGTTAAGGAACTAGTCGCATCTAAAGGCTTAACAGTTCTTGCAGGTGCGGAGCTAGAGAAAATCATTGATGAGATTATTACTGCCAATCCGAAGGAAGTGGAACAATATAAAGCTGGTAAAACTAAACTCTTAGGCTTCTTTGTCGGTCAAACCATGAAGAAAACCCAAGGACGCGCCGAACCTCAATCTACTAACAAATTGATTGCTGATAAACTAGCAGGATAAAAAAGGACACGATAAGCGGAAAACTCAGCGCTAAAGCGCTGAGATGTAAGCGAATGGCGGTTTCAACCGCCTCATGTCAAAGTTTAAAAAAACTGCTAATAGAATTTAAATAGAGTGGTTCATTAGTTGCCGCATTATTGTTATGTCCACCATTAGGGATGAGAACAATTTGTTTTCTGGTGGGCGTTGCCTCATATAAGCGCTGGCTCATCATGGGGGGAATCAATTCATCATCAGTACCGTGAATATAGAGAACAGGCATAGCAAGCGATCGCACCTTAGCGATCGAATCAAAACGCTGATGAATTAACAAATTAATGGGAAAAATTCGATATTTGGGATCAATTTGTGCCATATCACTCATTGAAGTAAACGAAGCATCCACAATCATTCCCAAAGCATCATCATGTTTAGTAGCTAAATCGATCGCGATCGCCCCACCTAGGGAATGCCCATAAATCATGATCTGATTTGGTTTGTAACCCTTTTCGATCAGGTAGTTCCAAGCAGTTTGCGCGTCAATGTACACCGACGATTCTGTAGGAAAATCCCCTTCGCTTCTGCCATAACCACGATAGTCAATTATTAAAACTGAAAAACCCATTCGCATAAGGCGATTAGCGTGCTTAGCATTGGCACTAATATTTTTACCCTTGCCATGCAAATACAAGATCACTTTGCGATCGCTAAGATTACTATTTTGCTCTTGCTTGGTATTAGGTAGCCACCAGCCATGAATATTTTCACTTGTGCCATCCGCCTTTTTGACGGGAATTAAGACATCCTCATATTTCGCATTAAACTGGGCTGGCGTAGTCGTCAGTTCTTTTTTAGGTGAAAATACCAGCCTTGTTTGTCCAAACCATAGTCCTGCACAAACTGAACCATAAAAACTAGCGAGTACTATGCCTGCGATCGCCACAGGTCGAAACCAAGCTTTAGGTGATCGGGTTTGAGTTGGCTGATTTTGTGCTGATTCTAAAGATGATTCAGTCATGGGATTAATTGCTGGATTTACCTGTGAAAGAAATGTAAAGGTTTCTGTACCTATGGTACTGGCTAAACCCAAGAGATGATTGGTGGCGCGAAGCGCCACCAATCATCTCTTGGGTTTAAGCGTTGCTATGGACTAAAGATTAGATTTAATCAAAAATATTGCATATTTGCACTATTGCTGTAATATAGTAAAGCACTTAACTGAGAAGCTAAATTGCAGTTGCGGTCATGGTGGAATGGTAGACACGCCATCTTGAGGTGGTGGTGGCGAAAGCTGTGAGAGTTCGAGTCTCTCTGACCGCATAATAAAAAAAGAGCGCGAAGCGCTCTTTTTTTATTGATAGATATTGTAGTAGCCTTAAATTTTAGTTGCTAAATCATTAATCGCATGTCCCGCAAAGTCAACTGTCAAGAAGAATGTACTAACGGCTGTATCCTCGGAGATCAATGCCCAAACCTAGAGTATCTAGCCAAAGCCCGTAAGCTTTTACAAGAAACTAGCATTGATAAATTGATTGAAATTTCTGATTCTCGCTTTTTGCCACCAGAGATTCCTGCTACTGAATAAGAAAAGCCGCACTTTGTGCGGCTTTTCTTATTTGAGCTTTTCTTTTGCCTGCTTCCAGAGATTATCCAACTCCTCAGTCGTAAAGCTATTTATCGGGCGATCGCTTAAAGTCTCAATTGTTTCTAAACGCTTAATAAATTTACGATTAGTTGATTGCAGAGCATCTGAGGGATCAAGGTCATACCAACGGGCTACATTGATCAGAGTAAATAGCAAATCGCCTAACTCCGCCTGTTGGTTTTCCTTAGATTCATGTTCTAAAGCATGGTTTAACTCATCTAACTCCTCATGAAACTTTGCCCATACACCATCGGCATTGTCCCACTCAAACCCATTAGCGGCGGCTTTTTGGGAGATTTTCATACCCGCCTTTAATGGTGGTAACGATCGCGCATAGCGTTTGAGTTTATAACTAAGTTTCTGGGTTGTGATGAAATCTTCACCCTTTTCCTCAGCCTTGATTTTTTCCCAGTTTTGATGAATTTCCTCCATATTTTCTGCCTTTACATCACCAAAGATATGAGGATGGCGACGAATGAGCTTTTGGGTGATCCCTTCGGCAACTTCCGCGATCGCAAAATCCTTTGACTCACTAGCTATTTGGGACTGCAAAACCACTTGGAGTAATAAGTCGCCTAACTCCTCAGCGATCGACTTCTTATCACCACCCTGAATCGCATCTACGACCTCATAAGCTTCTTCAATGATATATGGAATCAAACTTTCAGGAGTTTGCTCCAAATCCCAAGGACAACCACCATCAGGCGATCGCAACCTTGCCACTACATCGATCAAATGCTGCAAAGCGATCAAGTTAGCCGAAGAATCAAAACTCATAAAATTTGTAAGATTTGTTTAATATTAAGAAAAGTAACAAAATGCTATAGTATTTATTATAAAAATAAATGCCTTTAAGAAAATATATATAGCGCTAAGCTGCTAGACCTTTACCCACATGAGTGATATTGCCAGCCCTGATCCCGAAATGCTCAAGCAAATTCTTGAACCTTTACTAGAAGACTTTACCTATTGGTTTGACCGATCTCAAAAACTGCTATCTAGCAAACGACTCACCTTTTTGACAGAGCCAGAGCAGCAATCTCTTTTGGAACGAGTGGAAAATGCAATTAAAGAAGTAGGTGCGGCAATCTCTTTGTTTAAAGCCACAGGGCATCAAATTGGGATAGACATGTCAACAATGAAGCCTTGGCACAAACTACTTGTGGAGTGTCAAGGCGTAGGGATGCGCTACTATCGTAATCAATCAACTTAAATTTTTAATTGTGTTTAATTCTGATTTTTTAGGTTTACGCTTCAAACCATTATAAAAGTCTTTTATAAAAAACTTTCCCAATCTAAATTTTAGATACCCCCCACCTACCCACTTTTATATACCTTTATTTAGGAAAGCAGACATGATACAAATTATCTATATACTCGCTTTTACTATCCTCTCCATTTTTGCGATCAGCAATCTCATTCGCAGCATGATATCGCTCTCTCAAAATGAATCTCGTAGCTATCAAAACAATCGAACTCGTCGCGCTTCTCCTCAGTTTGCCCATCCTGAACTATGGGACAAAGATGGTAAATACATTGACGAGCCGCTAATGGTAATTAAATCAATTAACGTTGATGATGCTCGCTCTAGACTTGATGCTCTTTACAACTCTTCTCCTAGCGGCGAAAAATAATAAATTTATCAAAATCCAGCCTCTCAAAGTGAGGCTGGATTTTCTGTGATTATCAATTGAGGATTGAATGACCCATAGTTTATTAGTTTGTACTACCTGTGCTAGCACTTGGCAAAATGGCAAAAAGGTAGGCATTAGCGGCGGCGAAACTTTGCTCAAAAAAATTTCACAACTTCATCAAGAATGGGATCGGCGATCGCAATTTGAGATTCGTCCCGTCTCATGTATGAGCGCTTGTAGTCATGCCTGTGTTGTCACCTTTGCTTCTGAAGGCAAGTATTCCTACTTATTTGGCGACTTACCTATCGATACTGACAATATCTTGAATACTGCATCAGCGATTTTGTCCTGCGCGGAAATATATGGCGATCACCCCGATGGAATGCTGGCTTGGAAAGAACGCCCTGAACCCTTAAAAAGTGGCGTAATTGCTCGTATACCGCCACTATAGGCAAAAGTGATTTATATCAATTACTTTTCCGCATGATATGAATCCCTAAAAGCTGTGGCTCGCAATATGCGAGCCACAGCTTTTAGGGATTCATATTTCGTAATTTAGCAGTGCAGAATACCTACAAACTAGATTTATTAATGTAGTATTAACAATGTGTAACAAAACTTATTCCAACTTTAAGGCTTACTTTATGAAGGCGAACACATCTAACAATTTCTTGGTCAAGACTGCTGCCGCAGCGATCGCTACAGCAAGTCTTTTAGCCAGTGTGCCATCCATTGCTTTTGCTGCTCCAGATGCTACCACTACCAAAGTTAGCCAAACTGTCAAGACTAACATCGTTGAAATTGCAGTATCTAACGGCTCTTTCAAAACTTTAGTTGCTGCGGTTAAGGCTGCTGGACTAGTAGAAACTCTCGCTGGCAAGGGACCTTTCACCGTATTTGCGCCAACCGATGAAGCATTTGCAAAATTACCTAAGGGTACTGTTGAGTTTCTTCTCAAACCAGAGAACAAGGGGGCTTTGGTTAAGGTTCTGACTTATCACGTTGTGGCTGGTACTGTTTATGCCAAGGATATTAAAGCTGGCTCAGCTTTGGTAAAAACTGTTGATGGAGGCTCCATTAAAGTTACTAAGACAGACAAGGGCTCGGTTAAAATTGATGGCTCAGCAGTAGTTAAAGCTGATGTTAAAGCTAGCAATGGTGTAATTCACGTAATTGACTCCGTCTTAATTCCTCCCGACTTGTTCTAAAGCATTTAGCTATTGCCCATAGCCAAAATGAACAGACATTAAGTTTATTCGAAAGCAAAAGCATCGCAGTGCGATGCTTTTGCTTTTTTTGTGATAAAATCCTAAAATATAAGGGGGCTATAACGACATTCTGATAATCCAGACATATTACTCTACATATTTCAAGACACCAAAAATACCCCTATTCATAACAAACCATGCAAGGCACGCTCAGAGAAATTGACGTATATAGCATTATTTACCTGATCGAATTTGGGCAAAGAACTGGGGAATTATTGATTGAATCCACTACAGGAAAATTTTGGTTTTTATTTTTTAATAACGGGGAATTAATCTACGGGACTGATACTGATAGTAATCTCACTAGATTGCGCGACTATTTGGATGGCTTGGTACTAGAACATGCTTTTGAGAGATTAGCAACTTCTAAGTTAGGGATTAATGTATTGGAATATGGACAAATTTGGTCACTGCTAGAAGCAAATATTATCAATTCTGCTCAAGCTAAGTCAATTATTGAAAATACAATGCGTGAGGTGCTTTTTGAAATACTTGGTCTTTATCAAGGAACATTTGTATTTCAAATTAGCCCTGCTCTTGCCCCAAAATTAACAACGCTCAAATTTTCTCAAATTAGTTCTGATTTTTCTCATCAGTTACTCACATGGCAACAGTTTTATCCAGTAATTCAGTCAGTCAATCAATGTCCTATATTGCTATTTCATGATGCCTTGCCGCATTTAAGTGGTTGGATTGATGGCAAAACTACTATTCTCCAACTGTCAAGGTATTCGGGGTTGAATATAGCCCAAATTGGACAGGATATATATACAGCGATCGCTAAAGGAGAAGTTACGGTTCCACCATTGGTACTGAATGTCCCACAACAAGTTAAAGTCCAATCTCCGCGAGTCTTATGCATTGATGATAGTGTGACAATTTGCCGTGCTGTGGAATATATTCTGCATAATCATGGCTATCAGGTTTTGGCATTGTCGAGTCCAACTAAAGCTTTAAGTGTAATCTTCCAGTACAAACCTGATCTAGTTTTGTGTGATATCACAATGCCAGAGATCGATGGCTATGAGCTATGCGGAATGTTACGCAAATCAAGCGCTTTAGCTAAGGTTCCGATTATCATGCTGACGGGAAAAGATGGTTTTATTGATCGCGTTAAAGCACGGATGGTTGGTGCAACTGAGTATTTAACTAAACCTTTTGGCGAAAAGGAACTATTAACAACTATCGAAAAATATAGTAAGGGACATGCAATTTAATAAAGTCCCAAATATAAAACCAGAATCATGGGGGCGGCGGCGGAGCCGCCCTCATGATTCTGGAAAATCTGGATTGGATTCTTATTTTCTTGCAAGTCTCTAAGCGATAGTTTACCCCATTTATTAAATGGTTATTTCCCTTTCATTTAATTTTTAGACTTGAATTTATCTTGCTGGCTACAACGAAATCTTTGTGCCTCAGAGGTCTTTGCGTGTTTAGTTTTGCGACCACTTACCCGTTCTCGCCACATTAGAAATGATGAGCGTTTCATCGATTTACGCATGATTTTAATTACTTCAGCTTCAGAAATGCCAAATTGGTCGTAAATCGTATCAAAGCTGGTGCGATCTTCCCATGCCATTTCCACAATGCGATCAATATCTATCGCAGTAAGTATTCTTAAAGTTTGTTTATCCATACCAATAATTTATGCAATGACTGCCACGCTTTGCGCGGCAATCATTTTAGTTTTGTTTCCAATGACGTGCTAATTGCTTAGCCTTTAGTCCCGATTCGATTACTTCCAGTAGTCTGGTCATACCCGTAGTATTCACAATCTCATAGGTTTTATTTGCCCGCCGACAAGCTTCGATTGCTCTCTCGGTAAGTGAATGGCTTGCATAACCCGTCACTATAATAATGAGATCACCACCTGAAATCTGACTCTCACCTTGAGCCGCGAGTTGCAAGCCATCCTGCTCGGTGTACCACATTAAGTTAATTGCCGAATCACGTAACCGATTTTTTACTGCTGTTTGCAAGCGATCATGTCCACCAAAGACTAACACTTTACCACTGAGATCAGTATACAAAGCAGGACGTTTTTCTGATTTGCGGTGTTTAGCATTAGGTTGCACATCTGGAGCGCGATCAACACGAGAGCGATTTTCGAGAGCTTTATTGTAAATAAATGTCAATGTTTGTTCATGACTACCACGCAAACGAGCAACAGGACCTTCTTCACTGTGAGAATTTATTTGATTGATCAATGCATCAACCACTTCTTCCAGTGAACCGATTGCTTTTAAATCATTGGCATATCCCCGCACAGCGATCGAAGCATCAGTCGCACTAAAGAAATCATGCTGCTCTTCGATCATATCCAATAGATCGGCCTTTAATTCCTGTCGCCATTGAGCCGTTTGTTCGGTTATGCGTTCGTCTAGTAGTCTTTCTTCGCTCAATATCAATTGGCGATCAGCAAGCTGAGCTGCTAGGTTAGGAGCTTCCGTAATCTCCTGTCGAATATCCGCCGCCTTTTTTTCTAGCCTTTGCTTAGTCTCACTGTCTGGATTTCCACCTTCGCGGGTATACTCTTCTAGCATCTGCTCAACTTTGGCAAGCAATGGTTTTAAGCGTCCTTCAATTTGGGATACTGCTTCTTGAATTTGGCGATCGCGTTGCTGTTGTAGTCGATTTTGTTCTAACTCCACCTTTGCCATCGTCAGCAAATCGCTAACCGAGGCTTCTAGCTCATCTAATTCAGAAATATGCATACTTACTTAATATTTGTTAATATTTGCTTAGATTTAATAATTCGAAGATTAAGTCAAGAGAAATGACTCTGAATAAGTAATTATAAGAAGTTATAGCCACTAATCACCAATGTAACCTCTTGCTTGCCTAAGTGTGTATAGTTTTATGCTCCAAAATGATATAGATCCAGTTTCATACATCGATTACGCCTTGTTAGATCCTACAGCTAGCAACGAGCAGGTGGATCGTGTTTGCGAAGAAGCCGATCGCTTTGGGTTTGCTAGTGTCTGTGTGTATCCTTGCAACGTCAAGCGCGTGACGGAAAGATTACTCAAAACTAAGGTAGAAATTTGTACAGTCATTGGTTTTCCTAGTGGGGCAACCACCTCAAACGTTAAGCTTTATGAAGCGATGGAGGCGGTAGAGCATGGGGCGACAGAATTAGATGTGGTCATCAATTTGGGTTGGTTAAAATCTGGGCAGACTAATTTATTACATCAAGATATCGCCCAAATTTGTCAAGAATCAGGCAAACCTGTGAAAGCGATTTTAGAATTGAGCATACTTTCTCCTGATGAGCAGCAACTGGCGGCGGAGGTTTGTCTGGATGCAGGGGTAGCCTTTTTGAAAACAGGGACGGGCTGGGCTGGTGGTGCAACCTTGGAAATGGTGAAATTCCTGAAGGAGATCTCGCGGGGCAAGGTAGGTGTTAAGGCTTCAGGGGGCATTCGTACTAGAGAGCAAGCGATCGCCTTAATTAATGCTGGTGCTACTCGTTTAGGGACATCTCATGGTGTGGCGATCGCCCGCGAGAAAAGTTGATTTATCGAAAGTGTGGTGCGAAGCACCACACTTTCGATAACTACCCTTACAAGACTCGCGACAGTTGTATGTGAATCCTAAAATATTTGGGGGTAATTTAAAGAATATAAATTGGGAAGCATACAATAAAAATATCAACATCAAAAACTAAGCTGTGATACCAACTCTTGATGTTAAATATGCTTATTCAATGTGTCTAGGAGCATTAATCACCCTGACAGGGGTTGCCCTATGGCAACGCTCAAATTCACCTCTAAATCGCGATATTCCTGAAAATATCGAAATTACCAAGGTAGATGTACCACCTTTGCCAACCACTTTTACTCGCCCCAATCTCAATGATGGCGAAAGTATCGGTAGTCTTCGCGTGGGTAATCGTACAGATCGCGCAGTACGGGTTGTGTTGCTTTCACGAATTTCTTCTCTAAATGAGTGGAAAGCGATCGAGCCTCTTAATTGGGACTTTGCTCCCAATGAGGGAGGAAAAGAAGGATTATTGCTATCTTTACCTAATTACAAAGTAGCGATCAGTAGAGGTGATGTGATATTCGCCTTTGCCACCGATGGGTCTCGCACTTATTGGGGTCCTAACATTGTTGGTGAGACCGATGCTCCATTTTGGGATACCCAAAATCAACAATGGAGCATGGTTTTGCAACCATAATAAAAAAGCTCTCGTATTCGAGAGCTTTTTTATTATGGTTGCATGATTATTCAACGGGATCTTTACGCTTGATTAAAGGCTTTGGTAAAGGAGGACGATCCTCAACAAATCTGGGGCGTGGTGGATAGCATCCAAATCCATCATTTCCATCACCAGTAATTGATGGCTTATATGGGCGATCGCTATAAGGACGATCAAATCTTCTGGGCGCAAACTTTCCACCAGTGGGGCGACCCTTCCCCTGTGGACGACGGTTCCCCTTGTAAGGCACAATACCGATAAATTCACCATCAATAATGGTCAAAACATCGCCTTGCCTCTGGACATTAACACTCCAAAACTGCCCCACCGCATCGGTCGGCAACAAGCCAGTCAATCGAACCTTAAACTTACTGTACTCTTTGCTTACTTTGTCTTTCTGCTTGTCAAATTTCTGTTCAGTCCGTCTAACTTTGACAATTACGGAATTATCTTCAGTAGACTGACTCGATATCTCCCCACGCACCGAGAAATACCCATCTTCGATCTTAGGATCAATCGGTACATCGGGGCGACCAAGCTCCACAGGAGCCCACACTCCAGAGATCTGCACATGTAACTTACCAGCCTTATCATTTGTACGTGGATATACCACCCACAAATAATCGCGATCGCCCTGCAATCGTTTTTTGACAATCGAAATAATTTTCCCAAGCAATACAGCATCAACTTGAGAACCATCCGTCGTCAGTATATGACCTTTAGCAAAATTATCCTGATTAGCAACATAACGTCCCGAAATCACTCCGATCGCTCTGTACTGGAACAGCTCTGTTGCTTCAGGAATTGGCTGTAAACAAACTTTGTTTTCTTGAGCAATTTCGTAGGTGTCAGTCTGATTATCTACAGAACGGTTGATAATTGGAGGCTTTACTTTTGGCGAAGCAGGTATAACCCTTGCAACAGTTTTGGCTGACTCTCCATTAATTTGTAGGGCTGATCTTTGATCTTCAGACAGAGCAGGCTCTGAAGACTTAGGCGCAATAACTTTAAGGACTTCTAACTTAGGCAAATCTTTGATCGGAGGTTTAGGGGTAACAGATTTTGCTAAAAACTTACTATTTGAGTCGTCGGGCTGACTGGGCGTATTGATTTTACTCATGTGAACCTCCAGAAAACTAAGGAGTCTAATGCGGACTAGACTTTACTGAGAAATCACTAGAAAAATATAGAAAACTGTACCAGCCGATTCCAGATTTATCTTATACAAGATAGCCTGTTCGTTGAGATATATTTCAACTCAAATCTGGGATTAATCTATGATTTTTTGAGCACTACCTAAAACAAATTCCGCAAAAAAAATGAAATATTAGGTACTCTAGCTCATCCCCTTTTAACTGTATTTATAGTCTTAGACTAATTAATACTATGACGTAAACACATCTTTACTATGACGTAAATACATCTTTAATTTCAAAGATACAGACTTGTATATCTTTATGAATACAAGCATACACTGTTCTAAGCCAGACTTGTCAGCATAGGCTAGAGAATTTCTGACAATTATCTAAATTAATATTATAGACATCATAGAATTGTATCTATCTTAAAAATTCAAACACCACAATAGATCAAGAATGTGTTGCTGCTAGCAAGTTCCCAACACCACATCCTCGCTTCTACTTAGCCATAAAGTCCAGCAATTTGTATAATTTGTATAAATAGATACTCCAGAGACACTCTAGACACTTTGCATTTCTGTAATACAAAATGCTACAACTGTCGAAATTTCATCTATGGTATTAAGGATTTACAAAGGATTTGCGATCCCCGCCAAATAAGCCCTTACGATACTTTTGTCCTCAAGTTCAGGAAAATTTACCTGAGACTTATCGACTAGAGGTAGATGATATCTACCGATATTTCAATGGATGGAGAGGATTTTATGGCATCTGACAAGCAAAATTTTGGACTGATTGGTTTGGCGGTGATGGGTGAAAACCTTGCTCTAAACATTGAGCGCAATGGGTTTTCAATGAGCGTATACAACCGCAGTCGCGACAAGACTGATAAATTTTTGGCGACACGCGCTGCGGGTAAGAATTTTAAAGGCACATTCACGATCGCTGATTTTGTGGCTTCCCTAGAGAGTCCCCGCAAAATTTTGATCATGGTCAAAGCGGGAGCGCCTGTGGATGCTGTAATTCAAGAGCTAATTCCATTTTTGGATGAAGGCGACATCATCATTGACGGCGGCAACTCTCTGTATAACGACACCGATCGCCGCACTGTGGAGCTAGAAGCGATCAATCTCAAATTTATCGGTATGGGTGTGAGTGGCGGTGAAGAAGGCGCTCTCAATGGCCCCAGCATGATGCCTGGTGGTCAAAAATCAGCCTATGCAGAAATTGAACCAATCGTCACCAAGATCGCCGCTCAAGTTGATGACGGTGCTTGTGTGACCTACATCGGTAAGGGCAGTGCGGGGCATTATGTGAAAATGGTGCATAACGGCATTGAATATGGCGATATGCAGTTGATTGCTGAGGCTTACGATTTACTGAGTAATGGTTTGGGCTTGACGGCAAGTGAATTGCATGAGACCTTTACCGCGTGGAAAACTTCCGAGCTTGATTCCTATCTAATCGACATCACGGCGGATATTTTCTCTAAAATTGACAATCTGACTGATGATGCGCTGGTTAACAAGATTCTTGATGCAGCAGGTCAAAAGGGGACGGGCAAATGGACGGTACAAAGTGCCTTTGATCTCGGTGTCCCAATCCCCACGATGATCGCCGCCGTTACCGCTCGGGTTATCTCTTCCTATAAAGAAGAACGGGTTGCCGCATCTAAGGTGCTTATCAGTTCGACTTCTGGTAAATATCAAGGCGATCGCCAAGAGTTTATCGATGCGGTTCGAGATGCGCTTTATTGTTCTAAAATCTGCTCCTACGCTCAAGGTATGGCGCTTTTGAGTACTGCATCCCGTGAGTTTGGCTATGACTTGAATTTGGGTGAAATTGCTCGTATCTGGAAAGGTGGTTGCATCATTCGCGCCGCTTTCCTTGACAAGATCAAGCTTGCATTCCAACGCAATCCCCAATTGCCTAACTTGTTAGTCGATCCTGATTTCAAACAAACCATTCTCACCAAGGAATCAGCTTGGCGCAAGGTGGTTGTGGCGGCGGCGCAGTTGGGTATTCCGATCCCCGCTTTTAGTGCGTCTCTCGATTATTTCGATAGCTACCGACGCGATCGCCTACCTCAAAACTTGACACAGGCTCAGCGCGATTACTTCGGCGCTCACACCTACGAGCGTACCGATAAGTCCAGAGGTGAGTTTTTCCACACTGAGTGGTTGAGCTAACCAACAATAAATAAACGGTAAATTGTAAAAGTATAATTGTCGAAAATTACAATATTTAGACAGTTATACTTTTACTAATGATCGATAGGCTGTGAGTGATAGTTTGGCAAAGCGGTAGTGAAGACAAAAATATTTCGCGTAGCCGATCAGGTATTCGTTCCTGCGGGAATAAACAAGTTTAGTCAAAAGAATTTAGATAACAATAAACAGTCTTTAATGATTACTAGGCTTTTGAGAGTACTATTACTTGGCATTAAATATCTATAGTTACTATGAATAAGCATACCCTTCAAACACAAGACTTAATTCTCACCCCAATATCTACACTGAGTTTTAAAGACCAAATCAACTTGATAATAGATTGGGCGAGGAAAAACCAGAGCAAGATGATTTGTGTTGCTAATGTTCACATGCTAATTGAAGCTTGGAAAAATCCTGACTTTGCAAGCATATTAAGAGATACAGATTTAGCAACACCAGATGGTATGCCCTTAGTTTGGATGTTAAAATTACTTGGATGCAGACAAGCCGAGAGGGTTGCTGGTATGGATATCTTTCGAGCAATTTGCAGACAAGCGGAGATAGAGTATCTTAGTATTTTTCTTCTAGGATCATTGCCTGAGATACTTGACAAAATCAGTCATCGATTAAGTATAGAGTTTCCTAATTTAAAAATTGCTGGTTCTGAATCCCCTCTGTTTCGTCCATTACCTAGTGAGCCAGATATGGATATGGTACAAACAATTAATGCTAGCGGGGCAAAAATTTTATTTGTTGCTTTAGGCTGCCCAAAGCAAGAGTTATGGATGGCGCAACATAGAGGCAAAATCCAAGCTGTAATGATTGGGGTGGGGGGCGTTTTCCCCGTATATGCTGGAGCCATAAAAGAAACCCCACGATTTATGCAGCGAAATGGATTGGAGTGGCTATTTCGATTTTCACAAGAACCAAAACGATTATGGAAGCGCTATGCTACAACTATTCCAGTTTTTATATGGCTAATGCTTAAGCAGGTTATAGATTCTAAGCATAATCATACAAATAAAAATTAATACAAATTTGATACTCGTTTTATAATAAGTACAAAATACAAAGAATTATTGTGCCTATTTCTGATCATTCAGCCGTACTTTGGCTTAAATAATGATATTAAAGTAAAGCAGGGGCAAGTTTGCGTTAGACAAACTACTCGTGTTCTTTTGAGCACTTGCGATACGGATTAGAGTCTAACTTTAAATCATTTTATGATTGATACAGATCTAGCACTAACTACTTAGGTGGCATATGTAAAGAAATAACCACTTTGGACGTGATTCTGTTTAATTTAGATTTAAATTGCGATGAAGAAGACTTGTTGGAATCAGTTCTATTTAATAGGGATTTGATAGAATCTGACAATTCAGTAGTATGCAGGTTTAATTAATTATTATTGGCAGGGTTATTTACGCCCTAGAACTCAAGAGGAAATTGCAAGTCCGTCAGAGAACATAAGAGATCGCCTCAAAAATTGGAACTGCCAAATTAACAATAGAGATACAGAGAAAGTTTAAAAACCTGTATTACCATAGGATTTAGGTTTAGTAAGAATTCTTTAATGCAACAGAAACGAGTTCTATTTATCAGTAATGGTCATGGCGAAGACTTGAATGCCTGTGAGGTTCTAAAAGCTTTGCAGCGTAAGTATGCTTATGTTGATACGATCGCTTTACCACTTGTCGGTGATGGCAATCCCTATCGTCGTGCAGGTGTGAAAATTGCTACGCCCACAAAAGCTCTGCCGTCGGGAGGGTTTGCATATATGAATTTGTGGAAGCAAATTGAAGATTTTCAATCTGGATTGATTAGTCTCACTTGGCAACAAATTCAGGCGGCAAAAGCTTGTGGCAAAAACTGTGATTTTGTTTTTTCTACTGGAGATATTCTTCCTGCTATTTTTGCTTACCTGACTGGATTACCCTATGCGCTATTTTTGATCTCATCATCAGGATTTTACGAAAATCGATATGATCCTCGTTGGGGAATATCACTACTTATGAGATCGCCTCGATGTCGGCAAATCTTCACTCGCGATGCCTATAGTGCGGAACTGATTAGAGAAAGGGATTATAGAAATGTTGATTTTCTTGGAAATCCATTTATGGATGTACTGGAGCCAAAGGGAAAAGATCTTAGTTTGGTAGCCAATGTACCGATGATTGCCCTATTGTCAGGCAGTCGTTTACCCGAAGCGGCGGAGAACCTAAGGCTACAATTGCAATTATGTCTTGCGATCGCCGAAGAATTTATGCCTCATTCTGTCCAATTTCGGGCTGCTATTGTACCTAGCCTGATGTCTCAATTGCCTGAAATTGCTGCTAAATCAGGATGGGAGTATGCTGATGACAAACTCTATCAAATCGAAAAAAATGTTAGTGTATTGTGCTTTGACGATGCTTTCCCAGATATTTTGCAACAGTGCGATTTAGTGATTGGGATGGCAGGGACAGCCGTTGAGCAGGCTGTTGGTTTAGGAAAACCTATTGTACAAATTATGGGTCATGGACCACAATTTTCCTATCGTTTTGCAGAGGCACAACAACGCCTTCTCGGTCTATCAGTCCAAACAATTGGCAATAACCCTGCTACGCCCCAAATTTTGCTAGAGGCAGCCCAATGTGTTAAACGCACTCTCTCTGATCACGATTATTTAGAACGTTGTAAACAAAATGGTTTAGAACGGATTGGCACAAAGGGTGGTTCTCAGAGATTGGCAGATGCGATCGCTAGTCAAATATTTAGCTGATTACAGAAAGAGATTTTAAAAGCTCGGCTTTGCCGCGATTTTAAAATCTCTCTGAGTTTGAATTTAGAGATTATTTTTCTAGCTTAAAAGAATTAATAAAGCGATCGACATCAGCCACCGCCAAGCCATCCTTAGCACCTAGAGCAAATACCTGATATAAACGATTGTCATCAAGACAAAATCTGCCTTTGATCAACACATCTGTTGTTTTTACTTTGCCAGCAGCTTCAAAATCGCGACAAGGAACATCACCCAATAAAGATTCCTTCTCAGATTTAATTTTCCCGTTGAGATTCGCCACTGAACCTTTTACTGACTCTGCTAAGCCTTTTTGTACATCCGCAGGATTAGCAATTTTGTTGGGAAAGTCCGCATATCCGACAAAGTAACCTGAATCACTAGCTTCAGCAATCACCATATTTAGCTTGATCGTCCCTACATCCGTTGTTTGGTCTTGAGATTGCTCCTGTGGCTTGCTGGGCAATTGTACGCTAAATTTCCCAACCGATGATTTGTAATCTTGCCATCCATCAGAAGCACTTGTTTTGGGCTTTTCATCGTTTTTAGAGGTCGAGGTTGCTCCATCTTTAGATTTTTCAGGCGACTTTTCTGAGGATGTTGCAGCAGGTGATGCTGCTTTAGTTGGATTGGCATTTTCAGATACAGGAGCAGATGAAGTGCAAGCACTAACAGCAAATAAGACTAAACCAGCAGCAAGGGAAATATAGTTTTTCATATCTAATTTAAGCTATGACCTTTATTAGGGTGACAAGCATAAAGCTCGTTAGATACTATATCGCGCCTTGAAATCGTATTGCAGGAAATTAATAACTCATCCTAATCCCTCCTTAGTCAAGAATTGGTGGTGCGCTGTAAAGCCCCGCACCACCAATTCTTGACTCTATTCTATTGATTGAGAAGGGATTAATCATCTTAGTCAGCCTCTAATGATTTGAGAAAGTTGTTTGCTCAACCCTATTTTCGATTCGACAAATGAACGCATGGCTATTCAACTTCAGAACTTTGTACAGTGGGGTTTAGTAAAAGCTGCTGAGGGTGACTGGCAGGCATCTCAACATAGCTATAACCAAGCTACCCTCGATATAATGAAAAGCCGCGTAATTTACCCTGTTAAGAAGCGATCGATCGCTGTGTCACTTCTGAGACTCTTGTATTGGAAATTGGTAATTTATTTTGCACAAGCACTTATTACACATCTTACCTTCTCTGAATATGATGGCAGTGATCCGCTCAAATCTAGACTTAAAACCCAGAGAAATTGTTGAAAGAGCGACTTCGCAGCTCTTTCAACAATTTCTCTGAAAATGAGAAGAGAG
>CALRWX020000068.1:0-20881 GCA_943371975.1 Pseudanabaena sp. UWO311 | reverse complement strand
GTTATAAACGCTCAGCTTTCAATCGCCATCTCCTTGAACGCTTTATTTCCCTGTTAGATTTAGACCTTACTTCAATTAAATTACACCCTAATTTCCACAAACTTTGTAACTACGGCTCCATCTCTGCCCCAATTTGTCCGTAGTATTGAATTAAATCAGCGATCTCAAATTGGATATTACCAATAATTATTTAGGTGTAAATCATTTGTACTGCATAGCTAGGACAAATCAAAACCTGAAAGATGAATGGCGGCGCGAAGCGCCGCCATTCATCTTTCAGGTTTTATGTCCTAAGCAATACTTACGTGGTAACGCAAAGCATCACAACTCTATAGATATAGAATGTAATATAACCAATGCTGTAACCAACCTTTCCATGTTCACCTTCGCACTGCCCAAAGGCTCACTATTAAAAGACTCTATCCGCTTACTTCAAGGCGTAGGACTCGACTTTAGTGTTTTTCTCGATCCTGCAAACCGTCAACTGCAAATTTTAGATCCTACAGGAACCGCTAGAGCCTTACTGGTCAGGGCGCAGGATGTACCTGTATATGTGGAATATGGACAAGCGAATGCAGGCATTGTTGGTGAAGATGTCTTGCGGGAAAAAACACCAAAGGTTGCCAAATTATTAGACTTAGGCTTTGGAGGCTGTCGGATGTCGATCGCCGTATCAGGAGAGAGCCGCTACAGATCGCCATTAGACCTACCACCCCATAGCCGCATTGCTTCAAAATATGTCGGTTGCGCCCGTGAATACTTTGATAGCATCGATTTGCCCGTTGAGATTATTCCCCTCTATGGCTCCGTTGAGCTTGGTCCCATTACAGGTATGGCTGAGGCGATCGTCGATTTAGTTTCTACGGGTAAGACTTTAAAGGATAACGGACTGATTGAAATTGAAGTATTGTATTACAGTACAGCAAGACTGATTGCTCATCCTCTTAGCTATCGGCTGTATAGCGATCGCTTTAACGAACTAATGGATAAGATGCAAGTTAAGACATAAAAAAGGGCGCTAAGCGCCCTTTTTTTAACCCTTCAATTTTTTAGATTCAGTTACAAGAGAATCGATGAGTGGTTGAAGAATTAACTCCATTGCAAATCCCATCTTGCCGCCAGGCACAACCAATGTCGTATGACGTGACATGAAAGAATCATGGATCATATCTAGTAGATATGGGAAATCAATATGGAACTTGTCGCGGAAGCCACGATTGGTATGGATAATTACAAAGCTTTCATCAAGGGTAGGGATATCGCGGGCAATGAAAGGATTGGAAGTATCAACCGTAGGAACGCGCTGAAAGTTGATATGAGTATTTGAAAACTGAGGCGCGATGTAGTTTACATAATCAGGCATCCGACGCAAAATCGTATCCACGATCGCTTCAGCACTGTAACCGCGTTCAGCATTATCACGATGGATTTTTTGAATCCATTCCAAATTCACAATGGGACAAACACCTACCAAGAGATCAACATACTGGGCAAGGTTAATATCCTCAGCAACGACACCACCATGTAAACCTTCATAGAAAAGGACATCTGTGCCAGTCTCAATACTCTCCCAAGGGGTGAATTCGCCTGGTTCATTGTTTGTCCCCAAACGTTCATTGTGATGTTTGGCTTCTTCTGTGCTGTGCAGGTAGTAGCGTCTTTGCCCACTACCCGTTTCGCCATATTCATGAAACAGCGCTTCAAGCTTATCTAAAAGGTTTGCATTCAACCCAAAATGGCTGATACTACGCCCTTCAGCCGAAGCTTGTTTCATAGCTTCGCGCATTTCTAAGCGGTTGAATTTGTGGTAGCTATCACCTTCGATGACGGACGCTTGAATATTTTCAATGCGAAAAATATGTTCAAAAGCCCGCTTAACAGTACTTGTCCCAGCACCTGATGAACCTGTTACAGCAATAACTGGATGTTTTTTAGACAAATTTTTTCTCCTTAAATTTATATATAAACCTTATTTACCTTGTGGGTTTAAGGTGCGCTGAAATTATTTAGAGATTGTGGAGACCTACCAGAGGCGCATCAGCCAAAGATGCAAATCTCTTAAACCATTTAGAATTACTATACCTTTGTATATAGCGCCAACGAAAGCAAAATTTGCAAACATGATTTCGGCTACATCTAAATTACAGCAAAAATTCGCTGAACCTTTAACTATTGGCAATGTCACCCTCAAAAGTCGGGTGTTACAGTCGCCATTGTCGGGGGTGACGGATTTGGTATTTCGGCGATTGGTGCGGCGCTATGCCCCTGAGTCAATGCTATATACAGAGATGATTAGCGCTACCGATCTGCATCACATGAAAGCTTTACCAAAATTAATGGAGATCGATCGCCATGAAACGCCAATCAGCATCCAGTTATTTGATTGTCGTCCAGATTTTTTAGCGGAGGCAGCCCAAAAAGCGGTATTAGAGGGGGCGGACACCGTAGATATTAATATGGGTTGTCCTGTCAATAAAATCACGAAGAAAGGCGGCGGATCTTCTTTACTAAGGCATCCTGAATTAGCGACGCAAATTGTGCGATCAGTGGTCGAGGCGATCAATATTCCTGTGACAGTGAAAACGCGCATCGGCTGGGATGATAACGAAATTACGATTTTGGACTTTGCTAAGCGCATGGAGGATGCGGGAGCAAAGATGATCACTGTTCATGCGCGGACGCGATCGCAGGGCTATACGGGTAATGCTAAATGGGAATGGATTCGCAAGGTTAAAGACATATTAACGATTCCTGTAATTGCCAATGGTGATATTTTTTCTGTAGAAAACGCGATCGCCTGTTTAGATGCAACAGGAGCCGATGGGGTGATGTGTTCGCGGGGTACATTGGGCTATCCATTTTTAGTGGGGCAAGTCGATCATTTCTTAAAAACACGTGAACGGTTGCCTGACCCTTCACCAATTGAATGTTTGCAAGTCGCCAAGGAGCATTTACAAGGGCTATGGGACTACAAAGGGATGCGCGGCATCAGTCAATCACGCAAACACATGACTTGGTACGCTAAGGGTTTTGCGGGGGCTTCGATGTTGCGCGATCGCCTTTGTCGCATTGAGTCCTTGCAAGATGGCATGGATTGTCTTGATGGGGCGATCGCTCAAATTAGGAATCAACAAAATGTTTCTGTACTTAGTCTTGAAGATATGGCAGAAATGATCGTCGTGCAGCAATAATATCTGTAACTCCATCAAAAAGCACTATGCAACTACTTAGCCGCCGTAACATCCGACTGTTTTTAATTATCTTTGCAATCACGGTGGTAGTTTTTGTACTTGGCTGGTTTATATTTTTACGTCCTGAAGTGACTAGGTTGAATAAGCCTGCACAGGTAGCAGAATCTAGCCTCCAAAATATTACCCTTACCGAATTTGATGCTAACGGCAAATTACTTTGGGAAATCACTTCCAAACAAGCGGATTATCGTCAAGATCGCAAAATTGCTGATGTGCAAGATGTGAAAGGAAAGTTTTATCGCAATGGTGAACCTCTGATGGAGGTAACGGGGGATAAGGGAACCATTGACCAAGCCTCAAAAGAAATTTCTTTAGAAGGAAATATTAAAGCGATCGCCATTCAAGAAAAAATTGATATGACCGCCGATCGTATGGTTTGGCAATCTGAAAAGGATCTGCTCAAAGCTAAAGGCAACATCCAGATCAACAAACCAGAAGATAAAATCAAAATGACTGGCAAGGAACTTACAGCTAAGCCTAGTACCAATGTGTACAGTCTCGAAAAAAATGTAATCGTTAGGTCTGTTGAGCCACCATTAGAAATGAAGAGTGAGAAAATTACTTGGGATGCAAAGCGCGATCGCGTCTATACAGAATCTCCTATTTCTGTGTTGCAAATTAAAGATAAATTACAGCTATTTGCAAACAAAGGTGATTGGAATGTCAAGAAAAAAGAAATAACATTCTCTGGTGATATTAAAGCCAAAGATCCAAAGTTAGATATTGCTCTGGAGGCATCTCAAGCTTCTTGGAATCTTGATAAAAAATTAGTAACTCTACCCGTAGAATTTACCGCGACCAGTAAAAGTCGGGGTGTTGTTGTCAAAGCTCAACAAGGGCAAGCTCAACTTCAAGAAGAACGGATTAATTTGACAGGTCAAGTATCCGCCAGTTTACAGTCTACTCAAGGGGTGGTTACAGCTGATAGGGTGGAATGGTTAATTCCCACGAAAACGGTTACGGCAGATGGCAATATTGTCTATAAACAACCAGAGAAAAATCTCAATGTACAAGGCGATCGCGCCGTGGCTAATCTAGAATTACAAATAATTACTGTCACAGGTACTAATGTAATTTCGACATTAACTCCCTAGTTCCATTGAGCTAGAGATTAGGATACAGCAAGCACTAATCCTAAAACTCTGTCATTACCTCAAATAGATATAGAGCCTATCCTATGCCCATAACTACCGAACTTTTGCCAGCTACTACCATAATTATTCAGCTTATCGCTGTGGCTACTTGGCTTGGTCTAGTTTTTCTAGCTTCTGAAATTTTACATCGTCTCAAGCAAGATCCAGAATTAGTTCGTAAAGTTGTGCATATTGGCACAGGGCATGTATTACTGATTGCTTGGTGGTTACATATCCCCACATGGCTATGTATCATCGCAGGTGTAACCTTTAGCGTACTCGCCCTAGCATCTCATCGGATTAACATCCTGCCCATGCTCGATGATGTGGGGCGTAAAACTTACGGTGTATTCTACTATGCCCTCAGCATCACGATTCTCGTAATACTCCTATGGGAGAAACATCCTGAATATGCCGTCATCGGCGTCATGGTGATGTCTTGGGGGGATGGGATGGCAGCGTTGATTGGGAAAAGATTTGGCAAGCATACCTTTGTGCATTTGGGCAATAAACGTAGCTATGAAGGCTCATTTGCCATGTTTGCCACGAGCTTGATCGTAATTCTTAGTATTTCAGGAATTACTCATGGCATCCATGCTACTGATATTGGTATATCGATTCCTGTGGCGGCGATCGCCGCTTTACTCGAAGCCTATTCCCCAGGAGGCACAGATAATCTTTCAGTACCTTTATCGAGCGCTTTCTTGAGTTTTGCTTTGCAATCAATTTTTTGAAACAATAAAAGAATCTGCCTAGATTTTGGTAGAGCTAAAAAAGTAAGGATAGGCGACGCGAATTGTTGCCTATCCTTACGCATATAAATCCTTGTCTTCTTAGGACTACCTAGATTTTCCCTAGCTCCAGAGGAGCATATCTAATTTTGTACTTTGATTAACTGCCAACCCCGAATATTTCCCAGAGATTTCTCTCGTTGCGAAACTGCCACGTTAGGACTAATCCAAGCATAACTAGCAGATGGAAGTTCAGATACGGAGTTGATTGCTCTACCCAAATGTGGTGTATAAAAACTCAAAAGTACCCATGTTTTATGAATTTCACCATCATTAATATTTTGTGTAACAAAGTTAATCGGCTGGGCTTGCAAAATATCCGCGATAGCGGGTTGCTGTAAGTAAGATTTTAGATCTGTACTATAGTTCCCCCACAACCCTAGAATTCCTGCTGTAGTGAAAGTGAGCCAAGGAGTGATTAAGAAAACAATTAATAAAGCTAAAAAGCTTTTAGATTGAAATAATTTTGAGAATTGATATTTTGAGATCTTTCTATATTCTTGTTGATATTGATGCCAAAGGAAGGGTAAAGATGTCCAACCAATTCCTAAAATAGGAACAATCAATAAATGTTTGCGAATCTCGTCAGAAATTGTAACTACACCCATATTTATAAATGTAAAAGTGAGCAGTAAAATCAGTCCTAATCCTCCAAATATATAGCTAATAATCTTGGGTGAATGTGCTTGTGGTTTATGGACTAGCCAATCTAAGCATATCGCTGCTAACAAACTGATGAATGGATAAATTTGTAGAGAATAATAAGCTGTTCGAGTCGCAAAACTGGTTAAGAAAACAAATAATAGAAGCGGATAAAAAATGAGAATCGAGATAGAAGTTTGTGACTCCAATTGTTGTTTATTAATTGGTTTTTGACTAAGTAATTCCGTTGTTTTTCCGGTTTTAATCTCATCTTGATTCTCGAATTGGCGATTGCTATAAGAACTATTAGTTTTATCCTGATGTCGAATGCTTAACTGATTCCAAAGAATAATTATGCCAAAAATAGCAAACAATCCCCAAGGGAAGGAATTGAGCGGAATATTCCATAGGTAGTAAATAGCATTGCCATCGCTATGATATTGCTTAGAGCCTAAAGCAAAAATTTTCGCAAACATCTCCTGAAAAGGTGAAATACCATATTTTTGATAGGTCAAGCCAAACCAAACAGCCGTAGGAATTGAACCAAGAATCAATCCTAGATGTAGCATCGAATTAGTTAAGTGATGGTGACGGTGATGCCGCCAAACTAGATAGGGGATTAATGCGACTATCGGTAACACAATCATGGTGCTTTTAATCATGAATCCGATGCCGACAGTAGATCCTGCGAGTATTCGCCATTTCCATCCAGATTTTAAATTGCTTTCCCCTTTGAGTAATGCCCAAATCCCCAACAGTTCTACACAAATTAATGGAATATCTTGAGTTGCCATGCGACTATACTGCAACCAAAGCGGACAAAGACCGAGAATTGCAGATCCTAGCAAGGCTATTCGTCGGTTTATTAGAAGAACCCCAATCTCATAGGTTAGAAAGACTGCCCCTATACAGGCAATAAGATTTGGTAAACGAGCAACTCCATCTGTGATACCAAATAAGCTATAACAAGCTGCGATCGCCCAATGAATACCAATCATGCGATCATAGATAGGGATTCCCCACCACCTTGGCGTAATCCAATCACCTGTTTCAAACATCCATCGTGCTTGGGTTGCATACCACCCCTCATCATGAGCCATCAAACTCTGTTGTCCATTGGTAGCGACAAGAAGTACCCCAACCCATAGGGCTAGAGCAATATAAGGAAGGCAATTCTTGAAATAGGGATATTTTTGTTTAAAAATATGGAGTAATAGATTCATAGTGAATTGGGAAATAGTGAGCTGTAAGAGAATCCGTAAGAAAACCAGAAGTTTTGCTTTACTAAATTTGCTGGTTACAAAAAGCGGATTTTACGAGCTGCATAGAAACACATTTTCAATAAAACAAGTCCCTCTCGGAAATGTGCAATATTGGAATCCCCATAGGTACGGGACTGATATCGAATCGGTACTTCAACAATATCTAAACTTAATTTTGCCGCACCAAAAAGCAAATCAAAATCTCCGAACGGATCAAAATCTCCAAAATAATGACGTTGCCTGACAATGCGTTCATAATCACTGCGCCATAAGACTTTTGTGCCACAGAGTGTATCCTTAAGTCTCTGGTTTAAGAGAAAAGAAAAAAAACTGGCGAAAAATTTATTAGCCAAGGTGTTCAGCCAAGGCATCGCTAAATCGCTTCGTGGATACACTAATCGTGAACCATTGATAAATTCTCCATTCCCTGAAGCAATGACCTTCAGGAAGTGAGGTAAAGCTTCAGGAACAACGGTTAAGTCTGCATCAAGAATCATCAGTACATCTCCTGTTGCATGAACAAATCCTAGGCGGACAGCATCACCTTTCCCCTTTCCAGTTTGTTGCAATGCCTTATAGGAAAATTGCTGATTATCTGGCTGAGCAGCTATTTCCGAGTGAATCGTTTGCCAAGTATCATCCGTAGAGTTACCTTCCACAAAGATGATCTCTGTATGCCTTCCCAATGCTGGTGTACGAGCGAAAATTGATTTTATATTGCCTGCTTCGTTCCTAGTAGGGACAATAATGCTCACGCTAGGTAAAGAACTTGGGGCAAATTGATTATTAGCTAACTCTGAAAATTGCTTTCGAGCAACTACATAATTTGTCAGGCATAATTGCTCGATTAAGGGTAAGTGACAAATGAATTGATTAATTAGTTTAGATAAAATAGGAATATTTTTTGGGAATAGAAATCTTCTACCTTGCTTAATGGGTAGATACCCTGTGATTTCCAAAAAATTAAGAATATCAGGCATGGCTAACCAGTTTTGTAATGGTTGTGGCCGCCTCTGTCCAATTTTTTCTGCTAACCATAGCAAAGGTTCCCATAAATAATTATGGAATGAAATGATTATCCTTGTTCGTGGATGACAGAAGATTTTTAGCCTTTCGAGAACTACCTGAATATTGCCAAGATAACCTAATACACCAGAAAGAATAATATAGTCAAAATGTTCGACAGGAATTTGTTCAGCAGTAATTTTTTCGACATCCAAATTATAAAACTTTAAATCTGGATATTTTTGTTGTGCAATTAATGTAACCTTTTCAGAGAAATCGATACCTATACCAATTTCAGGCTTAGTTGCTGCTAGCAAACTACCCGTTCCACAACCAATTTCTAGTACTTTGGAATTTGGTAAGATCAGAAATTTGTGAATCTTCTCTAAATCTTGATAATAGTATAAATTTCGCTGCCGCCACCGATCAAGTTTGCTAGCAAATTCCTCAAAATGTTCCCAAACTTGTTTTTTATATATTTCTTGCATTCTATCTCTTTAATTTGTGCTAACTGTTTTTCGATCATCCCAGTTGAATGAATCACTAGTTCGTTATGTCATTCTATACTTCTACAATTGTATTTGTGATTTTCTTTGTTAAATCAAGTAAGAATTCACAAATCTATTTGTGAATATTAAAAACAAATTTATTGCTTAAATAATAACTTAACACAGCACCTAAAGCGATACCAATCATTGTATTTAATGCATGATGTACTCCTAACCAATCTAACAAGGGAAACAGCAAGAAAATCCTAATTGTAATTACCCACCCTATAGATAGATGATATAAGGGTAATTCGCGACGTAAAACATCTGGCCAATACAGTATTTCTATCTGCCAAACAAATTGACGATAACAGAAAAAACTTAATAACAAACAAATCTCTATCGCAAATCCATTGGCAAGCGATCGCAATAGTGGTGTATTTAAGTTAAAAATATTGACTAAAGCGACAATTAGTAAAATATTGACTAAAGTCAATAATACTCCTACAAATAAGAATCTAAAGCTACGTTGTCGCCAAAGTTTCTGCAAAAAAATTAAGCCCAGATTAGTTTTTGGCTTTTCACCCATGTTTGGCTCAATCAACGTTTTTTCTTTTTGGACTTACTTGAGACAAAACCTTTGGCAGCAGGCTTTTTAGGTGGAAGGTATCGCTATTTCTAATCAATAATATCACGATTAGCCGAATTGGACAAGTTGTCGAGCATCTCTCGAATTGCAAGAATTTTCTCGGAAGGCTTAGCTTTTAAATCTTCTGGTGAAAAATCGGACTCTTTTTTGATTCCTAAAGCGACCTCAGCTGCTGCCCAAGATCCTGTACTCCACTCATCAAGCTCACGATTAGTAAATACTTCCCCTATTAGATCTACTGCTTCGACCGCTTTTAATTGGATGAGATTACTCACCAATACTGAGTTGAGATAATCGCCAACCTGAACATGATAATTCTTCAATTGTGATATCAGAGCTTTAACGCAAGCTTCACGAGATTCGGAATGAGTTTTAGCAATCTCCTCTAAGCCATTGGCAAACGTCACTCGCACATATTCTTCTTGAGTAACGTCTGTAAGCATCTTAGTAAATGGCTCGATCGCGATCGCCGCAGCATTGCGACCAATTCCACGAATTTCTTCATGGAGTCAATCATCTTCAGGAAACTTTTGTAATTGAGCGATATAGAGTTTAACTCCTTCTTCTGGCGCGATCTACACTGCGGCTCTGAGTAAATGAATCTCACAGAATATTAGTTCATCATCAAGTTCGTCATCGCAGACAAGTCGGCTCAGTTCAGGCAAGTCGGCTACGCTTAATCCAAATCGGTTGGTGTAGTCTAGCCATTGGATGTCATCCCATCTTGTTTTTTCCTCTAGATTAATCAGTTTAGCTACAGGGTCTTGATAGGAATGAATGGTTGACATGGCTCTAAAGTATTGAAGGTATTGCTTAGGAATGCGGGATTTAGCGATCGCCATTACATTAGATGATCGTATAAAAGGCGATCGCCATTTTGATGAACTAATTACCAACGCAGTAAATTAAACTGCTCCATATCCACAGTGTCACGACTACGATAAATCGATAGTACGATCGCTAGTCCAACAGCAGCCTCCGCAGCAGCGATCGAAATTACAAAAATTGTAAATACTTGACCACGAATGCTAGCGGAATCCAAGAAATTAGAAAATGCGATCAAGTTTAAATTAACTGCATTGAGCATTAATTCCACTGACATTAATACGCGCACTGCATTACGGCTAGTAATTAATCCATAAATGCCAATACAAAACAGAGCTGCCGCAATAATCAAAAAAGGTTCTAAAGTCATATCCGTTTACTATTATTTTCTTTTTCCCCTCGCCCTCTGGGAGAGGGGCTAGAGGTGAGGGTTCTTTTTTCCCTCGCCCTCTGGGAGAGGGGCTAGGGGTGAGGGTTCTTTTTTCCCTCGCCCTCTGGGCCAGGGGCTAGGGATTTTCTACTTAGAAGCAACCAGTTGCTCTTTGGGCTTTTCTAATAACTCAAGGGAGTCTTCATTATCGCCTTGCTTAACTGTCACCACATCAGGCAAAAGCTCACGGCGAGCCAGCACGATCGCCCCAATTAGAGCCACTAGCAATAAAACCGAGGCTAATTCAAAGGGCAGTAAATAATCGCTGAAGAAATGCTGACCGATCACCACAAGGGTTGAGGGCAACTTGGCAATAGTAGGCGTAACTGCCCAATTGGTTGAAGTTACCGTAACTGCTAACAGAGCAAATAGCCCTAAACAGACCACGCCTGTAACTACACTGCGTAAAGCTCCATACTTCACATCTTGATAGTCTTGACGCTTATTCACCAGCATGATTGCAAATAGGATCAAGATATTTACCGCACCGACATAGATTAAAACCTGTGCCGCCGCCACAAAGTCTGCGTTGAGTAAGAGATACAAACCTGCCACACTGATGAAAGTTGCGCCCAGCAGAAACGCCGCATAGACGATATTTTGCAACAGCACCACTCCGGTGGCTGAGGCAATCAGCATTGCTGTTAAGACAACTAGGGATACGGTTTGCGAACCATCACCTAAACCAATATTGTTAACCATAAATTCCTTTACTATTAATCATTTGCCAACCCAAAGGGAGATTATTTATTCTCAGAATTTTCAGAAGCAGCTTCCACGATTTCTTCAGGGCGCTTACCAGCACGTTTAGCCGTGTATGGTACTTCATGCCCCTCAATTACACCCTTGGGTAGGTAAGCCAATTCCCGAATCGGAGTGACAAAGGGATCTTCGGTAACTTTAGTCGGTAGACGTCCGAGCGCCACACTATCAAAGTTCAATTCGTGGCGATCGAAGGTGGACAGGTCATACTCTTCGGTCATCGATAGGGCATTAGTGGGGCAGTATTCCACACAGTTACCACAAAAAATACATACTCCGAAGTCAATGCTGTAGCTCTTGAGTTCTTTTTTCTTGATCTCCGAGTTAAATTTCCAATCAACGACAGGCAGGTTAATTGGACATACGCGCACACAAACTTCGCAGGAAATACACTTATCAAATTCAAAGTGAATGCGTCCACGGAAACGCTCTGAGGGAATTAACTTTTCGTAAGGGTACTGCACTGTAATCGGACGGCGACGCATATGGTCAAATGTCACAGACATCCCTTGTCCGATATACTTCGCTGCTTGGACAGCATCTTTGGTGTATTCACCAACTTTACTAAGAAATTTCAGCATTTTGGTAATGGGGTTTTAGTTTTTGCCTTAAATTAAAATCTTGTTCCCCTCGCACTCTGGGAGAGGGGCTAGGGGTGAGGGCTTATCCACCAAAAGCAAAGGGAAAAGCCAGCTTCAAAGCGGCGGTAATCAGAAGATTAGCTAATCCAATGGGAAGTAAAAATTTCCAACCCAAATCTAGCAATTGGTCGATCCGTACGCGGGGAACTGTCCAACGCAAGAGGATTGCGAAGAAGATGAAGGCGTAGGTTTTGACTAGGGTTGAAGTTAAGCCGATGAAAGCCGCGAGGACTTGCCACCATGCGGTATTGGCTTCGATTCCCAAAGCACCGCTAATTTTGTCGATGGGAAAGGGTAATTCCCATCCGCCAAGGTAAAGGATCGATGCGAGTAAACCAGCGAGTAACAAGTTGGCATAGGAACCGCCATAGAAGAAGGCAAATCTAATGCCTGAGTATTCGGTTTGATAACCTGCAACTAGTTCTTCTTCGGCTTCTGGCAAGTCAAAGGGTAAGCGCTCACATTCGGCAAGGGCGGCGATGATGAAAATCACAAAGCCAATCGGTTGTCGCCAGATATTCCAAGAGAGAATGCCGTATTCCGATTGTTGATTGACAATATCAATGGTGCTGAGTCCGTTAGTGATTAGTGCGATCGCTAATACAGCCAAAGCTAACGGAATTTCGTAGCTAATTGACTGTGCAGCAGCCCGTAAACCACCAAGCAGTGAATATTTATTGTTAGAAGAATAGCCCGCCATCAATAAGCCAATGGGGGCAATGCTAGAAATGGCAATGATGAAAAATACACCCGTACCAATATCCGAAATAATCAGATTCTGCCCAAAGGGAATTACCAAATAACATAAAAAGACGGAGATAAATACCAGCGCTGGTCCAATTGTGTAAAGCAAAGGATCGGCTTTAGCGGGGATCGTACCTTGTTTGATTAGGAGCTTGCCCACGTCCGCAAGGGGGATCAGCAAACCAAAGGGCCCCGCATATTCGGGACCAATGCGCTGTTGGGCGGCGGCGGAGATTTTGCGCTCTAGCCAAGTACAGACGAGTGCACCTACGGTTACGCCCAAAACCATTACTGCCATCGGCAATAACATCCAAATTACTTTGGCGACATCGGCGGGTAAGCCCAGCCCTGTCAGAATTTCAATTAAAGATCTCTGTAAATCAATTCCACCGTACATTAGCGATCGACCTCACCCATAATAATGTCCACACTTCCTAGAATTGCCATGATGTCAGCAAGCTTCATGCCGCGCACTAGTTCAGGCAAGATTTGTAAATTAATAAATCCAGGTGGACGAATCTTGAACCGCCAAGGAAAGACGCTATCTTCACCAATAATATAGACACCGAGTTCACCCTTGGGAGCTTCAACGCGAACATAATGTTCACCCGCCGCTACCTTGAATGTGGGTGATGGTTTTTTGCTGATGAATTGATAATCCAAGGAGTTCCATTCACTCTTGGGTCCAGCAAGAACACGCTGGGCTTCGAGATTTTCGTAGGAGCCTCCAGGAATTTGTTTGAGGGCTTGTAGCAAAATTTTTGTGGATTCGCGCATTTCACGGACACGAACGAGGTAACGGGCTAGACAGTCGCCGCCTGTTTCCCACTGCACATCCCAGTCAAGTTCATCGTAAAGCTCATAATGATCGACTTTGCGTAAATCCAACTTTACGCCTGAACCGCGTAGCATCGGCCCCGACAAGCCCCAGTTAATCGCTTCATCGCGGGTGATTGTACCTAAGCCTTCAACACGCTTGCGGAAGATGGGGTTGTTAGTAATTAATTTTTCGTATTCGTCAATTACAGGGGTGAAATAATTGCAAAAATCTTCGCATTTCTCGATCCATCCGTAGGGGAGGTCAGCTGCTACGCCCCCGATGCGGAAATAGTTGTGCATCATCCGCATTCCTGTCGCCGCTTCAAACAGGTCATAGATCATTTCTCGTTCGCGGAAAACGTAGAAAAATGGTGTTTGTGCGCCGATGTCTGCGACGAATGTGCCGAGCCACAGTAGGTGAGAGGCGATACGGCTCAGTTCCAGCATGATCATCCGAATGTAGCTGGCGCGTCTCGGTACTGGCACATTCGCTAATTTTTCGGGTGCATTGACGGTGATTGCCTCGGTGAACATGGTCGCGAGGTAATCCCATCGAGTCACGTAGGGTAAATATTGAATAATCGTACGACTTTCGGCGATTTTTTCCATCGAGCGATGTAAGTACCCTAGTACTGGTTCGCAATCGACTACGTTTTCGCCATCAAGCGTGACGATAAGTCTGAGAACGCCGTGCATGGATGGGTGGTGAGGTCCCATATTTATGACCATGCGTTCGGCTTTGGTTTCAATCATCACCATGATTTGCGATCGCCTCTTTACTCTGTAAACTGTTGCTTTGGCTAGTAGTGCTAGTTTTTGCTAGTTATCTAGGATCTGTTGTGCTAAGCGCGACAAATCCCAGATCTTTGTTATTTTAAGTCACTACTAGAGCGATCGCTCTAGCAAATGACTCTATTGGTTATGTAAATTAAGTAGATATACCTTGATGCTTAACAGTATATCGCCATGTTGAGGTTTGAATTTGTGATAAAAACTAGCAAATTGGTAATTTTAGCAATATATTATTTTATGATGATTATAGATATAAGTTTAGAGAATATCAATAAATCATTGAATAATTACTATGGTTATTTGTAGGACTGAAGATAGCTGATATCCTTTCTTCAGTAACGTAATACGACAATTTTCTTTCCTGTAACAGGATAAAAATACTAAAATAGAGCAAAGTTGCTTGCGGAATAAAACCAATGACCGCTTATACAGTCAATCTCGATGCAATTGTGAAACTGACCAGAGAGCAGTTTTATGAACTATGTGCGGCAAATCCTGAACTGAAACTAGAGCGCAATGCAAACGGAGAACTCGTAATTATGTCCCCCACTGGCGGCGAAACTAGCGCTTGGAATTCCGATCTAAATACTGATCTAAATATCTGGAATCGTCAGGAAAGACTTGGTAAGGTTTTTGATTCTTCTGGCGGCTTTTCTTTGCCTAGAGGTAGCGATCGCTCTCCTGATGCAGCATGGATACCCATTGAAAAATGGAATGCCCTCACTCCTGAACAACGCAAGAAGTTTTTACCACTATGCCCAGACTTTGCGTTCGAGCTTTTATCCCCAACGGATTCATGGATTAAGGGTTTAGCGAAGATGCAGGAATATCAAGATAACGGTTGCTGCTTGGGTTGGCTGATCGATCCAGAAAGTAAGCGTGTGGCAATTTATCGTTTAGCTCAACCTGTAGAAATTCTCGAAGCGCCTGTAAGTTTATCTGGAGAAGATGTTCTATTAGGATTTGTCCTGAATTTAGAAAATATCTGGGTATCTTCATAAAGCTATAGGCAATGATTGTAAATTTATTTTGCTATCTTCATCTAAAAGTTATTAACATAGTAATATATCATTCAAATCATCAAGCAGCCTAAGAATTGTTTCTTGAAGATGAATATAAGTGAGATAAGAGTAAGTTTTTGGCTGAAGAAATCATTAGAGTTTGGGCGATCACCCCATCAATCAAAACACCAAACAGCCTATTCACTCTAGCTATCGAGCGATTCTAAAACCTGCGTGTTGATAGAAATTAGGACGAAACCAATTGCGGTAATACTTACAGGCTTCAGTTCCACTAGTAATCCACGAGCCGCCAGCCATCATATTATGCTTCGTGTCGAAATATGGTGCGGAATAATTTTCATAGAGACGATGTGGTTTATAGCCTGTCAGGGGTGTTAAATTATCGCTGAGCCACTCCCAAAGGTTGCCGCATAAATCGTATAGTCCTGAGGGGCTTTGGGCTTGGGTGAGATAACCGACAGGACTAGGGGAGGCAAATTTTAAATTGAGATTAAACTCAAGGTTGTCTTCCATTTGCAAATGATTTTCTGAGCCATAGGTTGCTAGATTCCATTCCGATTCACTCATAAGACGAGTATTATTTCCTCTCCATTGACAATAGGCGATCGCTTCGTAGTGATTGACTTCTACTGGAAAATCAAAGGGCATCGTGATTTCATCAAACATGGCACGATATTGATAGCCGTCACTATTGGGAATCCAGAATTTAGGATGTTGAATATTATGTTCAACTTTCCAAGCCCATGATTGTTGATGCCAATAGTTTTGATTTTCGTAGCCGCCATCTTTGACAAAATCGAGAAATTCTGAATTAGTAATCAGATATTTACTAGCTTGAAAAGTCTCTACCTTCACAAGGCGATCGCCATATTCGATATCCCAACCATAGATATTTGAGTCTTGGGATTTACCTAAACGCACAGTATTTCCTGCAACTTCGAGCATCTCATTCTGTTTTGTGTAACCATTGGCAGCAGCGTATTGCCAACTTTCGGGGCGTTGCAATTGCTCGGCAGGCAATTGGCGAATTAGCATTGATGAGGTTTCGATATGAATATATTGATGTTCGATCGCCATCATTAATGCCCAAAGTGGATGCTCTGGATCAATGGGTAAGGCGATCGCCATGTTATGGATAAATTCGCTAATCCTGTCATAGACTTTCTGGCGATATTGCCAAACTTCAGCAACATCGGCTTGACGAAGATTATCAAAAATATTAGCTATTTCATCAGGCTTTTCAGGATCGACTCCAACCTCAAATAGCCTTTCAAAATGGGAGTTAATTCTTTCTGTCAATAAACTAACTCTGATTAATTTATTGATATAAAAGACAGCAGAATGTCCTAAATAGAAGATTAATAAGTTGCGTAAGGGATCAGGATTGGTATAAAAAGTTGTGGTATTAATCAAGCTTTTCATTAAGCTATCTTCAATTTGCCAAGCACGTTGAAAATAAGCAAGTATTTCTTGACGATCGCAACAATGTAGATTTGGTGGTTGCATAAAATTAATGATGGGTAACTTGACAAAGAACTAATCCAAACCATTTTTGAGGATCTGTCCAGATTTTGACGGTTTCTAAACCTTGTGATCGCAGTTGTTCTTGAATTTTTTCTAAATTAAACTTGCGTGAAATTTCTGTAAGAACACTTTCCCCCTTGTGGAATTGCACTTTCAAATCAAGAATGTCTAAAGATACTAGATGATCGACTTGAGAATATAAATACATTTCAATTTGATGATCGATTTCGTTATAAATTGCTTGATGTGTAAATAAATTGAAATTAAAATCACCTTGAAATCGCCAATTTAAATGGGAAAGTATATTTAAATTAAAGGCATCTGTAACTTTCTGACTATCATTGTAGGCAGCTTCAAGAATTTCTTTGGACTTTTGTAAATCGATGCCGAGCAGAAAATAATCTCCTTGCGTCAGCGCATTGGCAATCTTGGCTAAAAAATCATTGAATTCTTCTTGATTGAAGTTGCCAATGGAGCTACCCAAAAAGAAAACCATCCTCGATCGCGAGTGATTTTTACCAAGATAAAGCAACGCTTCGTCATATGTGCCGATTAATCCCTCAAGGTTGAGATCGGGATACTTTTTCTGCAAATGTAATACTGTAGTTTTAAGAATGCCGCCACTGACATCAACGGGAATATAACTAAAGGGATCTGGTATTGATTCTGTTAGGGAATTCGCTACTTTTTGATAAGCACTTAGTAAATAATGGGTTTTGGTAGAACTACCGCTACCTAATTCCACTAATTCACAGGAACCTGTAATATCAGCGATTTCATCGGCATATTGATTTAATATCCATGCTTCGGTACGGGTTGGATAATATTCGGGAAGTTCACAAATTTGCTCAAACAACTCCGATCCGCGATCATCATAGAAGTACTTAGGAGGAAGGGTTTTCGGATTTCCACTTAATCCTTGAACAACGTCATGACCATCTTTCTCAAATGGTTGATTTATGTCTGCATTATGTTGATGCAGAATCTTTAAATGTTTAACTGTCATGCTGAGATTTTCACCTGTTTATGTATATACGATTAGTTGCATTATTTGGGATAAATGAAGCCTATTTTAAATTTCAGGTGGATTGAGTCTTGCCATCACCCATGTGACGTATGTACCCACAGGACTCCATAGCAAATATGGCATTAATAGCCATCCTGCTATGCTGGAAACTTGCCAAACTTGGGTGGTTAAAACTACTCCTAATATAAAACCGATCGCTCCTACGTTCGCCCCTGCTCTTACATTTCGTAAACGGGTCATTACTGGAGTATAGGCTAAAATTACAATCTCAACGATCGCATAGCCAACCATGATTAACCCTGTGCTAATCGTAGCGGGTTGAGCTTCCCAAAGGAAAGCGGCTGAGGTAATTCCACAAATAAAAATTGAGATCCAAATAAAGGGAATTGCTCCTTCAAAGGTGAGCCAACGGGGGCGACGCAATCGCATAAACCATTTGTAGTTCGCAGGGTAAAGTTTATTCAGGGCAAACCCAAGTACAAAGCATATAATCGCGATCGCTAGCCAAGTAATAATCATGATGTTTTTTGGTTGGTGATCGCACATCGATCATCACAGGACTTTAGCCTTTGTTCACGTTCTGCAACGATAGTTTTAAGATTGGCGCGACCTGTCAATAAGAGTCGATAGTCTGCCCAAATTCCATAAAGTACGTCCGCTAGACTACCCACAATCGGTAATTTGGTAATCGCGTAAACCCAGCCGATACCCAGAATGTCATAGGTTTGGCGAAATACTTCTACATTTTGAATGATTTCACCATCGGGCAGTACCGCATGAATGCGTCCCATTGCTGTCTCGAAGTCTATGCCTGCATTGTCGGCAGGGTCATAGTCATCGGCGGCAATATCGACAAATTTGATCAAACCGCGATCGCTATCTTTGTGTTTTAAGAAATTGACCTCGCGCACACAGAGAGGGCAAGCTCCATCGAATAGCAATTTAATTTTCCATAACTTCATAATTATCAAATCTATTTGTAAAGAGCTGATCCAATTGTAACTAATTCACCTCGGCATTTTTAAGTTTGTGTTCTCACCGAAGGTAAGAACACAAGCTTAAACTAACTGTTCACTAATCTTTTGACGTAATAGCTTTCCTGAAGCGGTCTTGGGTAGAGATTCCCAAACATGGATAGACCTTGGGAACTTATATCTCGCCAAGGACTTTTGTTCACAAAAACTTCTCACGTCATCTAGGGATAATGGACTTGTAATGACGATTACGGCTGCTACTGCCTCGCCCCATTCGTGATCGCAAATGCCCACCACGCAAACCTCCGCGATCGCAGGATGTTCCAATAAAATAGACTCTATTTCTGTTGGATAAATATTTTCGCCACCACTAATAATCAAGTCTGAACGACGACTGACTACATAGAGATAACCTTGGCGATCGAGATAGCCTAAATCACCTGTATGTAACCAAGCATCTTTAACTATAATACTCTCCAATTGATTGAGATATCCACTCATCACACTTGCACCTTTAACAAGAATTTGTCCGACCTCACCAATGGGAACTTCTCGATTAGCCTGATCTAAATCAATTATGCAAATTTGATTACCAAATAGAGGTAGACCCGAAGAACCTTGCTTGAAAACTACTTCATGAGGGAGTAATGTAGTGAATTGAGAAGCAGTTTCCGTCATGCCATAACTAGGCATAATTGGCAAATTTAACTGGAGGCATTGGTCAACTAGCTCCTTATTTGCAGGTGCGCCGCCCAAGAGAATAGCGCGTAATTTTTGGAGGTTCTGCCAATGGGGATGTTGTAATAAACGAGTGAGCATTGTTGGTACAAGGGAAATGATGGTTACTTGTTCGATAGAGATCGCCTCCAAAACTTCCTGCTCACTAAACTTCGGCAAAAGCGTAATCGTCGTTCCATTAATCACACTGCGCCATGTGATCGCAAGTCCCCCCACATGAAACATTGGCATACATAGCAGCCAGTTATCATTTTCGAGATTACCTAAATTTAAGGTGGAAGCGATCGCGCTATGAAAATGATTGTTATAGGTTAATGGAACTGCCTTGGGTTTACCCGTTGTTCCCGATGTATAGAATATGCCCTGTATATTTTCTAGATTAATTAAGCCCTCACCCCTAGCCCCTCGCCCAGAGGGAGAGGGGGCTGGGGGGTGATGAGGGTAAACTATTAAACTATCAATTCTATTTTCTAAATCCTTAGCTATTGAAAAAGTAAATTCATCGCAAATTAAATGCTTAGCTTGACTATCTTCTATTTGCCAACGCAATTCTTCAACCGTGAGCCGAATATTTAGAAAAACAGCGATCGCTTCACATTTCACTAAGGCATGAACCAGCATGATGTATTGCGGCTGATTGATTAGCAATATTCCAACGCGATCGTCAGATTTCACACCCAAGGATTGCAGATGAGATGCCCACTGATTAACTTCATCTTCTAATTGATCAAATGTCCAAGATGTCGATGGCTTATCAGGAGATCTGAAAATGAGGGCGATCGCTTCTTTCTTTTGAATTGCACGTTGGGATAACCAGTTGGGAAATTCCATAAATATCGCGATATGATAGTTATTATCGGCAGCGCAAAACACAATCTGCACTGCATAGTCTGTACTGAACTATCATAAAATTTTATGGAGTAATAGCAATGAATCCATTTGGTGGCATCGTCCAAAAAGCATTTTATTTAGGTCTAGGCTTGGCGACTGTCGCAGGTGAAAAAGCGAGTGAAACCCTTGGCGAACTTCGTACTCAGGCTAGCAAATTAGCCGATGAGTTAGTGGAACGTGGTGAAATGACTACCGAAGAAGCTAGAAAATTTGTGGATGACCTTGTGCGTAACTCACAAAAGCCCATCAGTGAAAGCTCTCCAAATCCTAGTAATAAAGATGAGCCTCGCACGATTTCCATTGACGATGAAGAGGATGAGAGTTCTAATCAACCTGCCAATGATGTGGATCAATTAAAGAGTAAAGTTCAGGCTTTACAGGATGAACTGAGACGTTTACAAAAATAAATAAACCCGCCGCAAGCGCACGGGGTATTGAAAATCAATAGATTGTTGTGCCGTCCGCTACGCG
>CALRWX020000067.1:0-21247 GCA_943371975.1 Pseudanabaena sp. UWO311 | reverse complement strand
ATCTTTGGACTATCAAACTCCTGCAACAGTTCATTTTAAACACCCTAACACGGAGGTTCATATGTAGTTATTTTGCTTGCCTTTTGTCGATGCAGCTTTTTATCTTAACTTTTATACTTTTTTGTCTTGACAATGGGGAGCGCTTTAGTTTGATGCCAGTAACAGCAGGAAAATCGACGGTTACTCAATCACCAGATTTAACTTTCACTCGGTTATTCCCTCTTCTTCGGGAAAAGTAGACGCGGCATATTGCATAGAAAAAGCAGCTAAATCTAATTGATCCTGCTCTGTCCAAGTGTCGCTATCATCAATAACTGTAACATCTTGTTTAACTAAGCCGTTAAGAATCAGCGTAGCTAACTGTAGTCTCTCAGTTGGTAGAAGATTAGAAATAACCTGTGTATATATTTCCTGAACAGCTTTTGGCATAAGACATTTTCAATGACAGGATATTAAATTAGACTACATACATTCTAATCTGCGATCGCCTTAAACTTAATTTTTCAAAAGCGATCACCCCCAACCAAACTCAACAACAGCGATCGCCCCTTCATCTCCCACAAAAGGAAGCGATCGCACCCAATCAAATATCAACATACAGCGATCATTTGTAGCCTTCACCTATAAGCAAAAGTGTTATACTTAATAGAATTCTATTTTGGCTATCCAATAACCTATGCCTGTTATCAGTCGGTTTCTAGGGATTGCGATCAGTATATATTGGAACGATCATCTGCCTCCTCACTACCATGCAAAATATGGAGAGTACGAAATTACTATTGAGATTGAAACTGGTGTGGTAACTGGTTCGTTTCCTAAACGAGCCTTGCGTCATGTTTTGGAATGGCATGATTTACATCAATCCGAGTTGATGACTAATTGGGAACTTTGCCGTCAGCAAGAAGAACCAAAATCCATTTTCCCTTTGGAGTAAAGTTATGCTTTTACATATTATTTCTGCTCGCTATATCGATCGCTACCAGATTGAAATTCAATTCAATGATAGTCGTAGAGGAATTGTAGATTTATCTAATAGCTTGAAGGGTAAAGTTTTTCAATCTTTACAAGATTTGGTCTTGTTTCAACAGTTTGAAGTGGATACTGAATTGGGGACAATTCGATGGTCAAATGGTGCGGACTTTGCTCCTGAGTATTTATATTTTCTCACGTTTCGTGATTTACCTGAGTTGCAAGAAAAGTTTCAGAAGTGGGGTTATTTGCCCGCTAAAGTTGCAGTGAACGTGTAAAAGCGATCGCCCCAATCAAAATCAACAACCAGCGATCGCCCCAATCAAAAATTAACTAACAGCAACTTGAGTCCAATCATAAATTTGTAGTATGATTAAGCTATATCTGATTTTTCTATGTTATGCCAACCGTTTTACGAGAAGGCTCCTATCGCTACTTTTTTGTTTCTCTTGATCGAGATGAACCTCCGCACATTCATGTCCAACATGATGGCAAGGTAGCAAAATTTTGGCTTCAGCCTATTAAGCTCCAAAATACTGGCGGTTTTAGCGCAACAGAATTAAACCAGATCGCAAGAACAGTGGAGAAAAATCAAGTTGATTTTTTGGAGAAATGGCATGATTTCTTTGGCGGTTAAACCTGAATCAATCCAAGTCAATCAGATTAAAACAACTGAAACTAATTTAACGTTAGAATTTGTGGATGGAAGAATTTTAATTGTTCCACTTACTTGGTATCCTCGATTGCTACATGGCACTGCTGTTGAGCGCCAAACTTTTGAACTTCTTGATGAAGGGAAAATGATTCATTGGCTCCTTCTCGATGAAGACTTAACTGTCGCAGGGATTTTGGCTGGCTCAAGGTCTGGAGAAAGTCAAGAGTCTTTGCAAAAATGGCTAAATTCTCGTGCAGTTCAATAAAGGGATCGCCCCCAACCAAATATCAACAACCAGCGATCGCAAATTCATCTCAAAAAAAAGCGATCATACCCAATCAAATATCAGAAACTTAGACCTCATAACTCAAAGCCTATTTATGGTAGTGGAATCGACATTGAATAATCGTGACTTGATTTTCGTCAAAAGTATAAATAATCCGATGTTCTTGATTAATGCGTCTTGACCAATATCCTTGCAAATCAAACTTCAATGGTTCTGGCTTACCTATTCCTTTTGTGGGATCTTTGCAAATTTCAAGACAAATTTGAATTATTTTTCTCAATAGTTTGATGTCGTTCTGCTGCCACCAATCCAAGTCTTTTAGAGCATTCTCAGTCCAAGTAAGCCTTAACATCTATTTCCCTTACTTGTCCTTGTTCATGCTGAGAAATACTTTGATATAGGCGGTCTCTGTTGGCTGGATTGCTTAATAAGTACAATGTTTCCACTAAGCTGCTATATTCTCTTGCATCCAAAATCACAATACTTTTTTCAGGTTCTTTATAAACTGAAATAATTTCATGATTTTGTAATACTCTGTCAAAAATTTGTGCAAATTGGGTATTGCATTCTTGGAAGGTGACTTGCTGTGTTGACATAAGTTTAATAGTCTCAGGTACAAGTTTGGATAACATTCTAACCTATGCTCGCCAATCATCTCCTTCACTACAAAGCGATCGCCCCAATCAAAATCAACAACCAGCGATCGCCAATTCATCTCCATAGCACAAAGCGATCGCCCCCAATCAAAATCATCAACTAGCGATCGCACCTTCATCTCCCCATTAAAAAACGATTGCCCCTAATCAAAATCAACAAACAACGATCGTAAATTCATGTCAAAAAAAGCGATCGCCCCAATTAAAATCAATAACCAGCGATCGCCTATTCATCCCCTCACAACAAAGCGATCGCCCCTTCATTTCCTCTCAACAAAGCGATCGCCCCCAACCAAACTCAACAAACAGCGATCGCCCCTTCATCTCCTCAAACACAAAGCGATCGCCCTCAACCAAACTCAACAACAGCGATCGCCCCTTCATCTCCCCCAACAAAGCGATCGCCCCAATCAAAATCAACAAACAGCGATCGCCCCTTCATCTCCATCACCGCAAAACGATCACCCCCAATCAAAAATCAACAAACAGCGATCGCAAATTCACATCCCAAAAACAAAGCGATCGCACTCAACCAAATATCAAAAAAATAAGGGATTCACAGTTTTTTTAATATTCCGCAAATAAAGCTCGATCTGAAATTAGTCTTCTGAACCACTAAACAGAAAAATACTTGTGAGTCGCCAAACATTTAGAAATCTTTTTCTGAAATCGTGCGTATTTTCATGTTACCGTTAGCTACTTTGTATAGAGTTAACGTTAGTCTGCTAAACTGAATTCCCTTATCAGTTTGAACCTCTTCAAGATTGAATGTGTCAGTACGGGATAAAGCTCCAGAATTAAGATCGCGATATCTAACTTCAAAATTTCCTGCTCTTAAATTCTTAGCGGAAAATAAGTCATTAGCCCGAACAAAAAAGACTCTTACTGGTCTTTGCAAATTACTCTCTACTGAAAATAACTTTACGAATACATCTGAGTCATTTTTTGAATTATCAATAGTTACAGATGACAAGCCGTCTGTAAATTCTTGTGGATATCCATCTATATAATTTGACACTGATGGAAACGGAACACCATTATCTGCAACAATTGGACGAACATATGATGGTCTCGCTAAAGGAAGAGTTTTTTGAGGTGTTTTCACTACTTGCGGAGTTGTATTAGAATTTGTCCTTTCAAGCAGTTCAATTACTCCAAAAATTGTGCTAAGTATAGCCAATGGCAAAAGAATATATAAACTATATGTATTTCTCACTTGCCTCCAATTCATAGGTACTTGTTTAACGAGATATTGATTTGACCTATAAACAAGAAGATTGGAAGACTTTCCAGAAGGCACGATCCTAAAAGAACCCAGTGGAATAATAGGCACATAGATCAAGATTAACCATTCAGTTGTCACAAATGATCCATCTTCCAAAAGGTCTCTTTGACCGTAATATGTTGTTCCAATCCCGTTGAAATTAAATGGCATATCTACATTAAATTGAGGTTTAAATTACTATGTATAATTTTACGAGTTAGTAGTTTTATACTTTTTTATCTTTTACAGGCTTCCACCAGCGCGACTTATTGAAAAATTCTTCAGTCAAAGGTGGGATATCGGATGTATCAATTTCTGATTCTGACAGAGCGTCAAGTTTAGCCCAATTCGTCTCCGAGGTATTGTTCATAGTATTTTTGCTCATATATGCATCCGATATTTTGCTACAATGCGATCATATCCTATGCAACAGGGTGATATTCGCCATGACTAAAAAATCTAGAGAGAGCAGCTTAAATAACTCTGTCACAAGCCCATCTAATGACCATAAAACCGCAAAGAAAAAGTCTTTGAGTCGAAAGGAAAAGTTTGAGGCATCAAAAAAAGCTAATCAGGCAATGATGAAAGCTTGGAAATTGATCTCACAGAGAAGCTCTAATAACCCAGATGCCAAAGATTACATTTGACACAAATATTTTCATATTCCGAAAATATTTACAACTATTTTTCTAGATAACAAAAAAGCCCCGCATTGCGGGGCTTTTTTGTTTGTTAAAGCTTAGTAACGAGCAGCGTTAGGCTTGTGTACGATGAAGCTTTGGACTTGGCATTGCTTGATGTTGTCGAAAGCAACAACGCGGATGAAGCTACCAGGATAGCTAGAGCGGCAAGCTTGAACTTCGCTCAAAACTTCTTGAGGAGTTCTGGCGTTGAACAAGGGCAACTTCCAAAGAGTCCAGTAGTGGATTGCAGGATCGGAATCTTCATTAAATTCGATCGCAGGATAGAAACCTTGTCTCAAGGTGTACTCGATTTGACGAGTGATTTGAGCATCGCTCAAAGGGGGAAGATAGGAAAGAGTTTCGTAATGACGCTCTTTTGGTAAAGTTTGCATTATTTTCTCGCTGTTAAATTGGTGTTTCTATGGATTTAAGTAGAAGCGCGATCGCCTTCAACAACTGAATCTAGATCTGAGTCTGCGAGAACTTCTAAAGGAATTTCGAGATTAGTTTCAGAACTAGCTTTTAAACTAGATTCTAAATTCTCACATTCTGCATATCCTTCCGAAGCTGGCACATTCATAATGTGTTCAAAATGTTGACGACGAAGCTGCATATTTGATTGTTGGATGCCAGTACGAGTCATTTCGGGGATGAAATCTAAAATCTCATTGGCAAGATGCTCTCGCACGGTCATTACTCGAAAAGCCATTTCTTGGTTGACCCCAAACAGGTCTTTGATATAAAGTTCACCATTCTGAAGTCTCTGCTTTGTCGAGAACTGATTGAACCAGAGAGCCTTGAGCTTATCGGTTTCTTCTAGTTGCTCGGCAATAGTCTTGACAGCCTCGAAGGTCAAAAAATTGATCAACATTTTGGCTGTGGACTTAGTACTGCGCTTGATATCCATAGGCTGAACTTAACCAAGAATTTTTTTGTGAGAATGGGCGTAGCCCATTCTCACAAAAGCTAATCAATTTAGACGGTATCCATTGCTTCAAATTCAAACTTGATTTCTTTCCAGAGTTCAAGAGCAGCATTCAATTCAGGAGACCAACGACCAGCTTCACGAAGGATGTCGCCACCTTCACGCATCATGTCGCGACCTTCGTTACGAGCTTGTACGCAAGCTTCGAGAGCAACGCGGTTAGCGGTTGCACCAGGAGCAGCACCCCAAGGATGTCCCAAAGTACCACCACCGAACTGTAAGCAAGAATCATCGCCAAAGATTTCGACGAGCGCAGGCATGTGCCATACGTGGATACCACCCGAAGCAACGGGAAGTACACCAGGCATAGAAGCCCAATCTTGAGTGAAGTAGATACCACGAGAGCGATCGAGTTCGATGTGGTCTTCACGCATTAGGTCAACAAAGCCCATGGTGATGCCCTTTTCGCCTTCGAGCTTACCAACAACGGTTCCAGAGTGGAGGTGATCACCACCAGACATACGCAAGCACTTAGCCAAAACGCGGAAGTGGATCCCGTGAGTTTTTTGACGGTCGATAACAGCGTGCATTGCGCGGTGAATATGCAAGAGCAAGCCATTGTCGCGACAATACTTAGCAAGAGTGGTGTTAGCTGTGAAGCCACCAGTCAAGAAGTCATGCATGATGATTGGTGTGCCGATTTCTTTTGCGAAAGCTGCACGTTCCATCATTTGCTCACAAGTTGGAGCGGTAACGTTCAAGTAGTGACCCTTGATTTCGCCAGATTCAGCTTGAGCTTTTTCGATTGCTTCTTGTACAAACAGGAAGCGATCGCGCCAACGCATGAAAGGCTGAGAGTTGATGTTTTCGTCGTCTTTGGTGAAGTCCAAACCGCCGCGAAGACATTCGTATACTGCACGACCGTAGTTCTTAGCAGATAGACCCAATTTAGGCTTAATGGTACAACCCAATAGAGGACGACCGTACTTGTTCAACTTGTCGCGTTCTACTTGGATACCGTGAGGAGGTCCTTGGAATGTCTTCAAGTAGGCGATAGGTACGCGGATATCTTCTAGACGAAGTGCGCGAAGAGCTTTGAAACCGAATACGTTACCAACCAATGAGGTTAGCAAGTTGGTTACAGAACCTTCTTCAAACAAGTCAAGAGGATACGCGATGTAAGCGATGTATTGATTGTCTTCGTTGGGTACTGGTTCGACATCATAGCAACGACCTTTGTAGCGATCGAGGTCGGTCAACAAGTCTGTCCATACAGTTGTCCATGTACCTGTAGAAGATTCAGCAGCTACAGCAGCAGCAGCTTCTTCTGGAGGTACGCCTGGTTGAGGCACGAAGCGGAAAGCAGCGAGAAGGTCGGTATCTCTGGGAGTGTAATCAGGGGTATAGTACTTTAGTTTATAGTCCTGTACACCTGCGTCATAGCCAGCTTTGGCTTTAGACTGTGTTTGTGAGTAAGACATTAATATCTCCTTACTAGATTTAAATGAGAGTCAGTAAAATGCAAACGGGCATTTGCAAAGAGTTATCAGTAAAGCGCGCGGCAAAAAACTTAAGAGTCAGAGTCAAGTGTCAAATCGAAAATTAACAGTAAATTAAAAGTCTAATCAGCCCTTTGATATCTAGCTCTTTGGTGAAAATATTTTTTGCGTTATATAAGTTAATCCTATCAGGAATTCTTCGTGTGAAGCCCTTGAGTGATATTTTTAATTTAAACATAAAGTGCGTAGCCACATTTACTTTTTTTGGGGAATTTTTTTTAAAACTAATTATTTTTGACAATAAATTTATATAAAAAATCTATATAACTCTAATAAGTCAAATATATCTTCTGGCAGTTGTTTTATAGTATTTCTATATGGATAAGATCTTCAAAGCCTTAAGGCATAAAAGATAGGTGATGATTGGAACTGTAAATTCTTATTAGAGAAAATTATGATTTATAGGATCCTTTTTATCTACAGGTTCTCGAACGCAACATGAAAACTAATATGATTGATCAACAATACTAATAAGATTAAAATAATATTAGAAATACTAATCTTATTCATACGAGTATAGAATGATTGATTTTGATCTAACTTTGTTGTTAGTGGCGTAGCTAAAATAAAGGGAAACCAAGAGCGAAGTATCAAATCCGCATAATGGCTAAATTCGATTGGGGACTAGGGGCGAATTAATGCCATAACTCTGACGGAATATGTAGAGTAGGGTTCCGCAGATTATTAATGATTGTTAATTGATAAAGATCCGCAATTTTATGCCAAAGCTTTACCACATCATCGAATTTCTGAAGATTTTAAAATTATTGTCACAAACAGCAAGATCTAAAAAAGTTGTTGCATCGTCAGTTATATGCTAGTCTAGAAAAGCTTAATTTTTGATTTTTTATAGCTAAGACTATGCCTAAAGCTGGAATTCACCCTAAGTGGTATCCCGAAGCAAAAGTAATTTGCAACGGTGAAGTGGTAGCGACAATTGGTTCTACCCATCCTGAAATTAATGTTGATGTATGGTCGGGCAATCACCCTTTCTATACAGGCACACAAAAGATTATTGATACTGAAGGTCGCGTAGAACGCTTCTTGCGTAAATACGGCATGTTCGACGAAAACGCCAAAGACGCATAGTTATAGCCAAATCAACATTAATTTTAGAATTAATTCGGTATTTTGTTGGCTTGCTAATTTTTTACGTTCTTTTGTGGTACTCCCAAACCCATGCCTGCTGTTTATCTAATTAAGAAACTTGAATCTGTTGAACAGACTTTCAATGAACTGACTCGTCGGATGGGTGATCCTGACGTGGCGACCGATCACGGCGAGTTTCAGCGCATTGCTAAGGTGCGCGCTTCCTTGGAAGAGACGGTTCTGACCTACGAGACTTTTCGTAAGGCAGAGCTGGATTATAAGGAGTCCCAAGAGATCCTCAAGGAGTCGAATGATCCTGAGCTTAAGGAGATGGCGGCTTTAGAGGTTGAGGAGTTATCCACTAAGCTCGAAGAATTAGAGCAAAAACTCCAGATCCTACTACTGCCCCAAGATCCGAATGATGATAAGAACATCATGTTAGAAATTCGTGCGGGTACTGGTGGCGATGAGGCGGGAATCTGGGCTGGAGATTTGGTTAGGCTATATACGCGCTATGCCGAACGTCAAGGCTGGCGGGTAAAGATGGTTAGCGAGACTTTGGCGGAAATGGGTGGCTTTAAGGAAGCAATCATCGAAGTACAGGGCGATCGCGTTTATAGCAAACTGAAGTTTGAGTCGGGTGTGCATCGTGTGCAGCGTGTACCCGCGACAGAATCACAGGGGCGTGTGCATACTTCAACGGCGACGGTGGCGATTATGCCTGAGGTCGATGAAGTGGAAATTCACATTGATCCTAAGGATATTGAAATGTCCACAGCGCGTTCTGGTGGTGCTGGTGGTCAAAACGTCAACAAGGTTGAAACAGCCGCCGATTTATTTCACAAACCGACGGGAATTAGAATTTTTTGTACGGAAGAGCGATCGCAGTTACAAAACAAAGAGCGTGCGATGCAGATTTTACGCGCTAAGCTCTATGAAATAAAACTGCGCGAGCAACAAGATGCAGTTTCGTCAATGCGGCGATCGCAAGTTGGAACAGGTTCTCGTTCTGAAAAGATTCGTACTTATAACTATAAAGATAGTCGCCTGACTGAGCATCGTTTGGGACAGAACTTTACTTTGCCCCCAATTCTGGAAGGTGAGTTAGAGGAAGTAATTCAAAGTTGTATCTCTAAGGATCAGCAAGAGCGCTTACAGGAATTGGCGATCGCTACAGGTGATGATCTAGTTTCTTAAAAACGGTAAGTAATCATTTGGACTATGGAAGCGCGAGAACCACTAATTGCTGATGCAATAGTGATCGGTGATCGCTTATTAGTTCTTAGCTGTGCTATGGAAAAGTTAGAGGTTCCTTTTGATTCCTTACCTGCATTAAAACGTATTTCTATCAACGATCGTAGTAACTTTACTATTGATGATGATGGTAGTTGTCTATATTGGGAAGATGCCGATATTCATCTCGATCTTGATGCTTTCCGTTATGCTACTGATCCTGAATGGAAACAAAAGTTTGATTCTCTTAAATCAGAGCATAATCAAGTTTTTGGCAAGGCGATCGCTACTTTACGCAAGAAGTATAAACTCCGTCAGTCGGATATTATTGGCTTATCTGAGCGTCAGGTGCGGCGAATTGAGCAGGGTGATGGAAGCACAAAGGTTGATACGCTGAGGTTATTTGCTAAGGCGCATGGTATGGAGTTGGATGCTTATCTTGATGCTGTTGCTGAAGCGATCAGTGATTTCATTCTAGACTCACAATAAATTAATATTAAATTCTTTGTTAATAGTCTAGTAAATTAAGTTATAGTTGTCTTGAACTCAGATTTTTAGAGGGTATACACGTAAGCAATCAAATGCCTGATACCCCAGCACCAACAACAGACTGGAAAGCTCAAAGTTTACGACTTACTGCTTTCCTTAGCCCATCCGCTCAAGTTGGTGAGCAGGATTGGTGGACAATGCTGACTGGAGACGTACCTGACAGCAAGGTTTCTCAACCAAAAACAGGTATTCAAAAACAAGAAGGTAAATTTAAGAACGAAAAAGTTGATGGGCAATTAGTATTAACTGTGCAACCATCTCGCATCGATTGGCAATTAATTCCACTAGATGTGCTTGATTCAGGGTTTCCTTCTATCGGATTGTTTACGGAGTAATTAATAGTGCAATGGTTCCAAAATGCTCCATCTATTCAAAGGTTGGCTTTTGGAGCTATTTTGAACCAAAGTACAGCTAGCTCTCAAGAAGGATATGAAAAATTATCCAAATATCTTACCTTTGATCTAGATAAGGACTCTTCTGAATTTCTATATCAAATCAATCGTCCTAGAAAATCTCAAAATTTAAATTTAGATTTAATAATTAACCGTCTGTCGAAGTGGAGTGTTAATCTTTTAGCAGGTTTTATATTATCTCCAAATGATATGAGGCAATACTCACTAAAACCTGCTGAGTTTGCTTTGAGTTTAGAATTAGATATTAATACTGCGGCAGACTTTTCTGGCGAGTTACAGCCTGAAAAATTATCTGAAATTTTTCAGGAGTTAGTCAATCTTGGTCAAGAAATAGCTAATAAAGGAGATATTAAATAATGAATGCATATTCACAATGCGGCAGCAAGGTAGATACTGCTCCTAACAATTCATATGATAGAAATAGTTCTTTTTCAACTGCATCAAACTGCTCACGCTCAAATCATTTGCGCTTGGTTTCAGTAAGTACAGATGCAACCGCATCAAACCGCTCAAATCCCTTATACTTAGTCTCATCAAGTACAGATTCTAAAGAATTGTCTCAAGCGATTACTTCTACTGAGTCGCATAAAAATGAATATATTTATCCACAAATTGAATATATATTTGGGGATGCGAAGAAAGAATACTTTGAAGACGGGATGGAAAGTAAATTTTCTCAAAAGCTCATTTCATTAATTAGAAAATATAAACATGATGCTATTGAAGCAATAACTTGTCTGATTGTTTATGAAAAAGTAAATCCTGAAGTTGCTGGAGAAGCATTACGTTGGATAGGACGAATGCAACACCCAGAGTCTTATATGTTTCGTCGTTGGTTACTTGAGCGCAGCATAACCTTGTCTTCTCCCTATGTGAAAGAAGGAGCGCTACTAGGAATTGCTTCTATGGATGATAAACATGCTATTAAATATTTGCAAAAAGCGATTGAAATCGAAAGTTGTAATGAACTTAAAGCAGATATGAAACAAGTTTTGGAGCAGTTGGAGAACTAGAGATAGTGCCACTACTTTTGAGAGCTATAAGAAAAAGCAGATGGAATAAAGATAACTTTCCTTGGCTTACACAAGATGATATTCAAGCCGATCTATTAGGTGATCTTGTAACGAGTAATAATACTCTTTCTGTTTGGCTAGTTCAAGATGATAAATCAAATCTAAATGAAGTTATAACTGCTTTAGCATCGAATAGAAATACAATATCTAATCTTGATTACGCAATTTTTGACATTAGTTTATTGGAAAGTATTAATATCAAACTAGAGGTTAACGAAGGAAACACACATTATGACAAATCTAATCGTTGGCATCGCGATCTTATAGAGCTTACTGCAAATAAAATTGTCAAGCTAGCGGAATCAATGTTAAAAAACTCAAGTATAGAACGTGTTTTAGAGAAAAAGATATCTGATTTGATTAAAGGTGCAGTTGATAACGGGCAAATTGACAAAGAGAAATTGAATCCAAGTATTAATAATAAGGTAAGTTAAACCGATATTAAGTGGCGTTTGGAAAATAGTACCAAAAACCGCAGAACGATGTATGCATCCCCAGTTCCATTACTAACCAAGCCCCTAAATTAATCATACCCATTTAAGGCGATCGCTGATAGTTTGAGAAAGATACTACAGTTATAAGCCATGAAACAACCCAAACGACTAACCTGTATCATGTGAAGGCGAAGGCTATGTATCTCTTTGCCCACAGATAGATATTGCTAGTCAAGGCGACTCTTTTGAAGAAGCCAGAAAGAACCTGATTGAAGCGATCGAATTATTTTTTGAAATGGCAAGTCCCCAAGAAATTCTAGCAAGTTGGCACACTTCAATCGAGCATTAGACAATCGGGATTACCCAGATCATTATTTGAATAGTGGCAAATAAGCGATCGCCCCATCCCCGTCACTATCATCAATCAATCTACTAAATTACTCACTCTTGTTCGCGCCGATCGCTACACAAACTCATTTTCATATTTTATTTAGATATTAACTGTGCTGACGACTGCTATAAAATATAACCATGCAAGTTCGTCAGAGTGTCACCTATAGCAGCCTAGATTCTAAATCTCTGCACGATTGGATTGTTAAAGCGATCGCCAAAGCACAGATCACAGGATCACCGATTTTATTTAGTTACTCTCAAAAATGGGAGTGCATAAATCCTCTATTGTTATTGGCGAGTAAGTCTCAGCCTCAACAGCCAAAATTCTATTGGGAACAGCCAAACGCTGATCTGATATTGGCGGCGGCGGGTGCGGTTGCTGAGGTGTCAGTTCCTAACAATGACTTAAGCGATCGCTTTGATTGCGCCAAAAAATTTATTACAGCCCATTTAGGCAATGCGATCGTTGCCAAGCACCCTGACTTAGAATCGGTAAAATCAGAAATTTCGATTCATGTGGTGGGGGCTTTTTCCTTTTATCGTAATGGTAATCACGCTAGTGATTGGCTAGATGTGACAGAAGCAAATAATTATCAGCAAGAAATTGAGTTTCCGACTTTACTTTTTTTCATTCCCTGTTGGATGGTGCGCCAAAAGAATCAGGATTGCACCTTAACCCTCAATTACTACATTCAGCCTTGGGATCATGCTGATGAAGTTTTAGAACGCATCGAAAATATGCGATCGCATTTACAAGAAAGCTCCCATTACGAAGCGCCAACTGTTCATGAAGTAAGTAAAATCATTGAGGTGCAGGGACAACAAATCTGGACAGAAATTGTCGAACGCGCTTTAACATTGATTCATCAAGGGCATTTTGAAAAAGTGGTGTTGGCGAGAGCTTTGGATGTATTAGCCGATCGCGATTTTGACCCGTTTCAAGTGCTGCATGTTTTGCGCTGTGAATATCCTGAATGTATTTCCTTTTTGCTAGATTATGGCGTTGGCAAAACATTTTTGGGCGCGACTCCTGAGGTGGTATTGAAATTTCAAGCTCAAGGCGATCGCCTCTGGTTACGCAGTGATGCCCTTGCCGGTTCGATTGAGCGCGGCAAGTCAGTAGTAGAGGATCAGATGCTTGGCGATCGCTTACTTAATAGCGAAAAAGATATGCGCGAACATCAGATTGTAATTCGCTCAATTTGCGATCGATTGCAAAGTATGGGCGCAGCGATCGACCCACAGGTGAAGACAAATTTGCTGCGATTATCTAATGTCCAACATTTGCATACACCGATCACCGCCCATATCGATAATGCAGACTGGTTGATTGCTCTCGATATCTTGCAACAGTTACATCCAACTGCGGCTGTTGGTGGTGAGCCAAGGGATCGGGCAGTTTGTTTCATGCAGCAATGGGAAGCCTGCGATCGCGGATGGTATGCTGCGCCGATTGGTTGGCTAAATGGTAATGGGGAAGGAACTTTTGGTGTGGGAATTCGAGCAGGATATATTCAAGGCGATCGGGCGAGAATTTTTGCTGGTGCGGGAATTGTGGCAAATTCACAGGTGCAAAATGAGCAGAGCGAAACCACAATTAAATTTGCAGCATTATTGAAGGCTTTAGGTGCGCTCTAGTAATGGAACTAACAATGGAAAGAAGTGACCAACTGGTCCTTGTCCTTTCCCAATTGCCAATGAATATTTTAAAGCTTCTGTAACATATTTTTTGGCATCCTGCACTGCTTGAAATCGCGACTTCCCTAATGCTAAGTTTGCGGTGATCGCCGCAGATAAAGTACAGCCAGTTCCATGGGTATGCGGCGTATCAACTACTTCTGTTTGTAAAACCTCAAGGCGATCGCCATCAAACCAGACATCTATCCCTTTAAGATCGCCGATCATTCCTCCCCCCTTTACCAACACTGATCGCGCTCCCAATTTATAAATTTTCTGAGCCGCCATTTGCATATCTTCTATTGAGTGAATGTTTAGATCTGCCAAAATTTGCGCTTCATAGCGATTAGGAGTCGCGATCGCTGCGAGGGGAATTAATTGCTCACGAATAGTTTTAACTGCATCATCATCCAATAAGTGCGCTCCAGACCGTGACACCATCACAGGATCCACCACCACATTTCCAAAACCAAAAGCCACTAATTTCTTGGCAACGGTTTTAATAATCTCTTGATTGAGAAGCATTCCTGTTTTGATTGCGCCCACGCGCATATCCAGCATTACTGTTTCAAATTGAGCCGTCACCGCTTCAGGGGATATCGCATCCACCCGCGTTACGCCCTGTGTGTTTTGAGCAGTGATGCAGGTAAGTACACTAGTTCCATGCACACAATGAAAAGCAAAAGTGCGGAGGTCTGCCTGTATACCCGCACCGCCACCACTATCCGAACCAGCAATCGTCATTGCGATCGGTATTTGTGAATTACTGAAACTGGTCATAATGCGAGTCTGAAAATAAGTTTTGTTTTGCCTAAATTTTAGCTCACGACAAGGCTTTGCAATTGATAGATGTCGCTCAGAAGATAAATGGCGGCGCTTCGCGCCGCTACTTATCTTCTGGGTTTGTTAAACATTCCTTAATGCTAACACTGTAATAATTAAGGACAAAGCAATCTATGATTTAGGCAACCTGTAGACTAACTGGTTATGAAAACAGATCATCCGATTTATACACAAGCACAAATTTCAGCTTGGTTGCGGGGACTCATGAGTGTTGCCCTCGCCGATAATGATTACAGTGTCCGAGAGCGCACCCTCTTTGATCAATTTAGTCATAGTGAAGATTGGGGTGAAGAAGTTACAATTGCCAATTTTGAACCGATCGCTGCTCAGGAATTAGCTGATGCATTAGGCAGCGATCGCAATCTCGGACAGAATTTTTTACGCATGGCAGTGATGATGGCACTTGCCGATGGCAAGTATACCGATACAGAAGATCAAGTTATCCAAGAATTTTGCATCGCCCTCGGTCAAGAAATCACCCCGATTAACGACTTACGACTAAAACTGGAAGAATCATCTCATCATGGAGAGCACCACCCCGATCTATTAGAACCTGTCAAGGAATGGCTCGATCACATGGATATCCACGATGTGCGCCTTGCAAATCTCATCTGTAAAGTCGTACCTGCTCAATGTCCTTTTGAGCGCGATATTGTCTTATTTGGACGTAAAGTCATGCATATTCCTGCCATGTGCGAAATTAACCCTCTATACGATCAACTAGTAGGATTACGTTTTCGATCGCTAAGTTATCTCGCAGACAAAGGCGAAGATATCTCAAAATATTATTAGTAAAAATTATTAGTAAAAATGTCGCAGAGCGACATTTTTACTTTTGGGATGAAAGCGCAAAGCGCTATAGTATTTACAGTTTTCACTAGCCAGACTAGCCAACTATGCCCAGAGAATTAAAAAACGCTAAAAAAGAAGAAGATAACAGCGATGTGTCCCCTAATGTATTGCGCGTCGTTTTAGCATTTCGGCGCTGGGGCTGGGCTTCTTTCTGGACACAGGTAGTTTTGTGCGTAGTTTCCTCGGTGGTCTTGTTGCAACTTGTCTTATTAAAAGCTCCGACAACCAATACTCCGACAGGGGCAGACAGTAACCCTGCGACACTCCCCGGACTTAGCTTTGCTTGGGCTGGTATTGCAGTACTTGGTGCAAGTATTTTTTGGAATTTTCGTTATACGCAAATGGCGAAAAAGTTGCGATCGCCCGATCGCCCCACCAAAACTCAGACCGTATTTCTAATCAAAATTGGGATAATTATCAATCTCGTAGGGATGTTGATTACTTTAGTGGGAGCCGCCTCGATTGTGGGAGCCTTGACCCTGCGATCGCAACAGGGCGTATTTGCAGGTGCTGGTAACTTTAATCTCACGATTCAGCCCTTAGATTTTCAAATTATTCAAGCTAGCTTCAATATCATCTTTGCCCACTTTGTCGGCTTGGTTGCGTCACTCTGGTTGCTCAACCGCGCCACCGACAAGCCAAACCGCGAATAAACAAGGGGCTTAAGCTCCTTGTTTTAATCTCAAAGGAGAGGGGATGTAAAGCATCCCCTCTCCTTTGAGGCGTTAGAATAAATATAAAGAAATGTAAATAATGGCGAACTCGATGGAGTGGAATCAAGTTGAAGAAAATTGGGTACTAACCCCATCAAAACCCAAGGGGGTAATCCACTTTCTCGGTGGAGCATTTTTTGCGGCTGCGCCCCATGTTGCCTATGGGCGTGTGCTAGAGCAACTTGCAAAAAATAACTATGCGATCGTGGCTACCCCATTTCTGAATAATACCTTTGATCATAGCCAGATTGCCCGTGATGTTAATAGATCATTTCGCAAAGTGCGTAGCAAACTATTTCTTGATTATTTTCCTGTATTTGGTATGGGACATAGCATGGGTTGCAAAATCCATCTATTAATCAATAGTCTCTACAAACCTACCCGCGCTGGCAATATTTATATTGCCTACAATAACTACAGCGCCGATCGCTCGATTCCCTTTTTCAAAGAGCTAGCAGGTACAATTCCTGAAATGACGTCAATGGCGTTCACGCCTACGCCTAAGGAAACCGAGCAATTAATTAGTGCTAACTATCAGACCAACCATAACTTATTGGTCAAATTCGTTGACGATAGCATTGACGAGATCTCCACCCTTAACCAGTTACTTAAGCAAAAATTTCCCAACACCGTCAGTTTGCAAACCCTCGAAGGTACTCACCTCACTTCTATGGGAATAGATGTGAAATGGCAGGCAGGATCGAGTTTTTCGGCGATTGACGCGATCGCGCAATGGGTCAAGCAGGAAATGCACAAAAATAATCAAAGTTTAGAACTTGTATTGCTAGCATGGCTTGCTAAGCAAACGTCCTAAAAATAAAATTAATAGAGTTCACCCCTAAGGGGTGAACTCTATTAATTTTATTAAAAAGGTCTCCAGTCGGGCGATCGCAGCATCTTGAAATGTTCGAGACGCTGATGGAAGTAGCTTGCATCCAGCTTGCTGTGATTATGCACGATCGCTGATTTGACACTAATCGCCCATGACCAGATCTGAGCGACCTGCATGAGTGGTTGCATACATTTCAATTCAATCTCTTCAAGATGCTGTGCTGATTGATAACCTTGCAGAAATGCTTTGCGGACGCTAGGGCTAGTCCCTGCTTGCAAAGTCACTTGTAGAAATTTAGCAATATCAAACGATCGCCAGCCATAACCGCATTGATCAAAATCAAAGAGAGTGATTTCATTGGTTTCTGTAAAATGAACATTGCCACTATGGGGATCACCCCAGCAGACACTCCAAATTGGCATCTTTTTGGGTAAATGACTAATTTGTTCTTTGATGTGAGCGATCGCCTCATTCATATATTTTCGCGCCGCCACATTAAAAAATGGAGATAACTCTTGCAACGAATCATCTAGTAGGTAGTTAATCGTCAAATGGGGACGCGCTGCATGGCATTGAAAGTCTTGAGCTGTATTGTGGAGCCTTGCTATAGTTTCGCCTAATTTTTGGGCTTGGACTTTATTGAGATCTCCAACGGCGACTTGTCCTGCGGCATAGGTAAATAAAGAGGCATAGCGATTGCCCTCAAGTGCGGCAATCTCGATCGCTAATTGTCCGTCCTTAGTCCTCAAGGGATGGGCTACAGGAATATAATTTTTGTGCAGAAAGGTTAATAGCTCTAGCTCAAATTCGATCTCAGCTTGCGATCGCCAATGGGCATGGGAAACACGCAACACATAGCGGTTATCATAAGTTTCCACCAAATAAATATCGCTCAGCCCCCGCATCCAAAATACACAACTAGTAACTTCGCCGACTGCGTAGCGAGACAAAATCCGATCAACCAAGGCTTGGGGGGCAATGGTGGAATAGGCGATCGGAAAGAAATGATCAGTCGTACTTGGGAAATTCTTTATAGACCAATCTGCGACAGTCATGGCGATCAATAACTTGGTGAATTTTGGAGCCTAATTGAGATATATCGCAGACTCGAAATTGAAATTGTTTATCAAAAACTAAAAGATATTTTTGTTGAATCAAAGAGGATAGGGGAAGGCAAGCACCCTATCCTCTTTGATTTATTCTGAATATTTGGCTATTCTAAATATTATGCAACAGAACTCCTCAAATCCTTACATTAATTCAGCCGAACTTGATCGCCCCAATATTCCCGATCGCATTGTCAATATCACTAATGCAGGTGAAATTATTGTTAATATCACTAATGAAAATGTGTCACGACGGGCGCGGGTACGCGAACATGTTAACCCCTTAGCCAAAAAATATAGCGTGGCGATCGCGCCACCAGTCTGGACAGAAGTTTATGCTGATTGGTCAAAGCCCTTAAGTCTAGATATTGGCTCGGCAAGGGGACGTTATATTTTGCAAATGGCGCAACTCAAGCCCGATTGGAATTTTTTGGGTTTAGAAATTCGGGAGCCGCTAGTCGATCGCTGTAATGAAGTGCGCGACGAACTAGGCTTAAAAAATTTGCATTACATTTTTTGCAATGCCAATGTGTCTTTAGCAGGACTATTAACTAAAGGATCATTGCATGAAGTCACGATTCAATTTCCTGATCCTTGGTTTAAGCGCCGCCAACAAAAACGCCGTGCCGTCCAACCTGAATTAGTGGCAACTTTAGCGGAGTTACTTGTGCCTAATGCTGATGTATTTTTGCAGTCTGATGTATTGGAAGTAGCTGAAGATATGCGTCAACATTTTGATGCAAATGATAATTTCATTAATCTTGCTGGGGCTGGGAATTTTGCCGATGATTCTATCTTTCCTGAGCATATTCCCACCGAGCGCGAAAGTTCGGTAATTTCCCAAGGTTTACCCGTCTATCGCGCTTATTTTAAGCGTAAGTAGGTTTCGTATTTAAATTGCCCACTTTACATGGCTTACTGAATCTTTAAGGAATCGGTTGGAATGCTTTGAATAAGAACGATCGCACTGAATTCTATTTCACCTAGTTGAGCGGTTAATGCGTCTAGGGCTTGTCCCGCAGTTTTACCCTCAGAGTGTTTATCACCTGCAAGGGCGCGATATAATTTTTCACCTTTAGGATCAGAAATTGGCAAAATTGATACGGTAGCCATACTTTCATCTCAAAGTTACTTATATAGTTTGTACTATCGTGAAGGGTTTTTCTAACTTTTCTCGATAGATCTTTATTTCCTCAGTAATAAGTTCCTCAGGATTACCACCAAATCTCTTTAAAAACTTTTCACTGGAAACGATGAGAGTATAGCGACATACAAATAATGGGAGATACCAGTCTTCATTATCTATTACTCCTCCATACTCATTTGGTTCACTATGAAATATCCAAGTAGCTGAATGATTTGAATGAACAGATTGACTAAATCGACAATACAAAGGATAAAGATATTCTTCTTTAATATCCTTCAGTAAGCCCTTAAAATGTGGTTGATTAATTCTACAATTTTTGGATCGCTCTGACAGATTTTATATGGCATGATAGATGTATTCCCACTTATTTGAATTATTGATATATGCTATTTTAAAAACTTTTTAAAGCTTTAATTTAATAAAGATTTGAAAAGTTTTCTAGCAAGATTTATAAAGGTTGTAAATAACCCATTGCATCTTTGACAGCATTGAGGGTTTTAAAAGCAGTTTCAGAGGCTTTTTCTCGACCTTCTTTTAATACGCGATCGAGATAGCCTGACTCTTTTACCACTTCATCATACTTAGTTTGAATTGGCTCAAGATGCGCGATTGCAGCATCAGTCAGTACAGTCTTAAAATCACCCCAACCGCGCCATGTCGCCGCCTCAGCTTGCACCTGTTCCTTAGTTTTATTCGCAAAAATCGCGTATAAGCCTAGTAAATTATTGGCTTCAGGGCGATCGCTATCATCAAAGGCTAGCTCACGTACAGCATCGGTTTTACATTTTTTGATTTTCTTGGCAATCTCATCGGGTTTATCGAGCAAATGAATCCGACTCATTTCTGAAGGATCGGACTTCGACATTTTTTTTGTGCCATCCGTGAGACTCATCACCCTTGCCCCTTCTTTGCGAATTAAGGGATTCGGCACTTTCAAAACGTTTGCAAACTGGTCGTTAAATCTTCCCGCAATATCTCGTGTCAATTCCAAATGTTGCTTCTGATCTTCACCAACTGGTACTAAATCCGCCTGATACAGCAAAATATCCGCCGCCATCAGTACAGGATAGTCCAGCAGACCCACACCCACATTTTCGCCCTGCTTGATTGCCTTCTCTTTAAATTGGATCATTCGCTCTAACCAATTTAGCGGCGTGATGCAGTTGAGCAACCAAGTTAACTCGGCGTGGGCGGACACATGGGACTGCACAAAAATCGTAGAAATACTTGGGTCAATACCGCAAGCAATGTATATCGCGGCAATCTCGCGGGTATTACTGGCTAAGGTTTTAGGATCGTGAGGGACAGTAATCGCGTGCAGATCAACAACACAAAAGAAATTTTGGTAATCAGCCTGAGTTTCTACCCAGTTGCGGATTGCCCCCAAGTAATTGCCAATATGGAGGTTGCCAGTAGGTTGTACGCCAGATAGAACTCGTTTTTGCATGGAAAGTGATTTAGATATTGAGATTACAGGTCGATAATGTATTTACAGGAACGGGGGAAGGAAAAACAATAGTCCGACAAAAGGGTAAGCTCACCTTTCCTAAATCCCGTTCAAAAGCTTTTGGTATTGTACCAATTAGCGTTTCGACTACACTCTTACGTGGATCGGATCGTGCGACCTGATAAATTACGCTCAATACATCATCGGGGAACCAAGCCCTCACTAAAGTCAATAGCCCCGAAGCCGTCAAAGGGCGATCGCGATTATCAGGTGTTAGCCTAATGCCCACTAAGCGATCACTTTCAAAATAAATATTTGCTGTAAAGCCTCGCACATAGACTAATTGGCGATCGGGCAAAGCATACAAACCTTCGCCTCCCGGTTGTAACTGATGCACCGTAAATTCATTACGACTGGTTGTGGATATGGCAGCCCAATTATTATCTTTG
>CALRWX020000066.1:0-22540 GCA_943371975.1 Pseudanabaena sp. UWO311 | reverse complement strand
AAGCTTTCATTCGTAAGCATAAACCACGTTCTCGTGAAGCTTTAGATAATGTTGTTGCTCAAGCTTTGGATTCTGTATCCCTTAATGATATTTTGGGATGGTTTTCTGAATCGGAAACTCGTACACTTATTGACTGAAAACTGCGATAGCTTAGGAATGGCTTAGGTAAGAATCTCTCAAGAACCTTACTTAGCAAACTTTTTGCATCTTATTCAAGAACTCAAATAGAGTGCTGTCAACTTAATTCAATAACAATAGGACTTACGCATCGGGTAGATGTAGCGCGTGCTTCGCACGCGCTACATCTACCTAAAACCTAGTAAATTTGTTAGTCTTGCGAAAGTCCTAAACAAATTGAAGCAAAAATTAGAAGCAAAAAATGTGACATTTTAATCTCAAATAAAAGTTCTCAACTAGAAATTAATCCCAAGGAAAGGTCAATAAAAATATCAATGTCCAAAGTTCATCAAACTACTTGAAAAGGGATCTTTCAGCATTCAATCGCCCGCAATTTACAATTGCATGATGTGAGGTCAATGCTAGAGAGTCTAGCTGAAGTAACTGAAGAGCATAGGCAATCTCAAATACGTCATCCACACAATCTACATGACAATGCTAAGGGGCAACCTGAACTTAAGTCTTTCTATGAAGCGATCACCCAGTCATTAAAGGATGCTAAACGGATTTTGATCTTTGATAGGTCAACTAGAGCCAATAGTGCTATGGATTATCTGGTAGATGAACGCGCACAAAATCTCCCAGATATTTCTAAAAGAGTTGTGCGTGAGATCGTTAGCAACACATTACGGAGGAGCAGCTATTAGTTCAAGCACGGGCATTTTATAAAGCTAATAATTCATCTAAGTAAGTTAATCTAAACAAATAATCAGGAGAAAAATTAATGAAAACAAATGCCTACGCTGCCCAAACACCTACGACTCCCCTTGCGCCCTTTAGCTTTGAACGCCGCGAACTTGGCAAGCATGATGTGCAGATCGAAATTCTATACTGCGGCGTGTGTCACTCCGACTTACACACCGTCCGCAGTGAATGGCAAGGTACTACCTACCCTTGCGTCCCTGGGCACGAAATCGTCGGGCGAGTTACCAACGTTGGGGCGAAAGTCAATAAATTTAAAGCAGGCGATACGGTTGGGGTGGGTTGCTTGGTCGATTCTTGCCTTACCTGTGCTAACTGCAAGGAAAACCTAGAACAGTTCTGCGAGAAAGGTCCGATTTGGACTTACAACGCTCCAGACAGACACAATGGCGGAATAACCTACGGTGGATACTCGGAAAGCATTGTGGTGGATAAAGAATTTGTGCTAAACATTCCGAAGAATTTAGATCTTGCGGCAACTGCTCCTCTGCTGTGCGCTGGGATTACGACTTATTCGCCCTTACGCTATCACAATGTGACCAAGGGTCAGAAAGTAGGCGTTGTGGGACTCGGAGGGCTAGGACATATGGGGGTGAAATTGGCGAAAGCTCTCGGTGCATACGTCGTGGTCTTCACTACCTCACCGAACAAAGTTGCAGATGCGCTGCGGCTCGGAGCAGATGAAGTAGTGAATTCTAAAAATGAAGACGAGATGCAGAAACATCTAAATAGTTTCCACTTTATTCTCGATACTGTGTCTGCACAACATGATATCAACGCTTACCTCTTACTGTTGAGACGGGACGGCAACCTCACTCAAGTTGGAGTACCATCCGATCCACTTTTGCTTTCGGTGGGCAGCTTAATTTTCGGTCGCCGTAGTCTCAGTGGATCTCTGATTGGCGGCATTAAAGAGACCCAAGAGATGTTGGACTTCTGCGGTAAGCACAATGTTACTGCTGATATCGAACTTATCCCCATCCAAAATATCAATGAAGCCTACGATCGCCTCGTAAAAAGCGACGTAAAATATCGATTCGTCATTGATATGGCTTCTTTAAAACAGGTGTGAATAAATTTTACTTACGTGGAAGCTTACAAGACCCTCACCCCTAGTCCCTCTCACCTTTTGGGAGAGGGGGGGAGGGCGATATGCGTTCCACATAACATCAGTTGGTTAAATTTATCTGTTTCTCGCACGCATCTTTCCATTATCTGTGAATTGCGATGTTAGGGATTTTGGTTCCTCTAATTTTGATGTACCAAACTCTATTCGATCTTAATAGCGTGACTGGCTTATCTGAGCAAGAGGCGATCGCTATACTCAAACAAGATGGCTATAATGAACTGCCCTCGGCTGAAGCTCGTAATTTTTTAGCGATCGTTGGTTAATTTTTTGTGAAATTATGATATAAATGTTATGATTTACGCAACACATAAAACTTGCCTAGGTCTCAAAAATATAAAGTCAAATGTACAGTCAAGTTTGCCTCTGTTAATCGTGTCAAAGAATTTCAGGACGTTGTAAGACAAGCATATAAACGTCTAGGAATTCTAGAAGCAGCACCTAATAAAGAATCTTAATAGCTTTGCCAAGCAACCGTTTTGAGATACTAGGCGGAGATAGAGAAGTGCAGCACAGCATCCGCATAAATGACAAATGACGTATTTGTTTTAAGTGGACAGAAACGGAAAACCGTCCATTTAATATCAAAATTGCCGATTATCACTAAAGGAGAAAACAACTATGGCAAGACCTGCAATTCACGCTGGCAAAATCTTATCTGATGAACTAGAAGAACTTGGAATTAGCGCATCAGAACTAGCTCGATCACTCCATATACCCACAAATCGGATTACGCAAATTCTCAAAGGGCAAAGAGGTATCACTGCTGACACGGCACTACGTCTAGGGCGATGGTTTGGCAATGGTGCAGAACTATGGCTTAATTTGCAAAAAGCTTATGAGTTATGCCTAGCCGAGGAGTTGGCGGGAGAAGAAATCGAAAAAACGATTCAACCTCGTTGATCTATAAACAATCAGCAGTTGTCTCTTACATAAGTCCTATATTTGTGTTTGAAGAGGAGAAAATTTAACCATTCTTATTCTTATCCTTTTGAAAAACAAAGTCTACTAATTATTAAAATATAGATACAATTTTTCTGGCTAAACCCGTCATAGTTTCCAGTAAATCTGAAATATCACCCATTTTCCGCTAAGGCCTCATTTACCCCTACTGTAAAGTTTCTGCATCAAGTTTGCAAAAAAATCTAATCAGTTGTAATAAATAAGAAGTTATATTTTTTTGTCAATAGTTAATATATAAAACCTAATTCCTATCAAAAATCAACTGAAGTAAGTTATTGTCTGTCAACATCAATCAAAATCAAGAATAAATTAAAGTAATGAAAACAATTATTAGATCCATTGTAAAGCTGATTAAAAATAAATGTTTTATTGCTGACTTAGCGATCTTTCTGTTGACAACAATGCTCGCGTTTGTGCTTCGTTTGGATGGCGATGCTAAAGAAATAATTCAACATTTCCATACTATTTGCTTTCTTACCATTGTTTTTACACTGATAAAGCTCGCCACTATAAATTTCTTAGGCTTGTATAGAAGGGTGTGGCGATATACAAGCCTAAGAGATTTAGTAGATATTTCGTTGGCGATCGTAATATCTTCCATTATTGAGATATTGGTATTTGAAATATTGCGTAATTCACCAAATATTTCATGGTTAGAAATTAATAATCTACCAAGATCATTACCAATATTAGATTCTCTTTTAAGCCTTGTCGTAGTAATTGGATATCGCTATATACCTCTGGAATACTTGCGAATTGCAAAGATTAAACGGGTATCTCCAAATGCCTTCTCACGAATACTCGTAATCGGTGCAGGCAATGCTGGTATTTCGATTGTTCAACAAATGCAACAAAATGTAAATCTTGGGATGAAAGCAATTGCTTTTATCGACGATAATCCCAGAAAACTCCATCAAAACATTCTTGGGCTTAATGTTGTTGGCGATCGCAATTTTATAGCGATCGCATGTAAGACCATGCACATCAACCAAGTAATTATTGCTATGCCCTCTGCCTTGGGCGAAGACATTAGGGCTATTGCAGGCATATGTAAGCAAAACAATATTGCTGTTAGCACCCTACCTAGTTTAAGTGAAATTCTCCGTAAAGATTTAGGTATTCAGCTCAACACTGTTAGAGATATTCAGATTGAGGATTTACTTCGCCGTCCACCGATTAAAACTGACTTACAAAAAGTTTCTGAGCTTGTAAATGGCAAAAGAATAATAGTTACAGGTGCAGGTGGCTCGATCGGCGGTGAAATTTGTCGCCAAATACTCAAATTTCATCCTGCCGAAATAGTGCTACTAGGCAAAGGTGAAAACTCCATTTTCTTAATTCATCAAGAACTAGAAAAAACTGTTCAATTTATGAACAGTTTAGCTTCGGGAACTAAACCACCCAAATTACATACCTTCATTTGTGATATTCGCTCTCCACAACGACTTGATTATTTATTTAGTCAGTTTAAGCCTGAAATTATATTTCATGCTGCGGCTCACAAGCATGTACCTCTAATGGAGATGAATCCGGCAGAAGCAGTCACAACGAATATATTTGGCACTAAAAACCTAGTAGATCTAGCTCTACACTATCAAGTCAAAAACTTTGTCATGATTTCAACTGATAAAGCCGTCAATCCTACTAATGTAATGGGTGCGACCAAGAGAGTTGCTGAAATGACTGTATTGCAAGCTGCCAAGCTTAGTAACCGTTCGTTTACAGTTGTCCGATTTGGAAATGTTTTAGGGAGCAGAGGTAGTGTTGTACCAACCTTTAAAAGACAAATTTCAGAGGGAGGTCCGATCACAATCACGCATCCTGATATCATTCGGTACTTTATGACTATTCCAGAGGCAGTACAGTTAGTTCTGCAGACCTCGGTGATTTCTCATGGAGGTGAAGTATGTATGCTCGACATGGGTGAACCTGTCAAGATTTTAGATTTAGCTACAGATTTAATTCAGCTGTCTGGCTATGAGGTCGGCAAAGACATTAAAATTGTTTACACTGGATTGCGCCCAGGCGAAAAACTCTTTGAAGAGCTATTTATTCCTGGAGAAAGATACGAACGCACTCAACATGAGAAAGTAAGAATTGTAAGAAATGCCAGTGACCAGTTACCGCCTCTGCTAAATGTAATAATCGAAAAGCTTGGTAAGGCTGCTGAACAAAATGACTCGCAAGCTATTTGCGAATTGTTGCAAACAATTGTGTTTGGCTACACTTCATCGCGCCTTATGGTTAAAAGCAATAATAGATTATCAAATAATATTATCTCTGTAAGTATTTCAGCCATTGAAAGACTTTATAACAGTGGTAGTGATAGTAACGAGGATATATCTGTAGGAAAGCCGAATTTTTTGGCAGAAGAGTTGCAAAAAGCGTTCGACAATCAAGAGTTTAGACTTTATTATCAGTCTATCGTTAATTTGGCTACCAAGGAAACTATTGGCTTTGAGGCACTTTTACGCTGGCAAAGCCCTGAAAGGGGCATGATTTCTCCAACGGAATTTATAGCAGATTTAGAAAAAACTGGTTTGATTATACCGATTGGTTGGTGGGAGATTCGTGAGGTATTGCAACAATTAAGTCTATGGCAACAACAGTTTCCAGACAAAACTATTGATATCAGTATCAATCTCTCAGAGCAACAATTGTTTCATGGCGATTTAATACCACAAATCACAGCAATCTCCCAAGAACACAAAATTAATCCTAATAGCTTTGGGCTAGAAATTCCTGCCAATGTGCTGCATAATCACGAGCCCGAAACACTCAAAAAAGTGTTGCTATCTCTTAAGGCTCTTGGAGTTATGTTGCAACTAGATGGGGTAAAAATCGAACATAGTTTTTTGACTGATCTAGATAGATTGAATGAGTTATATTCGCAGTTTGATCGATTTAAGGTTTATCAAGAATCGATCAAAGATGTAAATAGTGAAGTTTTACAGAATATTGCTCGAAAAACGAACGATCTCGGCATAGATATAATTGCGTTATGCGTAGACAATTTTGAGCAAAGTATTAAGTTGCGATCGCTACATTGCAAGTATGGTCAAGGGTATTTATTTGCTTCTTCTATCTGAGAGACTTGCAAGAAAATAAGAAGCCAATCCAGATTTCCCAGAATCATAGCGACGGAGCCGCCCCCATGATTCTGGCTTTATATTTGGTACTTGACTAAATCGAAATTACCTAAGTTTTTATCTGTAGTGATATCACTATCAAATCAAAAGCCAAAATAGATATCCGATACGCCGCATATCTATTTTGGCTTTTATAGCCTTAGTCAATCTTGTTAAGACATAAAACCCAAATAATGTGGGGCGGCGCTTTGCGACGCCCCACATTATTTGGGTTTTGTTTTGTCCTAATACAAGTAGGTATGGCTATAGGATTTATTTTGATTCTATTTTTTTAGTTTCTTGATGGTTTTGACCACTCGATCTAGATCTTCATCGGACAAATTGGAACCAGAAGGCAAACAGAGTCCTCGTTCAAATAAATCTTCAGAGATCGCTCCACCAATAGATTCACAATCTTTAAAAATTGGCTGTAAGTGCATTGGTTTCCATACTGGACGCGATTCTATATTCGCTTCAGCAAGCGCTAAGCGAATATGTTCGCGATCTATTCCAAAGACTGTGGGATCGATAGTTAGGCAGGTGAGCCATCTGGTCGAATTACCCCAAGGAGCCTCTGGCATAAATTCTACACCTGGCAAATCTCCCAAAGATTGCTTATAAACTTCAAAATTGTTTCTTCTAGCGGCAACGCGATCGCTTAATACCTTTAATTGCCCCCTACCGATCCCAGCCAAGACGTTGCTAAGACGATAGTTATAACCAATCTCGGAATGCTCATAATGTGGTGCGGGATCGCGGGCTTGGGTTGCCAGAAATTTAGCTTTTGCTGTCAAACTTGGGTCTTCAGAGACTAACATGCCTCCACTAGACGTTGTAATGATTTTGTTGCCATTAAAGGAATAAATACCAATTCGCCCAAAAGTTCCTGGTGTTCGCCCCTTATAAGTTGCGCCCAATGCTTCGGCGGCATCTTCGATCAAAGGAATATTGTATTTATTGCAAGCATCAAGAATAGGATCGATGTCAGCACTTTGACCATAAAGATGAACAACAATCACAGCTTTAGGTAAATTTCCCGATTTAGCACGTTTATCAAGGGTATTTTGTAATAAATTTGGATCCATGTTCCAAGAATGGCGATCACTATCAAGGAAAACTGGTTTAGCGCCTAAATAGGCGATCGGGTTAGCACTAGCCGAAAAAGTAAGTGTAGAACAAAAAACTTCATCGCCAGATCTAACGCCAACTAATTGCAACGCTAAATGTAATGCAGCAGTACCCGAACTGACACCTGCCGCATGGCTTGAGCCAACTAATTGGCAGAATTCTTGCTCAAAGGCATCCACATGTGGACCAACGGGAGCGATCCAGTTAGTATTGAAGGCTTCTTTGACGAATTCTAGTTCGAGATCGCCCATGTGAGGGGTTGAGAGGAGAATTTGTTTTGGCATTGGTAAGTAATAATGATGAAATTAAAATTTGAATTGGGTGTTTTCTTGATTTAGATACTAAATTTATAGTGAATAATATTGAAATGCGGCTTCGCTAAGTACCACTACTTATTCACTTTATAAAACTTATTCTTTCAGTGGGAACGTAGTAAGAAGCGATCTACGCTGTAAGCTACTGAATTTTTATCTAGTGCATTGTGTCAACTAGCTTACCTTTTATCTTAATTACCCTAGCAGGATTGCCTACAGCAGTGGCATAGTCGGGGATATCTCGAATCACAACAGCTCCTGCACCAATCCGAGACCAACGACCAATGCGGATAGAAGGTATTACTACTGCACCCGCTCCAATGTGAGTACCTTCACCAACTTTGACATGCCCACACAAAGTCGCGTGGGGTGATATGTGAGCGTAGTCGCCAATTTCATTGTCATGATCGATGCTAGCCGCGGTATTGACCAAAACATGTTTACCAACTTTTGCTGCGGCTTGGATTATCGCACCTTGCAGGATCACCGTCCCAACACCAATTGAAGCTTTGGCGGAAATTATGGTAGTACCATGAATAGCCTGACCGTAGGTAATGTAATGAGGCAACATTGAGGCAATTACTGCACGTCTAGTGTTGTCTCCAATACTGATAATTAATGGGGCATCTAACTCAGGAAAGTTTTCTTCTGATAGGCGCACTCCAGAATTGATTTCAATGCTTTTATTCTTGGCTTCAGATGGATTATCATCGAACACCCTAATCACTTCAATCCCAAGACTTTGTAAGATATCTATAATTACCTTAGAATGTCCACCAGCTCCATATAAGTACATATTAAAAGTTACAATTATCTTTAGATATAGAGATTCAATTGCTTGTGCATGATATGTATCTACTATACAAATTGAATACACATTAATATAAAATATAGCTATATATCTATCAAATATTATTGATAACTTAACCTCAACTAAAATCTTCTTTAAATTTGTTGTCTTTTTATTAAGGTTCAAATATTACTCGAAAAACTCTAAGGTTGAAAAATCCCTAGAATAAACCTATTCAAAAACTATTTTTATGCTTAGAATTTGATTTTTGATACTTGTAAAGAATTCTAATCTAAGTAATGTTTTTTAAATTCAGTAATTTTCAAAGTGCTCATCGATCAACTCTTATCATAAGGATTTAAAGGAGATTCAGCAAAATAAAGAAACCTAATCTTTAATATTTTTTGATTTAGTAAACTTTGTATAATAGCCAATATGCAGTATCCCGATATTTCATTAGATTTGCAAGCTGACGATTTATTACTAAAAAACCATTATGATATCGTCATCATCGGTTCAGGGGTTTCTTGCTGCTTTACCTTGATTCATTATATTTCCTTGCTATCTGCGCGATCGCAAGGAAAGCCTGTAAAAATAGCAATAGTTGAGAAATCAGATGAATTCTGGACAGGCGTTCCCTATGGGCAAAAAAATGGAAAACATTCTTTAATCATTTCTACACTCAATGAGTTTCTACCACAGGTGGAGCTAGAAAAATTTAAGCATTGGCTTGACAAAAACCGCAGTTGGGTATTTGACCCACTTGTTGACTATAAGTCTGGGGTTCTTGCGACCAAATGGCTCCATTCGCACTCAAATGAAATATCTGCGGGACTTTGGGATGAGCTTTTCATTCCTCGATATACATTTGGGTTGTACTTAAAAGAGCTCCTGACTCAACTCTTGGAGGATGCTAAGTCTAGCGGGATAGTAGAATACGATCGCATAGAGGCAGAAGCAGTTGATGTGCAGAAGCTTAACAATCTTTATCAAATAGAAACGGTACAGGCTCAACTTACTTCTTTTCTCATTGCTCGAAAAGTAGTCCTAGCTATTGGCAGTCCTCCCTATCGAAAAAGCGATTTGCTCCCAAGTAATAATAGCTATGTCCATTATGTTGATGACATATATCAACCATCGCAGAATTTTAATATCGAGCGAATTGGCGAGATATTACAGCAGTCTGAGCCCCCTCAGAATAATCAAGTTTTGATTGTAGGTTCTAACGCTAGCGCGATCGAGGCGGTCTACAGCCTCGTTAATTCCCCAAAAACTAGCGACTCGATTGGCAAGTTTATCGTCATTTCTCCTAATGCATCATTTCCGCATCGAATAGTGCCTCCTAGTTCTTATGAGCCAAAGCGGCTAAAGGCTATTCGTAATATCGAGCATTTAACAGCTAAAGAAATTTTGATCGCAGTGCAGAAGGATGTAGATGAGGCAATCGCCCAAAATGAAGAAGTTGGCGGCATGTATGTAGCAGTATCAAAAGGAATCATTGCTGCGCTCAATCAACTAAGTCCAGATGAGCAAAAGCTTTTTGTTAGTTTCTATGGAGTAGAGATCGGGAAATATCAAAGGCGTGCAGGGGCAGATTATTTAGATGTGATTGACCAACTAGTAGAGTCGGGAAAGCTTGAATTTATCAAGGGAAAGCTTGTAAAAACTACTGCGTTGCCATCGGGAGAAATAGGGTTTGAGTTTTCTACTACTAATCATCAAGAAAATCAGATATTTGCAACCCCAGTGCAAGTAGTAGTTAACTGCGCTGGTTTTCAAGACCTAACATCCTCAGCATCTATATTAATTAGAAACTTGATTCGACAAGGTATTTGCACTCCAAATAATTCTAAGAATGGCTTTGAGGTAAGTGAAAATTTTGAAACCAGTAATAATTTTTATTTAATTGGTCCACTCATTGCTGGCAATATGAATAGTAAATTTAAGATTTGGCATGCTGAAAGTGTACCGCGTATAATTTATTTATCCCAACTGCTGGCTGAGATCTTGGCTCAATCTTAGGCCACTGCCTATTAAGTAGATAGGCGCAATTAAATTTGTGGCGATCGCATTATCACCACAAATTTAATTGCTGGAAGACAGTTGAAACGGATACGGGGAGTCACAATACCAACATCCCGACTATCATCTGAGCGAGCTGATATAGCCATAGCCACTTGTATTAGGACAAATCAAAGCCCAAATAATGTGGGGCGGCTCTTTGCGCCGCCCCACATTATTTGGGCTTTATGTCCTAACACGACTGACTACAGCTCTAACTTGAGTTATTTTAATTAGATCTATAAGCTGGGAAAAATTTGCTATTTAACAGATCCTCTGTATTCGCATTTAAGCGTGATGCTCGTAAGCTTAATAAGTGTAGATACTTCTCTTGATCTAAAATTATACGAAGAGTATCAAAACTACTTCTTAGCTTAGAAAAACCTGCTTTAAATTGAAACAGACTATCATTATCACCTCCTAACCCACCACCTAGGTGCAAAAATTGATTGCCACGCTCTTTAGCCCATAAGCGAACATAATCAAGCATTAGAACATTAGGCGATTGTTTAAAAAATTCATTTCTAGTTCCTGACAAATGATATTGAATAATTCCGCAGCATTCTGTAAATATGCCAGCGCAAATTGTCTGTTCCTCTAATTTGACAATGCTCAAATGCACATTATTTTCTAATTTTGAAAAATTGAAAAAATATTCGTCATCAAAATAATAATTGTCATCAGCTTTTAGCCGATTCATGGTTTCGTAATAGATTGATTTAAACTGACTAATTCCCGATTGAAATGGAATTATTGCAGGGATCATTCCAGAACGTTTTGATTTATTAATTTGATTGCGATGGGTTTGTCTAGTTTGCTGCCATATTTCTGCTTCCGATAATGTTAGATTAATTGATATTGTTTCTCCATTTGTCTTGCAAATATCGTTTGAGAGAATCTGTCTAATTCCGTCATTAAGGATCGGGTGAAGTCGAATAAATGCTGAATAGAATCCAAGATCGCGAAATGTAGATATTAGTCGGTCGAAAGCTAACTTAATAAATTCTCCATCATTTAGTGCTGATTCACTCAACAGGATTCCTGGGTAACCATAGGGTGAGACCACATCATAGAATTTTGTTGTATCTATATTCTCATCAAACAAGTCATTACATTCACGCAGCAAATATGGTAAAAAGAATATTTTGTCACCATCAGTTATTAATATCGCTTCCGCTTGAGCACTATTTCTAACTGCCTCTAAATATAAGTATTCAGGCAAGTGATATATATCGTGAGAGATATCTGATAAAGTCTCTAACCACAAAACATCTCTTAATTTGATTATTTTAGTGTTCACGCATTTCCAGCAAAAAATTAATTGATTACGAATTCATTGTAAATATACTTAATTAATCTCCCATAAATGGTTCCATTGTTATCTTGTCTGACTTGTTAACTCCATCCCTTTTTAAAACTTTCCAGATAGTTAGAAAAAGAATTTTTATATCAAGCCATAAACTCCAATTATCTACATACCAAACATCCAACTTAAATTTCTCAGTCCAAGAAATGCTATTGCGACCATTGATTTGTGCCCAACCAGTGATTCCGGGCAGTACATCGTGGCGACGAGCCTGCTCAGAATTGTAACGCTCTAGATATTCCACCAAGAGTGGGCGTGGACCAATCAAGCTCATGTCACCTTTAAGAACATTCCAGAGTTGAGGCAGTTCATCCAAACTAGTTTGGCGGACAAATTTACCAATCTCAGTAATACGTTCCAAGTCAGGGAGAAGATCACCATCATCGTCTCGATCATTAGTCATAGTACGAAATTTGTAAAGTAAAAAAATCTTACCTTTTTTACCAGGACGGCGCTGCGCAAAAAATATTGGTCTTCCCATGCGGGGATAGATTGCGATCGCGACAAATAAAATAAAAGGAGAAAAAATTAGTAGGGCGATCGCAGCCGACAATTTATCGAATACAGACTTAATCAATAGATTAAATTTGGTGATTGGCGATTTATAATTTGTCATGATTGATAACAGTTTACCAAGTTTATTAACTAATCTATTACAATAATTTGTGATCGACTAAATCATTGAAATTTCGTTACAAGTATTATGAAAGTAGTACTTGTAACAAAATTTCAAGATTCTACTTTAGTGAAAATATTTATAAACAATAAACTCACTAGACGTTGAAGATTTCTGTATATAGTTGCTCATGCAACTTAATAATGTGAGAAAGAGAGTAAGAATATTCCATCAATCCTCTCCCACACTTGCCCATTGCCTGAGCATCTTCTGGATGATCCAAAATCCAAGCCATTACATGTGCAAGTTCCTTAATATCTCCCACTTCTACTAGCAGACCACAACCTGATTCCAACAATTCCTGAGTACCACGAATCTTAGTGCCGATGACAGGAGTTTCTATGCATAACGCTTCCATAACGCTTCTAGGAAGTCCCTCTTGAGCAGAGACTAATATGTTAGCTACTGCGACTTTCATTAAAGCAGGGATATCACGCCGCCCACCGAGGAAATGAACTTGATTACTTATCCCTAAATCCGACACGAGCTGCTGCATTTCTCTGAATAGTGGACCAGTACCTGCTAACGCTAAATGAACATGCGCTCGCCCTAACTTTGCAAAAGCTTGAAGGAGGTCAATATGACGCTTACGTGGTGTAAATTCAGCTACACATACAAAAAGTGGATTTTCATTAGATATACCCAATTCTTGTCGCAATTGTTCTACTTCAATTTCTGTTACCAAACGAGAATTGTAATAATCTACATCTACTCCAATTCCTGGCATATAGCGGATGCGTTCTGGAGGCAAAAGCTTATGCTTTTTAGCTGCTAACTCATCAGGGCGATTGATTACGACTAAAGCATCAGTCCAAACACCAGCTAATTTTTCTAAAGCTAAGAAAATGGCATTTTTTAATCGACCTCCGCTTGGATGAAAGTGAAATCCGTGAGCAGTATAAATTACCTTGCACTTTCCTTGTTTGCGTAAGTTTTTAAGTGCATATCTACTTACAAATGCAGCTACAGGGGTGTGCACATGAACGATATCATATTCCCCGTCAGTCACTATTTCTCTAATTAACTGTGGAAATGCAAAAAAATTTCGAGGATCTAGGGGATTACGAGACCATCCAATTTCCCATACTCTATCAAAAGCTTGTAAACATTCGGGAGAGGCAGAAATACCCTTCGCTACTGCATCTACTTGCCAGCCAATTTCTCTAAAGTGGCGTGCAAATGGCAAAAGAAAAGCTCGTTGAGTACTGGCAATCGTAGTAATTTGTAGTAAGCGTTTCATAGTTATCCTATTTGCCAAATTTCGGTAATATCTCGTACATATTGGTAAAATTCCACTCTTTGTTTTTGTAGAACTTCATCTCTATATTCTGCAGATTTCTGCAAGTTACGCGCAGACATCTGCGCCATCCGTTCTGGATCATTCAACACTTCATAGATTTTGTTAGCCAAAGCAGAGACATTTCCAGGGGGCACCATGTCTTCCGGAGGAAGTAATTCTGGAATACCGCCTACGGTAGAACCAATACAAGGCAGCCCTCGAGCCATTGCTTCTACCATTGCTCTGGGTAAACCTTCTTGATAGGAAGGAAGAACGAACAAATCAGCTTGATCTAATTGGTCTATGACGGCATTACCACCAGATAGTTGTCCAGCAAAAAACACTTGTTTTTCTATACCAAAAGCTTTAGCTTGAAGTTCTAACTCCGAACGATGTTTTCCATCTCCAAGCATCGTTAATCGAATATTTAGACCAGATCGCACACAACCAGCGATCGCCTCAATCAGGATATTTGGTGCTTTATAAAGTTGAGCCATTGTACCAACAAAGACCAGATTAAAACTTTTCTTCCCTGTCGGTAAACGAGATTCATTAACTAGCAATCGTTCTGGAAGATCTACATCTGATACACCCGTCGAAAAATTGGGGCAAGGATAGCGCCGTTGTAAAGCATATTTAGTAACATATGCGGCGGCGGCGGCTTGTTTGCACATATGCTGCAACTGGCGGGTTCCTGACCAACGAAAAAATGCCCGTAAAGGGTGCTTGACAGAACCTGGGGCAAAGACATCGTAAGAATCGGCTACTACTTCTACCGCATAAGGGCGTCCTGATCTTTGCAGCATCGGTTGAATATGAGAAGCGATCGGAGAGCCAACCCTTAATATGACCGCATCACCTGCTTTCACGGCATTTCTAGCACTTTGCCGAATCTTGAATACCTTGAGTAAATATTGCAAAGGTCCTACGTAATATGGAATAGGGGCAAAAGAGACTGCGACCCCATTAGCTTGTTTCCAATCTTCGGGCACGTGATTTACATCCACTACACGAGCAACTACACGCACACTATCAAATACTTCTAAATACCGCGACCAAAAGTCATATGGAAAAGTTGTGTGAGTCCACACTTTGCCATCTGGTGTGCGATTAAAACGATGTTCGAGTGTTACAACGACATTCATAGTAGGAAGAAAGTATCAAAGGACTTAGTTTCAAGGAGTAAAAAACAGCTAAGACTAAGATTCTAAATTTCTTTTATTCCTTGATAAACTTTAACATCCAATGGTTTAAGAAATCCAGATAGTTGATTGCCGTTTAATGCTAGATCGTCAGAACGATCTTCAAATAATTGTTTTAGTTGAGTAAGACCTTTTGGCATAGCAATTGATATTTTTTTGCGTTCATCAGACTGATTAACTACAACTATTAAAGCTTGATCGCGATAAGTCCATGTTCCAGCAATCACCTTTTCTACTCCCAGATTAATCTTATGAAGTATTCCATCTAGTAATAGGGAATTAATCTCTTTTATTTCTGCCCCTAAAGTCTTAATTCCTGCCCACAAATCTGGATGTGATGGTAAGTGCCAAAATTCGTTTTCGTAATAGGTAAAGTAAATTATTCCCTTTGCACCTGCCAACAGAGATTGGTAGGTCATATTTCTGACCTCATCAAAGGTTGGAATTCTAGCAGGTTGAGAATCTCCTTGTTTTTTGTTTGGCCATGCAAAAGCCTGTACGTTAGCATAAACTGCTTTTTGATACGGCTCAACTGCATCGCGAGTAAGAGAAACTCGATCATAGGTTGATGATATTTTTGCATCACCATTCCCGATAGGATATGACTGCATTGCAACTACATCAGCACAATTGCCAAATTTTGTAATCTTATTTGAATAGCCACTGATATAAGTGATGTGCTGCGGATCGGCTAATTTAGCCTCTTGGTGAAACTTTAATATTTCTTGTGGAGTGAGTTTCCCATTGTCAACGTCATCGGCAATATTCCAACCTAAAATAGCAGGTTTTTGTTTGAAGGCATTGATGAACTTGGTCAATCCAATACCTTGTTCGCTGATCACATAAACTCCAAGGCGATCAGCTTCATCCAGAAATTTACCATAATTATTGATATCGTTCGCTGAAGCGTGGATTGTGTTAAATCCAGATGCGGCAATGTCACGTAAATCTCTCATTAACTCTTGTTCTGTTGATTTCCACGAGACATGATAGATCCCAAAAGGAAAGAATGGCTTGCCATTGACTATAGTTACGCCATTAACTACATTGACCCCCTTCATTAAGGGTTGATTGCTAATTTTCGCAGGAAACCTACAAGATGATTGACTATTAGCTGATGACACAATGATAATTACTAATATCGCACACACAATTATTAATTTAATTGTTCTATACAGTTTATTTCTGTTTGTCATATTTCCTCATCTGTAGTTTTAGTTAAACATTTTTCTGCTTCTACTACCAAGCAAGGATCTCGCAGGACAATTGCTACTGAACTAAGATAAAGCCCAAGAAATTGCCCCAAAGCTGGTTCTGGATAAAATGTTTCTTGACTGAAACCAGTGATTAAAAATATAACAGTTCCCCAGAATAAAGCTTGTTCTTTCGATTCTCTCTTGTACAGAAAAAACAAAATCATGCTAAATAATGTGATGAATATAAACAAGCCTATCAGTCCAGTTTCAGAAGTGATTTGCAGATAAAGCATATGAGCGTTATCTCCTCGCTCTATCGCCGAACCAAATCCATTTCCAAAAATCCAGTTAACTGGATTGTCATCTAAGGCAGCCAAATGAGCAGACCATCTTGCATCGCGACCACTTAAAGTTTCGACTTGATTGGCTGAAGCTAAACTTAACTGTCGATCAATAATTGACCCTTCGTAGGAATTTAACTCTATAGCTTGTAACGAGAACATAGATGCTAGTAAAGGTATAATCAATACAAGACTGACAATAGAGAGAGCATAAGTAGGCTTAGAAACTAAATAGACCATCAGGAGAAATAATATAGCTCCGAATCCAGAACGCGATTCGCTTATGAATACAGTTAGTGTAGCAAGAAGAAGAAGAAGAAAATTGGACAGATCTTTTTTTTGATTACTAGTTAAATGCATCCTCAAAATTATCAGCATCATTATTTGAGCTGCTACATAAGCATGGTTGTAACCGACAAAACCCAAACCTTTAGATCCTATTTTACTTACACTTGCATAGTATTGCCAAGCTCCCACTGGTGGCAGATGATTAGTGATTATAGAAAGAGGGATTGTGCCAGCATAGGTTAAGAAAACTCCTAGACAGACAAAAATCAACACTCCATCAACGATTTTTCTGAGTATTTGAAGCCTTTTTTCGGTTAATGGAATCTGTGACATCAACCAAAACAGACTAAAGTATTGTACTAAGCGATAAATTTGGAAAGCTCCAAAATTGGAGCCTATGGCATCCCCCTTCGCAAAACCCAAGTAGAATAGATAAGATTGACAAGAACCAAGCAAAATACTTGTCAAAACCAAAAATATTTTTTGATTAGGAGAAGAAAGTGGAGTAGTAAATCTGTAACATTTAAGGAACGCGCAAACGATTAGAAGAAGTGCTAAGTCAGAAAAACAAGGCCAAATTGCCCAATGTCCTATTGGTAAGACAGGGACAGTAAAACCTTGTGAGATTAAATAGCTGCAAAGAGCGAAAAACAACCATTTTGTCTGATTTAACTGAGGTGGTGATATAGAATTATAGATAATAGGTCTATCTTTCAATTGTAATCTCATTGAGTGCCAGCTCCAGATATAATGTTTCCAGTTGTGTAATGCTATTTTGGATATTAAACAAACTTTTCTCAACTAATTGACAGGTGTCTGTCTGTATAATTTTTGATTTAATTTTTTTAGTATTTAAGATTGAGTTAGACCATGTCGATGAAGTTTGAGATAGTGAAAGACGTTGGATCGTCATAGTTTCTATATCTACTTCCTGAGTAATTACATCAGACAAGACACAAGGTAAACCAGCAGCCTGCGCTTCCATCAGAACAAGAGGCAATCCTTCGTATAGAGATGGCAAAAGGAATGTATCCATCACACCAAGCATCAACTGGGGGACATCTGATCGCACACCTGCGAAAACAACGTGATCTCTCAAATTCATTCGCTCTACTTTTTCTTTAATATGCGCCTGTAAAGGACCATCTCCCACTAACAGTAAACATATTTCAGGGTCTTGCTTAGCTAATAAATTAGTTATTTCCAAGATAAAGTCGTGATTTTTTTGCTCCTCAAATCTCCCGACATGCCCGACAACAAAAGCATTGATAGAAATACCTAATTGATTGCGCGCTATTTGTCGATCAACAGATTCGCGAAAAGGACTCAAATCTACGCCGCAGTAAAGAACTCGCCAACGTGGATCCTTTTCCCAATTGGAACCAAACAAAGAATGAGCAGATGGGCGACTAGCTGCCAGACCAATAGTGGCATAGCGAGAAATCAACCATTTCATTAGATTAAAATATAATTTTCGCGATCGGCTAGATCTAGCTTCTACAACTGAGGTATCGTTATGGCTGTGAGCAATACGAATCGGAACACCTGCTTGCTTTGCTAACCTAAGGACGTAACCATTGAAGTGTTGAACGTGACTGTGGACAATATCATAAGAATTTTTGTAGAGAATTTGCTTAAAAATAGAACTGTAAAGTAAAGGTTGCGATGTATGAGGGCAAGATATAATCTGACTCCCAAGAGCGCGAACTTCGGCATCATAGGGACAAGGTTCCGTAGTATGAACTAAAAAATCTATCTGAAAGCGATCTCGATTAATGTTTCGGAGAATGTGCATCAACCAAGTTTCGATGCCTCCTCGGTTCATTCCACCAACGACATGTAGGATACGAACAATACTATGTTTAGTAGATGGTGTTTGATTCTTCTTCAGTTGCATATTTGTCGAGCCTATACAGTGCATGACCAATACATGCCAAACTAAATACTGTTTGGATAATTGATCCAATGATAAACGATATCGCTGCACCTTGCAGTCCCAACTTTGGAACTAACCAGAAGCAAGTGATCGCTGAAATGCTTGTAACTATTGTAAAAAGAGGTGTTTGGATCCAAAAGTATCTTGCTGCAGTCATTCCATATCCTAAGAAAGACGCACAATATCCAACTCCAGCGGCTACCATCAGCCAGACAAATAAATTGACATCCTTTGCATATTCGGGGCGGTATAGAAGGGTAAGAATTTGTCTGCCTGCGATTACGGCAACTAAAACGGATGCTCCGCCTAAAAAAGCACCAATTAACAAAAGTTTTAGCAACAGACTGCGAAAGTCGTTACTTCTTCCTGTTGCGTAATATTTCGCTAATCGAGGAGTGGTTGACTGTGCTAGAGCACTGACGACCATATTCCCCGCTATCATTAGATAAGATATTGCTGAGAAGATCCCCAGTTCTCTTTCCCCTAAATAATGTTCGATAAAATATCTAGGGATATTTGTATTTAGGGATATTAGCATCATCACAAAACCTAATGGCAAAGCAAGTAATGCCAAATCACGTAGGTTGTGCCAATTAAGATTTGGTCGCAAATTAGTATTTCGATTTTGTTCTTCTTTCGATTCCCCCATCTTTCTTTCTGGCTGAAAATTATTTCTTAATATTAATTTACCCATGGGAATGTCGAAACAGATGAGAACTAAAGCCCACGTAACTGTTAGTCCTATCGCCCCCCCCACTACATTTCCAGTTAAATATACTCCTATACCAAGCATTAACAGGGACATTGGCCCTTTAATCATTAATGAAATTGCAATTTGATCCATGCGTTCGTAATTTTGAATTAGCCCATGAAATACGTCACTAATAGACTCAAATAACTTTGCCAAACCGATAATTAGAATGGCCAATGATGTTTCCCAACGGTATCCAGCAACAAGTATAATTATTAATATTACCACTAGCGCCAGAAAGGTGCAAATCAGTCTCAATCCAAGGTAATCTCGGAACATATACTGCTGTTTTGCATCTGTTGCTTGCAGTTGACGCAATTGAAGATTACTAAACATTACTATTGGTCCTGTCAACGCTAAAGCTAACGTAAACTGACCAACCATTTCTGGACTACCTAGTTTTGCTAGTACCACTAACATTCCCCATTGGGAAGCTGCATAAACTATATTGCCAACCAAAGTCCAAGAAAAATTAGTGCGTAAAGTTAATATTTTAACTTTTTTAATGTTTTTTTGATGACTATCGCTCATTCATTAATCACTCGTTAATAATTGTGTTATATAGTAGGGCTCTAGGTTGTAAAAAAATTACAGATCTATGATAAAAGACTTATTTTGTGAAATTTTCATAAAAATAAGATTTTTTTATAGATTTATGATTAAAATATTTTTATCAATTATAAATTAAACTTTGTAGTTTTAATATTTGAGGGCTGCATTCTCTTGTTTTATGGTAAGAATATTACCTAAAGTGTAAGACGCTGCTGATAGCTGAAAATGCACTTTTTTATTCGACATTAATTTCGCTTATCCCCTCATACCCATAAAAGCTATGCAGCTTCAGAAGCCTACATCATCTTTGTCAAAATTAACGAAAGTCATTAAGCATCAATGGGTGCTAATTACCTCAGTATTTGTTGTAGTTGTTAGCGTTAGTTTGATTGTTACATTTTTGCAAAAGACTAATTACATTGCCGAGGGTAAATTATCTTTTCGTCGTACAGCAACTACCCTGACCCTAACTGGTCTAGGGAAAGAAGTTAGTGATCTCAGTAATTTAAGTACTTTAAGAGAGCAAACGTCACCAGTAGATACAGAAATCGAGATTATTCGCTCTCAACCTCTGATAAACACAACAATTACTTCGCTTAATCTTAAAGATGTAAAGGGTAATACTGTACAGCTAAAAGATTTTATGAAGCGTCTCAAAATCACTGCAATTAAAGGAACAGATGTTATTCAATTAACTTATGAAGATCGAGATGCTACTATTGCTGCTGCCGTTATCAACTCGATAATGAATATTTATTTAGAAGAAAATGTCAAAAACTACCGATTTATTACATCTAATGCTCGCAAGTTCGTTAAGAAGCAGATTCCTCTTGCAGAGCAAAAAGTGGAAAAAACTGAAATGGATTTGCGACAGTTCCGAGAACTGAATAAAATTGTTTCGCTTGAAGAAGAGCAGAAAGATTCTGTTCAGTTTCTGTTGGCATTGAAAAATCAATTCAATACTGTTCTAACCCAGCTGTCTGATACAGAAGCTCAATTAAAAGTAATTCAAAATCAGTTAGGGATTGATCCTGAGAAGTCTATTGACACGACGAAGGCTAATCAGTCAAAGGGTGTACAAGATTTACTGACAGAAAAGCAATCGTTGGAAGCGCAGTTAGCTAATGAGAGCACTCGCTACCAAGATTCTCATCCTGTCCTTCAAAGTTTACGTAGTCGGATTGCTGCCTTGGATGGGTTGCTTCGTGAAAGGATAGCTGCTGTGACTCAAAGAAGTCCTGCTGACACTTCTAATATTCAACAGATTGGGGCACTCCAGCAAGATCTCACATCTCAGAGTATTCAGCTAAATGCAAAAAGAGATGGTTTTGCAAGTCAGCTACAGACTATATTAGATTCAGAAGAACAGTACAAGCAGAGGGTTAACTCTTTACCAAAGCTCGAACAACAGCAAAGGCAACTTTCTAGATATCTAGATGTTGCACAATCAACATACACGCTGTTGTTGAAAAAGGAAGAAGAATTACGGATTACTGAAGATCAAATTACTGGTAATGCTCAGATTATTTCTCCTGCTATCGTCCCTCAAGAATTGGGTGAGAGCATTAGAGTACCACTTATTTTAGGAAGTCTGATTTTAGGGGCAGCGCTTGGGCTTGCTTTAGGATACGTATTAGACTCAGCAGATAAATCGCTCCGTACCATCGAAGATGTTATATCAGCCTATAGTTTTCCTTTGCTCGGTGAAATTCTTATAGAAGAGAATCATCAGGTGATGGCGATCGCTGATGAGAATAATTTATCGCCAATTAATTGGGACAAGACAGAAAAAGAACAAAAATTTGTAATCCGTGATGCAGCTCAACTTCTCGGACTAAATTTAAAAGTTCTAAATCTTAAAAAATCGATTAAAGTAATTGTAGTGACAAGCGTAGAAGCTAAAGAAGGGAAGTCAACGATCGCAGCTTATTTAGGGGCTTCATTAGCTCAACTTGGGGAGAAAGTCTTACTAATCGATGCAAATCTACATTCTCCCTCTCAACACCATCTTTGGAATTATGACAATCATTCAGGGCTAAGTGATATTTTAGTGAATTCTGTAGATGCAGATTTGGCAGTGGTAAAAAGTATGCCCAACCTATCTCTGATATCTTCTGGCACTGTAAATGTTTCCCATCCACTTGCTATTTTAGATACGCTTAAAATGGATTCTGTAATCCGTAATTTATCTAGTCAATATGATTACGTTATTCTTGATACTCCAGCTATTCGTTCTAGTCCAGACGCTCTATTTCTAAGTAAATTTACTGATGGAATGCTGTTAGTAGTTCGTCCTAATATTTCTACAATTGATAGCGCTGCCTATCTTAAAGAATCTCTAGAGCAATCTGGGCAAACTGTATTCGCACAGGTTGTCAATGGTGTTCAATTGAAAGTCAAAGTTGATTTACAAAATTCGGCGTTGCATAATGAAGTATGAGTTCAAACAAGAAAGATGAAGTGTCCAAAGTGTGGATCAGAACACATAAGGAAAAATGGAATTAAGCAAGGAAAGCAAAATCACATTTGTGCTGACTGTGGACGACAGTTTATAAATCCCAGTG
>CALRWX020000065.1:0-23245 GCA_943371975.1 Pseudanabaena sp. UWO311 | reverse complement strand
GCCGCGAAGCGGCGCAACTTTACTTTGGGTTTGTGGCTATAGCTATACAAGTGCTCTATTGTCGCAATATGGCACAATGTGAACAGTTAGTTACATTTTCTCAGTCCTGAGTTTAGTCCAGCATGATTTCCCATAACAATATCGCCGATTTAATTCGTACAGCATTGCCTGATGCCAAAGTTCAGGTTGATGATCCTAATCATGATGGTCAACATTTTGCAGCGATCGTCGTGGCGGAGCAATTTGAGGGTTTATCGATGATCAAGCAACACAAATTAGTTTACGGAGCAATTAAAGAGCATCTCGATACTGGCGCAATCCATGCGTTGCAGCTAAAAACCTATAGCCTCTCTCAGTGGGAAAAGATGCAAGTTACTGCAAACCTTTGATTGAGAGTCTTTTCAGCTAGAGTGACTTCTTGAAAACAAAAAAAAAGCTTGCAACGCAAGCTTTTTTTTTGTTTTCATTATTTGCATCATTTTTTAGGTTATGTTAATAAAATTACAAATTTTATTAATTTTTATTCAAGGTTTAAAAAATGACAGCAAGAATCCAGTTAGCGATCGGTATTGATGAAGAAGCTTCGGATGTAAAGATTACGCGATCAAAAGATGGGGATACCAGCGTTGCTGTGTTTTTCTTTAATACTCCTAACTGCATGACTGGCGAAACTGCAAGTACTAATGAGATCTTGGGAATGTACATGATTGATGAGGAAGGCGAAATTATAACGCGCAATGTTAATGCCAAGTTCATCAATGGTAAATCGGCAGGAATTGAAGCAATTCATAAAATCGACGGACAATATGAATGGGAACGTTTTTTGAGGTTCATGAATCGCTACGCTGAAGAAAATGGAATGAGTCTTAATAAGGCGTGAACTATCCCAATTTGCTAGAGGCGAGGCTGGGGTCTTCTGATTCAACTTTAACAAGCGATCGCCAAGAAATGTTAAAAACGTAAGAAACTGTAACGCACGCGGAAGCTGCGCTACAGTTTCTTACATTTTATTTAGTGCTTTTATATTGGCGATCGCAATATCGATGTTAGAATGATTGCTAAATGTAAAGATTTACAAAGCTACTTACTTATTCAAAATTTACTAGAAATAATCGCGCTTTACGAGGTTATTTCTAAAATAATTAAAACAAGACGAGTCATATAGACCATGCGTATCATTTTAATGACAGGAAAAGGCGGAGTTGGTAAAACTTCCGTAGCAGCAGCCACAGGTTTACGCTGTGCTGAATTGGGTTATAAAACACTAGTTTTGAGTACCGATCCTGCCCACTCCCTTGCCGATAGCTTTATGGTCGAGTTAGGGCATGACCCTAAGGAAGTTCGTCCGAATCTTTGGGGAGCAGAACTGGATGCTTTAAGAGAGTTAGAAGGAAATTGGGGCGCAGTCAAGCGTTACATTAGTGAAGTTCTCCAAGCAAGGGGATTAGAAGGAGTTCAGGCTGAAGAACTTGCCATCTTGCCGGGGATGGATGAGATTTTTGGATTGGTGCGTGTTAAACGACACTATGACGAAAAAGAATTTGATGTACTAGTAATTGACTCTGCACCAACAGGTACAGCACTCCGTCTATTGTCATTACCTGAAGTCGCAGGTTGGTATATGCGGAAGTTTTATAAGCCATTACAAGGGATGGCACAGGTGTTAAATCCAGTATTTGAGCCAATTTTTAAGCGTGTGACAGGTTTCTCTTTACCTAATAAAGAAGTGATGGATGCTCCCTATGAATTTTATGAGGAATTAGAAGCTTTAGAGAAAATCCTCACGAACAATACCACCACTACGGTAAGGCTAGTAACTAATCCAGAAAAGATGGTGATCAATGAGTCATTAAGAGCGCATTCCTATCTTAGTCTCTATAATGTGGCAACGGATATGGTTATCGCCAATCGTATTATTCCTGAAGAAGTCCAAGATCCATTTTTTAAGGTTTGGAAAGATAATCAGAAGCAATATTGCGAACAGATTCACCGCGATTTTCATCCTTTACCTATTAAACAAATTCCACTCTATGCTGAAGAGATGTGTGGAATCGCTGCCCTAGAGCGACTGAAAGAGACTCTCTATGGTGATGAAGACCCGTCTCAGGTTTATTATAAAGAAAATACGATGCGTGTAGTTGAAGAGAACAAGCAGTATCGTTTGGAATTGTATTTGCCTGGGGTTCCGAAAGAGAAAATCGAGTTAACTAAGACTGGTGATGAGCTAAATATTCGCATTGGTAATCATCGCCGTAATCTAGTTTTACCTCAAGCTTTATCGGTTCTCCAAACGTCAGGCGCAAAGATGGAAGATGACTATCTCAAAATCCGTTTTTCTTAAATAAAAAAGGCTGGCTAAGCAAGCCTTTTTTATTTAAGAAAAAACGTTAAAGTAAGGGAAAGTAGAACAATGAATAACCATATAGCGATTGGGATTCTTGATACAACGCTCAAACAGGACGCAAAAATAATTCTGATAACTACAATCTTTTGCTAACAGAGCTATGGAAATCCTATGAAAAATTTTAGAGCTAAATGCTTCCGTAAAAATTTGCGACAAATCTGCTTAGGATTAGGTACTGGGGCGATCGCCCAATTATCTCTATTTGCAAATCCTATCTTTGCCGAGCCTAATCGGCTTACCCTGAGCGTCTATCCGCTTAACACCAGAGATAACTCCCCTATTTGCCCCACCGAGCTTAGTTTAACTCAAGTCTCTCGTCCCTATTACGAAGGAGGATATACCATCGATGGTTCAGCTTCTTTAGGCTGGTTTGCCAGATCATTTAAGATCGAAGCAGGCGATCAATTTAGTGTGACTTGGGTTGCCAAACTCCAAAACAAATATCAAAATTGCCAAGCATCCGCCAGCATTAGCAAAGTTAATGACGAAAACTTTCAAGGTCACTCATATTTACGCATGCGCTTTATCAACGGGAACGCCTACCTGATTTTAGATATGACAGGAATACGTGACGCGAATGGACTAACGCCTGTGATTATCAAAAAAGATGTCAAAAACGGTAATCCGATCTGGTCATGGGCAGGCACAGACTAAATACAGTCTAAAAAAGAGAGCTGCGCCGCAACTCTCTCTGGAGGGGATTAAAGTCCAGCAACAGCACGTTCAAGGTTTGCCCTAGCTTGGTTATAGCCAATGATCGCTTGCACTCGGTTAACATCAGCACGGGTTTGGTCAGACTCAGCCGTAAGTACCTCAAGCTGTGTACCAACGCCTGCATCAAGACGGAGACGCGCTAAACGTAGTGCTTCTGTAGCTTGTTGGACGGCTTTAGTTGCGGTTTCAATTTGTTGGAAACGCGATCGCTGATTTATATACGCAGTCTCAACGTCAAAACGAGCTTGACGAGCAGCTTGCTCAAACTTACTTTCCGCAGTAGCTTGATCAGCTTTAAATTGGTCTACCTGAGCAGCCGTTTTACCCCAGTCATAAAGAGTCCAGTTTAAAGTTGCTCCAAGCTGATAGCCAGTGCCAATACCACCGCCGCTGGTAAATTCTGAAGCAGCATTGAAGTTAGCAAATAGATTAACCTGAGGGCCCAGTCTAGCTAAGCTGGCACTGGCATTACTACGAGAAACTTCTCTCTGCAATTTCTGAATATCTAGCTCAGCTCGATTTCTTACGGCAAGCAAGATTGATTCTTCTAGGGGTAATTTCCACGCAGCTACAGGTGCAATTTTATCTGCGGCTGTAATCTCGACAGTCGGTGGATAGTTGAGTTGTCGCGATAGTTCACGCCTTGCCACTAATTGAGCAGCCTCAGCATTGAGTAAATCTTGCTTGGCATTGGCGAGGGATACTTCAGCCTGTAATGCATCAAACTTTGTACCAACCCCTGCACGTTCTCTCGACTGAGTATCTTTTAGGCTCCTTTCGGAGTTTTTAACCGCTTGGCGTTGAATACGGATCGTTTCATCAGCATTTTGGAGATTGTAGTAGGCAGTTACAATATTTAGCCGAAGAGTTTGTCTAGCTTGATTGATGGTTGACTCTGCAATACGGACATTGTTTTCTGCTGCTGTGATCGTGGCATCATTTACGCCAGAATCAAAGACATTGTAGTTAATGCCCACCGTGCCAGAGAGGGGATTAGTAGTCGTTGTTCCTAGGGGAGTATTGTTGTTAATGCTACTCAAACGGGCTTGAGCAGAGTCACTATAGCTATATTGAATTGAGCCTGTAACCGTTGGCGATCGCCCTGCTTCTGCTGCTCTCAAAGCAGCACGGGCTTTTTCTAAGGCAATTCTTGCTTGAATCCAGTCAGAGTTTGTCCTTTCAACTAAATCGAGAATTTCATCTAGGGTAACGGCTTTGGTTTGCTCTAGCTTAACTTGACTGGGGGTAGTGGGAACAACTAGGGTTTGTTCAGGATCTAATTGTCCAGAAGTAGATACACCTGAACTAGGCAGCACGATCGCTGGTTCGGTAGCGCTAATGCGTTCTGGCGCTGGAGCAGATAATTGGGGAGATATTTGTGCTGAGTTGGTTACTAATTGAGGCACTGACTCAGATACAGCAGCAACTTTTGAATTGGTAAATTCTTGAGCATTGGCTGTCCAAGCTGGAATCAGAAGCGATACACTCGCACCAAGTGTCAACCAACTGGAAGAAATTCGCATAATCTTAGTTTGTAACTCCTCACATTTAAACAGCAGCCAACATAACGCACTTACAGGATGTTCTGATAGTACATGAGTCACAATCATCATCCGATTGGGTAGAGATGTGCAAATATGTCCTTAATTCATTAGAGATTGTAGTATAAAGCCATAAATGTATATGTAAATTAAGATTAGTTCTTAAATTTTTGGATTATTTGGATTATTGGTTTTGATAAAGCCTATAACCATTCAAGAATGGTCGCGAGACAAGACTTCTCGAAGGTTAGAGACCGATGAGACAACACAAACCAATGTATAAAATGTAATATAACCATAAAATTTACAGACTGCATACAATAATGAAAATTCTTACATCAGGAACTGCGACCCAATTATGGAGGGGAGATGCCCTTGCGATCGCTGTTTTTGCTCGTCCAAAGGTTACTAATGCTCCAACTAATGAGTCAGAACCAGAGCAAGTCCCTAAAGCTTTAGAACTATCAGAGGCTCTGAAACACTTAGATATTAAAGTTTTGGGTGGCGCTTTAAAGGACTTAACTACTGAGGCAGAATTTAATGGAGAAATTGGTACATCTGTAAGCGGTCGTGTAGGTGTTGACTATGCTGTGCGTAAGGTAATTTTGATTGGTTTGGGCGATCCAGCTAAAGCTAATGCTGATGAATGGCGCAAAGCCGCAGCAACGGCGGTGAAATGGGCAAATAAAGAGAAAGCTGCAACTTTAGCGTTATCTTTTCCTGCCTATAACCAAGATGTCGGTGCAACAACTCAGGCGATCGCGGAGGGGGCTTTGTTAGCTGCTCACCAAGATAAGCGCTTTAAGTCTAAAAACAATCAACCTTGGCGATTAAACCAAGTTGAGATTCTAGAAACTCAGCCTGAAATTGCTGATGTAGCGATCGCTAAGGCTCAACAGATTATCGATGGCGTAGTTTTGGCGAGGGAATTGGTATCAGCCCCTGCGAATATTGTCACCCCAATTACCCTTGCGGAAACTGCCGTCGCGATCGCCGAAGAATCAGAATATTTCACTGTCAAAATTCTGGAACAAGCCGATTGTGAAGCCCTAAATATGGGTTCATTTCTTAGTGTGGCAAGAGCTTCGGATATTCCGCCCAAGTTTATTCATCTCACCTATAGCAACGGTACACCAAAGCGCAAGTTAGCGATCGTCGGTAAGGGGTTAACCTTTGATTCTGGTGGCTTGAACCTGAAAACAGGTATCGGTAGCAGCATCGAACTAATGAAGACTGATATGGGCGGTTCGGCAGCCGCGTTGGGGGCTGCTAAGGCGATCGCCCATCTCCAACCCAGCGATATTGAAGTACATTTCATCGTGGCGGCTTGCGAGAACATGGTCAATGGTAGTGCGATGCGTCCAGGGGATATCCTTACTGCTTCTAATGGCAAAACCATTGAGGTGAATAATACTGATGCTGAAGGACGTTTGACCCTTGCGGATGCTCTTGTCTATACCGACAAGCTTGGTGTAGATGCGATCATTGATTTGGCGACGCTAACTGGTGCTTGTGTTGTGGCTTTGGGTGAATCGATCGCGGGGCTATGGTCAATTGATGATGAATGGGCTGAGGCGATCGCTAAAGCTGCAAAAGATGCTGGTGAGAAATTCTGGCGGATGCCCCTCGAAGATCCCTATTTTGATCAATTGAAATCGGTTGTAGCAGATTTCAAAAATACAGGTTCCCGTGCAGGTGGCGCGATTACAGGTGCTTTATTCTTAAAGCAATTTGTAGAGCAAACAAAGCAATGGGCACACCTTGATATCGCAGGACCAGTCTGGACTGAGCGCGAGTCAGGTTATAACAATGCTGGTGGCACTGGATTTGCAGTACGGACTTTAGTTAATTTAATTATCAATTAGAAAGGCGCAGTAAAATTAAAAAGAACTGATTTTTAGTGCTGCGGCTTTGCCGCAGCACCAAAAATCAGTTCTTTTTTAATCAATACCGTGGAGATTAGCTTGATTACCCTTCAGCGCCAACATATAATCGGCTCCCTATTCGTTAATTGTGTTGGCGATTTAAGTTTGTCATCCCACCATTACACAACCTTCGGGCGATAACATTTTTAGCAGTAACAGAATCGCCCTTATTTCATTCGATTTCTCGCTCGCCTTTTGCTGTCCCAGTAACAAATGTTGCATTTCATCCTTGAATTGGCGTAGTTCAAATTCTGGATCGATTATTTTTACGTCTTCATAGGTGAGACGATCATGCAACTTTATGTCTAGTGAAATTATCGGCTAACCCAATTATGCCTAATTTCGCAGCAGTAAACTAGATTTTTCAAAAAAACAATCCCTTCTTTTTTAAGACGAGCAAACGCTATACTAGGCATCGATCATGTTATGCGCTCTTATGAATACCGTTCCCCTAAGTTGGACTGAACTAGAATCCCTTACCGATTTCCAAATAGATTACGTCAACGGAGTTACGAACGCACAATCAAGACTGCGGCTATTTGGACATTCTGAAACAGAAGTGCGTGTCACTCTATATCGTGATAACCATGCATGGTGTCCTTATTGTCAAAAAATTTGGTTATGGCTAGAAGAGAAACAAATCCCCTATCGCATTGAAAAAGTCACCATGTTCTGCTTCGGCGAGAAAGAGAACTGGTACAAACAGAAAGTACCATCGGGGATGTTACCCGCGATCGCCTTAGATGGACGCATAATTACTGAAAGTGATGATATTTTAATTGCCTTAGAACAGGTATTTGGCTCCCTTAGCCGTAGCATTACCGATGCTCAAGTATTACCGATGAGGAGACTAGAACGCATCTTGTTTAGAGCTTGGTGTGAATGGCTATGTCGACCAATTATGTCAGCGAGAAAAGAACAGCGTGGTCGGGAGCAATTTATCGAAGTAATGCAAAAAGTTGAGGCAGCATTAGGAAGCACTCCTAGCTGTTATTTCTTAGATGAGTTTGGCACTGCGGATGTGATCTTTACGCCCTATGTCGAGCGCATGAATGCCAGTCTTTATTATTACAAAGGCTATTCGATGCGCGAAGAAAATCCGCGTATGGCTGACTGGTTTAATGCTATGGAAAGCCGCCCTACCTATCGTGGAACCCAAAGCGATTTTCATACCCATGCTCATGATCTGCCGCCGCAAATGGGGGGATGTTGGGAAAATGGCGAACCTCAGATGTTAATTAATAAGGCAAAAGTAGATCATGGTTCTTGGTTTGACTTACCCGACGTTATCTATCCAGAACCAGAAAGTTCCCGTGCAGAAGCTCTTCAGCGCGTAATTAAACATCATCAAAATATCATTCGTATTAATCCTGGTGACGATCAATTATTTGACCAAGCACTACGTTGTGCCTTAACAAATATGATCACTGATGCGGAATGTAGCCCGCCCCCTGACTCAGATATCGCGCTACGATATTTGCGCGATCGCATTAGTGTACCGCGTGATATGTCCATTTATGCCGCGAAGCGTTTGCGTGAAGCCTTAGAAAAAACTGCTGCCCTAGTAGGCGATCGTCAAGGTGTTCCCATTCCCTTTAAGCATCGCCGCGATCAAGACTCTATCAATTTCAAATAATTGCTTTCTGCGTTTAAAACCTCTAAGAGATTCCCTTCAATCCCCCTTAAAAAAGGGGAAGAAGATAATTCCTCCCTTTCTTTAAGGGCATTAATATACTTGACTCCCCGCGCAGATCCCCCCCCTCAGTCCCCCCGAAGGGGTGAAGTCTAAGTTCTCCCCCTTCCCAAGAGGGAGTTACAGGGGGGGGGAGCACGTTGGTGTGTCAAGTATATGAAAGCCTTTTTAAGGTGGGCTGGGGGGGCTATACAATTCTTAAATAATTCTAATGGGTAAACATTTGCCGCGGTACTACTCTTAGAGCTTCTTCTAAGGTTGTGACTCCCGTAGAAACCTTCTCACGAACACTATAGACAAATGATTCATAATGTTGATCTACCAAATATTCCTTCAGTTCAGATTGTTTATCTTCACTAATAATTTTCCGTAGTTTTGGCGTGATATTTAGAACTTCAAATACTGCTTCACGTCCTAAATATCCCGACCCAAAGCAATGTCCACAACCTTTGCCTTTGCGCCAGTCTTGATATTTAATATCTTGCACTGTGATTTTGAGAAATTCCAGTTGTGATTTTGTAGGTACATAGGATTCAGAGCAAAAGGAACAATTCTTTCGCACTAATCGTTGAGCAACTACACCTAACAAAGATTCCATAATCAAATTAGGATGCAATCCTAGATCTCTTAATCGATTGATCGCACTAAGAGCATCGTTAGTATGCATAGTGGATAGCACCAAATGTCCTGTTAACGCCGCTCGAATCGTAGTTTCAGCCGTCTCTAAATCGCGAATCTCTCCCACCATGATAATGTCTGGATCTTGGCGCAAAATAGCCTTTAGTCCTGTAGCAAAGGTAAGCCCACCGATTTCCTGCACCTGTCCCTGTGTAATATTTGACAAGTTATATTCAATTGGATCTTCCATCGTGATGATATTCACTTGCTCCGTTGCTAAAAATTGCAGAGTGGCATACAGAGTACTGGTTTTACCTGATCCCGTTGGTCCAGTCACAATAATTAATCCTTGAGGTTGATCTAGCCAACTTCGATATATTTTTTGCGATCGCTCATTAAAGCCAATATTGTCTATTCTCGTTGCCATCATTTTGTTGCGTGGCAATAGCCGAATGACTACTTTTTCACCACCAACACATGGAAATGTACTAACACGCATATCTAAATCAAGATCGAGATTATCGGCGGTAATGTAATGTTGACTAATCCGACCATCCTGAGGGCGGCGGCTTTCTCCAATATTCATATTACTCATGACCTTGAGCGCAACAATTGTTTTACGACTGACTTCGGGAGGTAAAATGCGCGTTGTTCTGAGCATGCCATCAATGCGGTAACGAACCCTTAACCCTAATTCCGTTGGCTCTAAGTGAATGTCACTAGCTCGATGTTGCAGAGCTACGGAAATCAAAGCATTAATGCGATGGGTTTGATCAAGAGCTTGAGATAGATAGATATCAGAAATTTCATCTAGATGCCCTTCTTCATTAACTCCTGTAAGGGGATTTACTATTGGTGTAGCGATATTGCTTGGTTCGGGTAGATTTTGCCTAAGAAACCATAGTAAATAACTCTCTGAAGAGACAATTATATTTTTGATACCTGTTAAGGTGCGATTACTTAAAATTTTAATTTCTTCACTACTAAGCTGGCGCGGTGAACCCAAATAAAAATAGCCATGCCATAGAAGTAAGGGGATTACAGGTGGTAGAGATTTCCGATCTTCAAAATGATGGAAAAATCGATAATTAACATCCTCATCAAGTAAATCAATCCGTAAACCTCCTCTTTTATCAACTAAAATCTGAATAGCATCTTCACATCTGATTTCTTGGCTACGAAGACGTTTCCATACTGAAATTGAATTGTTTACAGGTAATGCATTCATACTAAGTTTTGTGGCAAGTACTTTTATATTTGTGGAAGTGCAACTTCGGGATGTACTTCCACAAATCCAAAAGTTTACAAACATATATAGCAATCCGAAATGAGTTGAGACAGACTTCGGCTTCGCTCAGCCATCAGTCCACACTGGCTGAGCGAAGCCGAAGCCACAAATGATTTAGGATTGCTATAAATATTACTCCTAGTCAAGAATTGGTTGGTTAGAGCGTAGTCCTACACAGCTAATTCTTAAACAAACGTAAAGATACGCAAAGCGATGCCTATCCATATCTTTGTAGCACTACCCTCGACTAGGAGTAATATGACTATACTTAAATTTGCACGAAAAGGGAAAATATGGCTGATTCACAACAATTAAAAATCTTAGAGCAAGGAGTAGATGCTTGGAATCAGTGGCGAGAGAAACATCCAGATGTATCGATCGCTTTGCAAGAAGGCATTCTTAATATTGCCAATCTTCGTTATGCAAACCTAAGTTATGCCAATCTCGAAGGTGCAGATTTATATCATGCAAATTTGATTGAGGCGAATTTACAATATGCAAATTTAACGCGAGTAGCTTTAAATGGGGCGACCGTGACAGGTTCACTAAGTCATGCTGATCTTAGTGATGCGAATCTTTATAGTGCAATTTTTACTTTTGCCGATCTGATTTATGCAAATCTCCAAAATTCTATGGCGATCTCCGCAAATTTCAATAGCGCGAATCTTCAGGGTGCAAATTTACAAAAGTGTAATGCAAGTCACGCGATTTTTTGGCAAACTAATTTGAGCGATGCAAATCTGAGTAACGGAGTGTTTTGGGGGGCAAAGTTCTATTGTGCGAACTTCCAACGATCGCTTTTGCGAGATGCTGATTTTAGCGGCGCAGATTTAAGCGGAGCCGATCTCCGTAATGCAGATTTAAGCGGAGCCGATCTCCGTGAGACCAATTTAAGTAGAGCTAATTTTGAAGGTGCAAATCTAGATAATATTCTTTGGGGAAAAGATATTCGTGGACGCGATACTAATTGGCATGATGTGATCGGTCTGGTGTCTGCTCAAAATGTCCCTAAAGAAATCTTAATGTCTCACCAAGTTATATAGCTTCAACTACGCTCAGCCAATGTTAGCTGAGCGTAGTCGAAGCGTATGGTAATTTAATTAATAGCAAGCCCCTTAGTTGTATGTGGTAGGTTTAGAAAACAGGAGATTCTAGTTTCACTTTCGCAACAATTTTTCAATGGCAATCATGAGCAACTCTCTTAAACGCACCCCTTTATATGACCTCCACGTTAATTCTGGTGCGCGATTAGTAGAATTTGGGGGCTGGGAGATGCCCGTGCAGTACAAAGGCATCATTGCCGAACATAATGCTGTGCGATCACATGCGGGAATGTTTGATGTGTCCCACATGGGCAAATTTTCGATTTCTGGGGAAGGTGTTCTCGAAATCCTAAACAAACTTGTGCCGTCCAACCTAGGACGAGTAAAGGTAGGACAAGCACTATATACTGTTTTGCTCAATGAGCAGGGCGGAATTATTGATGATGTGATTTTTTATCGTCATGAGCCAGATGGCGAACGCGAAAATTGGTCAGTAATCGTCAATGCTTCTACCACCGACAAAGATAAAGCATGGTTACATCAGCATTTAGGCGATCGCTTAGTCGATAATTCCGCTTCACAAACTTTGATTGCTGTACAGGGCAAAACAGCGATAGCCACTTTGCAAGATCTAGTTGGTGCTGACTTGATGAAATTACCCAGACTACGCTTTGGGCATACCTATACGGAAGTATTAGGGATTCGCAGTTTTGTGGCGCGTACAGGCTACACAGGCGAAGATGGTTGTGAAATCATGACCGATATCGAAACAGGTAAAGCACTTTGGCAAAAACTGCTGAATCTGGGTGTTACACCCTGTGGGTTAGGTTGTCGTGACACCCTACGACTAGAAGCAGGAATGCATCTCTATGGTCAGGACATTGACGATACGACTACGCCCCTTGAAGCTGATATTAATTGGATTACACATCTTAAAGAGAAAGGTGATTTTATCGGACGTGCTGTTCTCGAAGATCAAAAACAGAATGGAGTTCCCCGTAAATTAGTCGGTTTAGAATTAGAAGGTCGTAATATTGCCAGACATAATTATCCGATTCTGTTTGAAGGAGAAACTGTGGGCATTATCACCAGTGGCACGATGTCGCCAACTCTTGGCAAAGCGATCGCCTTTGGTTATGTGCCACCCCACCTTGGTACGTCTGGACAAATTGTCCAAGTCCAAATTCGCGACAAGGAGTTTCCTGCCAAAGTAGTTAAGCGTAACTTTTTATAAATTTTTTAAAAGCCATATTTTACAAGGCTTTCAAATAGTTATTTGATTTTCACGTTAGCCTAAAGTGTTGTAATTTACGTTTAACGGTAAAATCTAGAGGGTTTTCTTGTACCTTTACCTAAAAAGAAATTTTTCTATGTACGACTGCATTGTTGTGGGAGCAGGACCATCTGGTGGCTCGGCATCTTATCATTTGGCAAAACGAGGACGATCAGTTTTGTTGCTCGAAAAAGAAAGCCTGCCTCGATACAAGCCTTGTGGTGGTGGTGTTTCGCCAATGGTACAAGAGTGGTTTGATTTTGATTTTTCGCCAGCAGTAGCCCTGACAGTCAGTAATATTCGCTACACATGGCAAATGGGGGATCCTGAGCTGGTCGAACTAACTACGAAAGAACCTGTCTGGATGGTACGTCGCGATATTTTTGATCATTACCTTGTCCAACAAGCTCAAAAATTAGGTGTGGAACTTCGCGATAATACTGGAGTAAGGGGAATTGAATGGAAAAGCGATCGCTGGTTAGTAAAAACCGAAAATGATGTCTTTGAAGCTAAATATGTAATTGCTGCCGATGGGGCAAAAGGCACAATGGCAAAGTGGCTAGGATTTAGGGACAGAAAACGTCGGATGGGGGCAGCACTCGAAGTCGAAGCGCCCCATTCTGCGCCCGACGTTAGCGCCGCGCATTTTGACTTTGGTTCTGTCCAAAACGGCTATATCTGGAACTTCCCTAAACCTGATGGTTATTCCATTGGTGCAGGGACATTCCTTGGTGGGGAGAAGCAAAATCTCAAAGAGCTTGGTGCTGCCTATGCTCAAAAATTTGGGATTGATATCACTTCCATCAAACAATATGGACATCCACTCTGCTTATGGGATGGCAACCAACCGCTACACACCCAAAATGCTCTCCTCACTGGTGAATCGGCTTGTATTGTCGATCCCTTCACGGCTGAAGGAATTCGTCCTTCCTTGTTAACAGGAATGTTGGCAGGTCAAGCGATCGACGAAGCGATCGCAGGTAATACGGATGCTCTGAAGCAATATACTCAGAGAGTCCATGAAGAATGGGGCGAAGATATGGTATGGGCGAAGCGAATTGCCAATATTTTCTATCGTGTCCCTAGTTTTGGGTACAAGATGGGAGTAAAGCGCCCCAGCGCCAGTCAGCGTATGGGTAAAATCCTCTGTGGCGAATTACGTTATCGCGATGTGGCGGGAGCCGCCGTGAAGCGTCTTACTAAAGGGTTAATGGGTATAAAATAAAAAGAAGAGTCGCGCTTTGCGCGACTCTTCTTTTAAGAACAAAGAGATGAATAAAAAAAATTATCGATTGCTATTTCTATCTACTCCTGTAGGCGCATTGGGTTCTGGAATTGGGGGTGGGGTAGAATTAACCTTACAAAATGCAGCAAAGGCACTTATCGATAAAGGGCATGAGGTGAAAATTGTTGCTCCTGAAGGTTCCATTACCAATGTCACTGAGCTGATCCAAATAGCAGGCAATAGCCAAGTCTCCGCGCAAACTCAAGTGGGTACAGATATAGTCGTTCTACCACAAAATTCTGTACTCGAAAACATGTGGAGTTATGCACGAGAAGTCCAAGATCAGTTTGATTTAATATTTAACTTTGCCTACGATTGGCTACCCCTCTATCTCACACCATTTTTTTATCGCCCGATCGCTCATTGGATCAGTATGTCATCTCTTTCGTCTGTGATGGATGCAATGGTGAGTAAAACTGCAAAACTTTGTCCGAACGCGATCGCCGTCAATACTCGTGCCTGTGCTGATACCTTTAGTGATGGTGATCGCTTGATGATTATGGGTAAAGGCATTGATGTAGCCCAATATAGTTTTGTGGCAAAGCCTGAAAAGCCTAGTCTGGCATGGGTTGGACGGATCTCTCCCGAAAAGGGGCTAGAAGACGCAGCAGAAACCGCTGAAGTTACAGGACTACCTCTACATGTATTTGGCTTAATTCAAGACCAAGCCTATTGGCAAAAAATTCAAGCGGATTTTCCGAAAGCGAAAATCCATTATGAAGGATTTCTCTCCACTCATGAACTACAACAAAAGTTAGGACAATCCAGTGCTTTGTTAATGACACCACGCTGGGTTGAGGCTTTTGGGAATGCAGCGATCGAAGCATTTGCATGTGGAGTACCTGTGATTTCCTATCGTAGCGGTGGACTTACAGAAATTGTGCGTCAGGGGAAGACAGGATTTCTCGTAGACATGGGAAGTGTATCGGGATTGATTGAAGCCGTTTCACACATAGAAACTATTGATCGCCTTGCCTGTCGTCAACAATTAGAATCGGAATATTCCCTAGAAGTATGGGGCGATCGCTTAGAAAAATGGTTTGAGCAACTCATTACAAGCTATGAAGATGGGCGATTTTAATACTTTTATTTTAATGAACAATGGGCTTAAGTCCATTGTTCATCACGAATTGAAGGCGCGTCCGACAAACCTTGAGAATATAGACGCATTGAGTTAACGTCCCCAGACTGCCACTTTTTCACATCCTGACAATGATGCGCGACTAATAACCCCCATAATTTGCCATGGTTGAGAACTGGTGCTACTAAATTGGATCGTACTTGTAAGCTTCTCAAAAAGTCACGATGACATTCGCTAATGGGAGCAGTTTCAATATCTTCAGTGCAATAGATCCGACCAGTCAAGTAAAGTTCGGCATACTCCTGTTTGAAGCATTCATCAGGACCTGTTGAACAGATAATTGAATACTTCTGATCACTCAAAGCCTCAAATGTCACCTGACCTTTCCAATGGGAATAGAAATAGTATAAGACCACGCGATCGACGCTAAGGCAATGTCTTAGCTCATGCAATGCATCATGAACTAGCGAGTCTTTTTGTAATTTATTAGTAAGGCGAGCTAAAACTACGCTCAAACCACGATTGGCAGGATTTATCATTGGTGGAAATAAGAACTAAATCTCGAAAAAGTTGAAAATCTAAAAATTAGCGATATGGTAAAAATTAGCAATTAGGTTTGATGGCAAACTTAATATTCTGGAATTGATAGTTTTTAATTCCTCAACTATCCTCTTACTCCTAATTTTAAGGTTGAGTACATTGTGCATATTGCAATGCTTACTAAAAAAATAGCAGGTATAGCAATGCAAAAACCAAATAAATGAAGGCGCCGCGAAGCGGCACACTCGTCTATTCTAAGTAAAATTTGGATTGTATAGTGGTTTTCATTTCGCCTACAGCAAAATGAAAAAACAAAACTCTTACTGGGATTGATTTTTTGTTTTCAAATGAGCATGTACTCATTTGAAAACCTCTATATACTGGGTTATGAGTTTATTTACTTAGTTATGAGCCAAAATTTTGCCTAAAGAATATCAAACTACAGGCATCAATCTCAAGGGAATACCTCTGGGTGAAAACGATCGCCTTTTGACGATCCTGACCAAAGAGCATGGCTTGGTTAAGGCTGTGGCGATCGGGGCAAGGAAACATCGCTCGGCAATGGCAGGGAGATCGGGGTTATTCGTTATAAATGATCTACAAATTTCCGTGGGGCGATCGATGGATCGGATCAAACATGCTGAGATGGTACAGTCTTTTGTTGGTTTGGGGAAAACTCTGGCTAAGCTCACGGCTGCTCAGTATTTATCAGAACTTGCTTTGATGCAAGCACTATCAGCACAGCCCCAAGAAGAATTGTTTTTAGTCTTAGTTGAACATCTCAATCGGATTCAAGATTCTTATAACCATAATGTATTGGCACATTTAGCTCATGGTACTTATCATTTGTTAGCGATCGCGGGTTTTGCACCACAGGTACATATTTGCTGCATCTCTCAACGTCCCGTCATTGCCAATCGTGATCTTCCCAAATGGAAAGCAGGATTTAGCATCGTTGGTGGTGGGGTAATTAACCTCGAAATAACCGATCCCCATAATGGCGGTAATCCGAATAGCGATTACTCTAGCAATCTTAGCGATCGCATGGAAATCATTGGCGGTGACGCGATCCATAATCGGATCAGTCATTACCTCACAGCCTCAGAACTATTAGCTATACAGGAACTAGCGCAAACCGATTTAACTGATAATATTCTAAAGTCACCCATAACAGATTGGTCTACAGTTGAGAGATTGTTGCGAGCCTATGCACAGTATCATTTTGATAGACCAATCCAGTCTTCAGCACTGATTGACAACTGTTTTTTTAATATATGACCCATTTATTCGATCCACCCACACCGAATTTTCCTGAACATAACGATCCCCAAAATGTTGATTCACCTCGCGTTGATCGTCTACAGACCGTAGAAGAAAGCAATTCGCAAATAGATGTCACAGCTAACGAGCAAATTGATTCCCAGTCTGTGCTTCGCAATCCTAACTTTCTATCACTATGGAGTGGTCAAGTTTTTTCCCAGATCGCCGACAAGATTTTTCTTGTACTAGTAATTGCGATCGTTTCTACACAATTTCAACATGAGGGCGAAACGATTAGCGGTTGGGTCTCCGCAGTCATGGTTTCATTCACAATTCCCGCGATTTTATTTGGGTCGATCGCTGGTGTATATGTTGACCGATGGAATAAAAAAACAGTTTTAGTTAGCTCTAATATTTTGCGAGGAGCCTTGGTGCTGAGTATTCCCCTAATACTTTGGGTTACAAAAAATAGCGTATTGCCTTGGGGTGCACCGACGGGCTTTTGGGGGTTGTTATGTATTACTTTTTTAGTCTCCACGTTTACCCAATTTTTCACCCCTGCTGAACAGGCGGCGATTACTCTTGTTGTGGAGAAACCCAAACTATTAGCCGCTAATTCTCTCTACACAACGACAATTATGGCGGCTTTAATTTTGGGATTCGCCATTGGCGAGCCACTTCTAGCCCTGTCTGATCATCTCTGGTATAATTTTGGTCAGGAAATCCTTGTGGGCGGCAGTTATTTATTAGCAGGATTCATTCTAATTATCTTAAAAACAGGTGAAACCAAAGAAGATTTGCACCGTGATAGTTTTAATGTCTGGAATGACATCAAAGAGGGGTTGCAATATCTTAAACATAAAAAAACTTCCCTATCAGCACTCATTCAGCTAATTTGTACCTTTTCAATCATTGCGGCTCTGACTGTACTAGCAGTTCGATTAGCGGAGGTCATGCCTGAAATTAAATCTGAGCAGTTTGGATTTTTGTTGGCTGTGGCAAGTTTAGGTATGGCGATCGGCGCTGGAGTTGTTGCCAAATTAGGCGATCGGTGTAGTCGTCAAACCCTCTCTCTCGTTGGCTCGATTGGAATGTGTATATTTTTGGGAATGTTGGCAGTATTTAGCGATCGCTTTGGATTGGGGCTAGTCGCGATCGCGGGTACAGGGATTTTTGCGGGGCTATGCGTGATCCCAATGCAGACAGTCATTCAAGAAGAAACCCCTGAAGATGTAAGAGGTAAAGTCTTTGGTTTACAAAATAATGCGGTGAATATTGCCCTCAGTCTGCCCCTATCTGTAGCAGGGATTGCCGAATCCTATTTTGGATTGCAGCAAGTGATTTTTGCGCTGAGTGCGATCGCCTTATTTACAGGGCTACTCACTTGGTATATTGCTCGTCAACTCATCGAATCATAGAAAAAGCGTCTTTGCCGTTTTTTCTATGATAATCAAGATGTGTGATTTGTAACGCTAAGCCAACAAACAATCAGGTAATATTGCATAGAATTAGACATTGCCTAATTCTATGCAATTACTCATTTCTGAAGATGACAAAATTAACACCTAACCCCAGCTTTAGCTTGACCTTCCGCGTGCAACTCCTCAACCGCGCAGGAATGTTGTCTTCTGTGATCAGCGCCCTAGCTGAAGCAGGCGGAAACTTAGGACAGATTGACCTAATCCAACAGACTCGTAAAATTTCGGTGCGGGACATTAGCGTAAATGGCTACAGTACCGAGCATATGGATAAATTAATTGCCGTTGTCAAGGCAGTTCCTGAGATTCGTGTACTCGACGTTTATGATCGAACTTTCCAAGTTCACAAAGGTGGCAAAATTCATCTCGAAGCCAAAGTTGCTGTGAAAGGACAGGATGACCTCGCAATGGTCTATACCCCTGGGGTAGGGCGGGTCTGTATGGCGATCGCTGAGGATAAGCGTAAAGTTTATGACTACACGATCAAATGCAATACGATCGCCGTTGTCACCGATGGTACGGCGGTCTTAGGACTTGGTGATATTGGGCCAGAAGCTGCCATGCCTGTTATGGAAGGTAAGGCGATGCTTTTCAAGCAATTTGCGGGACTAGACGCATTTCCGATTTGTCTTAATACCAAAGATGTTGATGAAATAGTAGAAACCGTTAAACGGATTGCCCCAGGCTTTGGTGGGGTCAATTTAGAGGATATTAGCGCTCCTCGATGTTTTGAAATTGAGAAACGGCTTAAAGAAGAATTAGATATTCCCGTTTATCACGATGATCAACATGGTACGGCGATCGTTGTTGTTGCAGCTACGATCAATGCCCTCAAGGTTGTTGGTAAACCCATTGATACGGTTCATATTGTCATGAATGGCGCAGGAGCGTCAGGCATCGCGGTGGCACGGCTCTTGCGTGAAGCAGGGGTTAAACGGATTTCTATGTGTGATTCCAAAGGCTGTATCAGCAAAGATCGTAAGGATCTTACTGCCGAAAAATTGGAATTTGTCAGCGATTTATCAGGATCATTAGCCGATGTAATTAAGGACGTAGATATGTTCATAGGCTTGAGTGTCAAGGGAGCGCTCACCCCTGAAATGGTCAGAAGTATGGCTCCTGCACCAATTGTGTTTGCGATGGCAAACCCCAATCCTGAAATTCAACCCGAACTAGTGGAAAATGATGTTGCGGTCATTGCCACAGGTCGCAGCGACTATGCAAACCAAATAAATAATGTTCTTGCTTTCCCAGGAATTTTCCGAGGGGCACTCGATGCCAGAGTTACCAAAATCACTACGCCAATGAATTTAGCTGCGGCTCAAGCGATTGCCTCTTTAGTAAGTGCCAGTGATCTAGCTCCTGATTTCATTATCCCGTCAGTATTTGATCCCCGTGTTTCCCATGCCGTCGCCGCCGCAGTCCATGCCGTGGCTCGTCAGCAAGGATTAGCTAACGATTAAAACATTAGAGGGAACGCTTCGCATTCCCTCTAATGTTTTTCTTCGGAAATAAATTCATCTACTAAATTTAAAAGCTTTTCGATCGCTCGATTAAGTTTGATAGACTTCACAGGAAATCCGTGAGCCACTCGATTTCTAATTACATTTAAGGCGATCGCTCTCTCAAATTGCTCCTCAGATATCTCTGACTGAGCTTGAAGGTGATGGATCATCAAAGTTGTTGGCAATCGGTCAATCGGAATTAACGCTTGTCGGGCGTGTCTTCGCATCAGCACTTCTGCAAATATCCATAAAGACAAGAAAGCCGCCTCATATTCACCTATAGAAATCAACTTAGCGATACGCTCTTTACGGAGCAAAATTTGCGGTCGCGTTAATTTTAGATCGGCAATATCTTCTTCAGCGATCGGTGTAGCATCTTCGCCTGTGATCAACAAAAAACGCCAACCGTCATTTTTGGCAATAGTCTTGGCAATCTTACAGCAATTAGAGATATCTATATTTGTGGCATGGTCTGCGATCGTAATAAATAATCCTTGATGCTCAGATATCTTCACTAATAGATCTGGAGAATATGCACCTAAATCAACACTCAAATCAAAAGGTAATTGATGGATCTGGGGTTGTTGAATTACCTCATATCCTTGAAAAACATAACATTCAGAAACTTTCTTTTTGAGCAAACTATTAGCACTAAGTATCTCTATATATATTTATCATACAAATAACATAATAGGGAAAACCTTAGCATCTGCTTTAGATTCAATACAAAAAAGGCGGCGCTACGCGCCGCCTTTTTTATTTACATTTTGGCAAGTTCGAGCATCGTCTTTAAGACAGAATCAGGATTGAGACTGATCGAGTCAATGCCTTGCTCGACAAGAAACTTCGCAAATTCAGGATAATCGCTAGGGGCTTGACCACAGATACCAATCTTGCGATGGTTGGCTTTTGCCTTTTGAATGATCGTGCGAACCATCGACTTAACTGCTTCATTGCGTTCATCAAAGATATGAGCAACGAGGGAAGAGTCACGATCTAAGCCGAGGGTCAACTGGGTGAGGTCATTGGAACCAATGGAGAAGCCATCAAAGACTTGTGAGAACTCATCCGCCAAGATCACGTTACTGGGAATTTCGCACATCACATAGACTTCCAAACCATTTTCGCCACGTTTCAAGCCATGTTTTTCCATTTCTGCAAGCACCTTGCGACCTTCTTCGGGCGTGCGACAAAAAGGAATCATTGGAATCACGTTGGTTAAGCCCATGTCATCACGGACGCGTTTAAGGGCTTGACATTCCAAACCATAGGCTTCGCGATATTTAGGATCGTAGTAGCGGGATGCGCCACGCCAACCGATCATCGGGTTTTCTTCGGTAGGTTCAAAGTCGCGCCCACCAAGCAGATTGGCATACTCGTTGCTCTTGAAGTCGGACATTCTTACCACGACGGGCTTAGGATAGAAAGCGGCGGCGATCGTGCCGATACCATGAGCAAGCTTGTCTACAAAGAAATCAGCCTTGTTTTCATAGCGAGCTGTCAGTTGGGAGATTTCCCATTTCGCAGCTTTGTCTTCGAGGTTGTCGAAGTTCATCAAGGCGAGGGGATGGGCCTTGATATGGTTCGCGATAATGAATTCCATACGGGCTAAGCCAACACCATCGCAGGGAATGGAAGATAGACCGAAGGCTTCTTCGGGATTGCCGACATTCATCAAAATCTTGGTAGAAAGCTTGGGCAAATTATCAAGGGAAGTTTCGATCACTTCAAAGGGAACTAGCCCTGCATAAACCTTACCTTCTTCCCCTTCTGCACAGGAGATCGTGACTTCTTGACCAGTTTTAATTACGCCTGTGGCATTGCTGCAACCCACGATCGCAGGAATACCCATTTCCCGTGCAATGATTGCGGCGTGGCAAGTACGTCCACCTTGGTTCGTAACGATCGCACTAGCCTTTTTCATGATTGGTTCCCAATCGGGGTCAGTCTTGTTAGTGACTAGCACTTCACCCGCTTGAAAATCTTCGATGTTGTGAACCTCCAAAATCACATTCGCCTTGCCTTGACCGATCATCTCACCCACAGCGCGACCTGTAATCAACAAATCACTGGAGCCATTAAGTTTGTAGTTCCTGAGAATGTTGCCCGATTTTTGGGACTGCACAGTTTCAGGACGCGCTTGAACGATGAATAATTCACCAGTTTTACCATCTTTTGCCCATTCAATATCCATCGGTGACAGCTTGCCGCGTACTTCTGAATAGTGATCTTCAATGATGCAAGTCCATTCGGCAAGTTTGAGAATTTCATCATCGGTAATTGCGAACTTGACCCGTTCGGAAATTGGTACAGAAATATTCTTGGTCAGCTTGCCGCCGCCAATGTCATAGATCATCTTGATTTCCTTTGTACCGAGGCGCTTTTCCAGAATTGGACGAAATCCTTGTTTGAGGGTGGGTTTGAAAACAAAGTACTCGTCTGGATTGACAGCGCCCTGCACCACATTTTCACCTAAGCCATAGGCGGCGGTGATTAGAGCTGCATTTTTAAAACCTGTTTCCGTGTCAATGGAGAACATGACCCCAGAGGCGGCGAGGTCGGAACGTACCATTTTTTGGACACCGACGGAGAGGGCGACATCAAAATGATCAAAGCCATTGATGGTACGGTAGGAAATCGCACGATCAGTGAAAAGTGATGCAAAACATCGATGACAAGCATCGACGACTTCGTTCGCACCATAGACATTGAGATAGGTTTCCTGTTGTCCCGCAAAACTGGCATCAGGTAAGTCTTCGGCAGTGGCGCTAGAACGAACAGCCACATCGGTATTTTCTTCTTCCGCACCATAGAGACTGCATAATTTCCTGTAGGACATGGCGATCGCCATTTGCAGATCGTCAGGGAATGGGGTATTGAGAACTAACGCACGAGCCATTCGACCGCGATCGCGCAAGTTCATCATATCTTCCACATCAAGATCGACGAATAATTCGCGCAATTTAACTTCTAAGCCTGCTTTTTTAATGAAGTGACGGAAAGCATAGGCAGTAGTAGCAAATCCATTGGGAACGTTTACTCCTTTGGGTTTAAGCCGACGAATCATTTCGCCGAGAGAGGCATTTTTTCCACCCACAAGTGGGATATCCACAATTCCTACTTCTTCAAACCAAAGGATTAATGCTTGCTCCTTAGAAATATTTCTAGATGTTTCTGAAGCAAAGGTTGAGCTAGTCATAATGATTTAACTCCCTAATCAAGTGAATAATTAGATTGATGCAATAATAAAAATAGAAGTCATAAAACCCAATTCAGACAATTTTGGCAACTTACACATTGGCAAGCGTTGAAATCAAGATTTTTTCTAGCTATAACAATCTTGAAAGTCTTGATACCCCTTAATTATATCTATTGTGCAAGTACCAAACTTGTACTTCATTACATTTATTAACTAAGAGTTAATAAATGTAATGAAGTACAAGTTTGGTATGTGCGAGCTTTTGATCTAACCAAATAGTCCTGCTCAAACTAGTCCTTTCTTGAACGAAAGCAGCAAGTTTTCTTCTGTCAGTATTTTGACAATACTCCATTCATACTGAAAGACTAGGTGTTACAGATTGAATAATTAGTAGTGGG